>NZ_JACCFE010000003.1 GCF_014256275.1 Rhodococcus sp. 4CII
CCCCCCGAAAGTCGTCGTCCCCGCTTAAACACTGTCGGCTCTGCGGCACTTACATAATGTACATACATTGGCGATACGAATGTACCTAACCGTTCTGCGTTTACGCAACGCTTATATAAGGTGTGGGTGTGACGTGTCGCGCGGGAGCATTGGGTTAAAGACGCCTGTCGTCTTTAAGTACGCTGCTTCCATGCCCGACATGCAGCAGTTCGCCGATGTGGTCAATCTGCGTCGACGTCAGTTGGGGCTGAGTCTTGCCGCTGTCGCAGCACAAGGCGGGCCATCTGAGCCGACGATGGTGAGGATCGAAAGCGGCGAGTCACCGCCCCTGCGCGTTGCGACGTTTAAGAAACTCGATCACGTGCTGCGATGGGTTGAGGGAAGTGCTGCGACAACATACGAGGGTGGCGAGCCAACACCGTTGGGCTCCGATGAGGTCGGTGCGCCAGCTGGTGAAGTATCGATTACATACTCAGCATTGGGCGAACTTGTCGAGGTGAGCGCCGAGCTTCGCCGGCTTGCCAACGACATTGACGAGCCAGAGCTGTCTGACGCCGTCGATCGTTTACGTACTCTGATCTCGCCGCACATAGGCAAAGTCGCATCGGCGATGCTCCGAAATCGGGGAGAACAGGGGCACATCAGCCCGACTTGGGTTGCGCAGGCGCTTGAAGAATTTTGGTCCGTACCTCCGGACGACATCACCCCGGCACGAACGAAAGCCAATATTCGACGTCGTTCTCTGGCCCACGACCTAACGAAGGATGATGATGCAGATGACTGACGAAGTCACCGACCGCCAGAAAGTTGAGTTGCTTCTCAGCGTTACGGCACTGAGTAGTGGTGAAGTTGCGGCGTCGCTCGATTGCAGCGAGCAGGCTCTCTTGGCTGGCGATCTCACCGTAGGCCAGCAGCATCGGTTCGTTGAGATCAGCGGCGTTTTCAACGACAAGAGTGCTGCTCACGCCACTTACTTCGGTACTCCCGGTGAGAATGACGCCTACACCGAACTCCGTCTGTTGAAGGTTTTGGTCGCTGCGGGGCCCGAGTGCGTAATGTTGCGTGGGTCTGCCAATGCGAGTCAGCGTAAAGCGCTTCTGGTCAGTCTCGAAGAGATCGGGAATCCCAACGCCGCGCAAGATTGATGACATCGGTTGCGGTGACTCGGGAGTCAGTGAGGGTCTTCGTATTCGGCACGCGCGGGGCGGAGTGTAGGTCCGTGATTGTGACTGTCGCTGGGTCTAGTCCGAGGTCGTAGAGGGTGTCAATGCACTCCGTGATCATCCGAACGGTGCGCGCGTCTGGTCCGAGATCTTTCATATCGAGCTTTACGTGCGGGGCGGCGTCGGTTAGGTCTCGCCACAGAACTTGAAGGTCAGTGACGTTGACGGATGAACGGTTGATAGCACTTTCACCACTCGTTCGCCGGACCACCGCCGCTGCACCGACCAACGCCACCACCAAAGTGAAGTACGCGAAGAGGTTCCCGTTTGAGTTCCGCTGGAACTGCTCTGCCGGTCCAATCTCGCCGGTGGCGGCACGAATTGCGTACCACAACAACGTGAGCGCATTGAGACCTGTGGCCAGGAAGAGGCCAACGACCGTAGCCGAAGGCGCGAGCAGTCCGCGGTTCGGCCTATCGGTTCGGATCGCGGCGGCGAGAACTGTCGCGGCATACGCTTCGAACACGACGATCGAGCCTGCATAGATTGTGAAATAAGCGACCGCGATGCCCTGCGGATGCACCGCTTCAATGACATGGTCACGTTGACCAGCCAACCCGTCGAGAGCGATCAGGCCAGCTGATGCAGCGACCACCCCGGAGGCCAGGCGGGCGGGCCGTAGACGTTTCGCTGCACTTGCTGCTGCCCAAGCTGCAACCGCGGCTGCTACTACACACAGGACGTGTGCAGCCAACCGGACCGTGCGGGCATCAAGGTAGAAGGTGAGCGCGTCGTTGATGGGGCCAGCCTTAAGGGTGTCTACCGCGGTGAAGCACAGGATGAGCATGGTGACGATCCGTGCATGTCGGCTGCGGACCAGGCAGAAGCGGGAGATCACAACGATCCAGGCAAAGATGAGTATGCCCAGATCGAGAGCGAGTGGCAGGTGGTTTCTCATCGGCTCGCGTAGGCCTGAATCATGTTGTTGGCACACACGATCTGCACAGAGCTACGCAACGCTTTGAAGTCCAGATCATCGAGTAGGGTCAGAATCAGCAGTTTGGTAGCCAAGTACTCGGCTCCGTACTCCGCGATGGTGTCGTATTCGGTTCGTTTGAGTGCGTCCTTGAGAAGTTCCGGAGACAGTGACGGGAACCAAGCGGTCAGCATTTGGTCGTCCAGTACTTCGGTCATTCCGCAGCTGTGGTCCAGAAGGATATGTGCTAGTTCGTGGCAGATTATCAGTGTGGCCCGCCACGATCCTGCTCTGTGATCATAAAACACGTAATCGGTGTTGTTTCGGGCGCGCAAGAGGAATCCGGAAGGCCGATCCTCCAGACCAGAGACCGGGAAGGGTACGAGCAAAACGCGCCTGCCGGTGCGGGCGGAGCAGAATTGGCGCAGGTCCTCGACTGTCACTGCGTGGTGGCGGAGTGCCTGCGCCACAATGCGCCGCGCCTTCAATCGAGTGAGATACCGTCTCAGCCCGATCATTGAATCCCCCGCCGCAACATCGTGCGGACTGCTTCTCCATCAATTCCTGTCGCGATCTGGTGAGGACCTGGTCCTACAACCTTCAGTACAGGTCCGGAATCAGATCCGTCGACCACGCTCAGCCGGCCGGACTCCGTCACAAGGCCAGCTGCCGCCGCGTCCACCAAGCACGCGGCAGTGACGCCATCGTGTGCCGGAACCCGCCAGCACTCCTGAGGGTCGTACCCGTAGGCCGCTCCTCGGCTGACCCCGTAGTCCTGATGGACTCGGCGAAGAATTCTGCCGGGCGCACCACTGCCGAAGTCCCCGTTTACGAGCAGCACGGTGCGAGTGACATCGATTCCTATCCAGAGTGCATGCAGCTCCGAGGACGCGACATGCTGGGAGGCAACCGGATCATGTCGAGTATTGGTATCTCCGACCTGCCGCAACCATTCACTATTGCTCGCACCGTGACCACCCATGATCACTACGCGTTTGAGCAGTTCGGGTAACCGTGGCTCACGCGTTAGAGCTGCCGACAGATTCGTCAGAGGCCCGATGCATAACAATTCACCTTCACCTGCATGGTCACGAGCGAACCGAACGAGTATTTCTACTGCATTCGTTGGACCGGCCCACCGCGGCCGAGGCACTTCGGTCCCACCGAGGCCATCTGGTCCGTGAGCGTCGCCGCGCCGCCACGAAGTGTGTGGATGAGACCCGCTGGTCACCGGTATGTGGTTTGCGTCCACCGCGTCGAGCACGTATCGGGCATTCGCTGCCGCTTCTTCTGCCGTGCAATTTCCCCAGGTCGACGTGACACCTACTAGCTCGATGTCTGTCGAGCCGACGAGAAAGGCCAACGCCAGTGCGTCGTCCACCCCGCAGTCGCTGTCCACGAGAACGTGTCGCAAATCGAGTCTCCCAGATATAGATAAGTGCCACATCGCTCATGTACCGCTAACATAGGTAGAGGAACGGAACGACTTGCTCGGATATGACGGCAACAATATCTGGATTTACCCAGCGTGTCGGAGCGCCTTGGCGGTCCAATCTGGACCAGGATGGACGTCGTAGAGAAGCTTCAAGGCAAGGAGATTCGGATGGCTATGCCAAGCAAAGGCGATCGTGGCCGTTTGGGCCGTGTTCCGACTGCCGTGTACAGCGATCTCGAAAAACTGGCCGAGAAGGCTGGGGCAAGCTCAGTTAGCCAGTACGTCTCTGACTTGTTGTCCCTGCATACCGGGCATCCCGAGCTAGTGCGCGAACTGGACCAGGGGGTGTTGCCACTCTCCGCATAGGACGCGAAAGCGAGACTCCAACACCAAAGGATTACTCGCGAGCCGCCACATACTTATCCGCGGTGCCGCTGACCAGCTGAGAAACCAAAAACCCCCGGCGGGTAGGCCGAGGGTTTTCGAGGTTGGTGAGATTCGAGTTACCAGCTCGAATCTCAGTGGTACTGCATCTCCCCGAAGGGACAGACTTTGCCGGTCTGGTCTCAGGGTATCTCACGCCCTGATGCAGGTCTAGAAACCCATGCGCGTGTCACCCCGCCACTTGGTGACCCCGATAACACACAACGGCTCTACAGCACGTGTACTCGACTGTGGTCGCCGCGCCGACGAGTCCGCATCGATCCAGACCGACAACACAACTACAGTGCCGCTGTCTCCATCCCAGCGCAGCTGCCGGAGTTTCCGTGGGCGGTCTACCTCACCGACTCCGACCGGCGGTTTCGCCTGCTCGGATTCGACTTCGACAGCGGCCGCCATGGACGCGGCATCGCGCTCGAGGATTCGGAACGTCTCGCCTCTCAGCTGACCGAGCTGGGAGTGGCGCATCTGCGAACTCACTCCGGACCCACCGGCGGGCAACACGTATGGGTCCGGCTTGCCGAAACCGGCGCAGACCCGGACAAGGTTCGGCGACTGGCGCATGCCCTCGCCCAGCACTACCCCAGTCTCGACACCTCGGCCCTGACGAATCCGGCGACAGGCGCGGTGCGCCCGCCGGGAGCGCCACACCGGGCAGGAGGCCGCTCGACCCCACATCTGCAAGGCCAGGCCCTCTCGGCGGCGCTCGATGAAGTCGGCCGCGGAACCACACCCGAAGTCGTCACCTGGCTACTCGCGCGCCATCCCCACAGTGAACCATCTCCATCCGCCGTCGCCCGTAGCTCGCGCGCACTGCGGATCGTGGAGGACGCCGCGGGTCCCCGGCTCGACCGCCCCCGCCGGCCCCTTCCCCACCGAACCGCAGCCTTACTAGGTGCCGCACCGGCACCGGGCACCGACCGCAGCGCCCTGACCCACACGATCTTCCTGTCCATGGCGCGGGCTGGGCACTCACTGGACGACGCCCGGGCCGCGGTTGCCGCCGCCCCGGGGCTGATTCGGCTTCGTGAGGACGCGGCCCGCGGCCGCGGCGACACAGAACGCCAATGGTCCCGCGCCCTCACCCGGGCCGCTACCTTTCCCGCTGACCCCGGCCAGGCTCCACGTGAGACGATCGACGACGAGCTCGACGGCGTGGAATATGCCCTCGGCGCGACAACGGCGCGCTGGGGCCGGCGCGGCGGGGCTAGTGACGAGCGGATCCTGCACGCGCTGACCAGCTTGGCGCGCAGCGCCCGGACTCGGGTTCTCGACATCGACTGCCGACGTCTGGCGCAGGCGTGCGCCCTGGACGCCTCCACGGTATCGAGAAGGCTGCGTGTGTTGGCAGGGGAAGGCTGGGTCACGTTGACAACTCCCAGCGCCGGGACGCGAGCTGCGAGGTGGACCCTCAACCTGCCCTCAGATGTGGGTATAGACACCTCTAATGCAACACAAGGGGAACCCGCCCCCGCCTCCGGAATTGGGCTTCCCCTTCTGACTCATCACACCCACGATCTATGGACCTCATCGATGTGCGGTGGGTTGGGTGCGGCGACCGCACGGGTTCACTGGTTCTACCGGTCAGGGGTGCAGAGCCCGAACGACCTGTCTGACAAGACCGGTTACACCACCGAGTTCATTGAAAGAGCCCTCAGTCGCCTTCATTTGGCGGGACTGCTCATCTCCGCGGCCACGGGCGAGAAGTTGCTCCGGGTGTTTGAGTCCGCCGCAAAGATCCGTGGGGTGGCGGGTACCAACGCACGCCGTACGTCACGACATCTGGTGGACCGAGAGTTGTTTACCTGGTGGAATGAAGAGCAACAGTGGCGGACTACGCGGGGTAAGAAGCGCGGGACACGCCGAACTAACTTGACCGGGGCGTTTGCACTACCAATTTCGGCGCCGGCGAGGGTCCGCTACGGCAGGTTCCCCACCAGATCGAACGGACGAGCCGATTACTCCACTGCTCGGGCCATCGTGGCTCAGATCAATTCAGCCGGTCGGTCGGCCGCATGACAGCACGATCGACGGCATCGACGAATGTCGCAGCGATACAGATGTGCCTCGATCCGCCGCGGCGCGCAAGAAGTCGTTCCGGCCGCAGTCTGGCGGTGCGATCGAGGGGCTGCCCCTACGGCGCGTGCCCCTGCAGAAGCGGCGACTGCACCGAGATGGTCCAGTATTCTAACGCTCTAGCATTGTGACGCTAGAACTGCATTATCACGGTTCTCGTTTCGGCAACTGCTCGACGAGGGGTGGGAACCGAATACGTCGGAAAGGGGCCGTGTCCCCGGTATAGGTCCTGTTCAGGTGCGGTCTGTTGTGGCTGTATCGGGTGTGGGTAGGGTGCAGTGTCGCGGACCCGCTTCTCGCACAAATGACCAGTTGTGCGAGTTCTGAGAACACCTCGCCGGGCTCGTGTCCGCCCAGGTCACCATTCTCAAAACTCCTCTCACAACTCGCAACTTCTGAGAGGGAGTTCTGCGACACCATCGGGGATGGGGGTCGCGGTAGTAGCGGCCGAATAATCACCGAGGTACCTGGTCAGTCAGCACGTACTCGCAGCGGTTAGAAAGATCGGGCTGGGCATAGCAATTGACCTGTATTTCCGCCCGATTCTCGGCGGATACCACGGCTACCCCGTTCCCGAGGGAGGACTACACCCGGACGAAGACCCCGAAGGCCAGCAAGCCGCCGCCGCGCGCGGGCAACCACGGCGGCCGAAGGTGATCGACGATGACGGCGTGCTCTTCGCCAGTGCGCTACCCCGACAAGGGCACCCCGATCGCGGCATCGTAAGAAGCTGACCATCAAGACCGGCAAGAACGCCGACCAGCAACCCGCGGCCCCTTTCCAGCGTATTCGGTTCCCACCCCCACTGCGGGTGCTGGTCTTCTTCTCGGAGAACACCCGCGTGCAGTGCGCGGCCACCGCCAGGCGCCGTGTCCGCGAGCGCTCGGTGGAGAGAGGCGACCGAGGGATGCTGGCCGGCGTTCTTTGGGTAGCTTCGCTTCACGAAGCGGGGGCGAGGAGTGTGTTGTCATTGTCGACCACCTTCGGCCGGTTGTCGCGGGGCGAACGCGTGCTTTCTGGCGCACTGGGGGGAGAGGGCGGGGCCTCCCCTCCCCCGCCTCTCATTGTTCCCACCCCAGGTTGACTCTTCGGGTTGTCTTCTCAACGGAGACAGGGTCGGCCATCGTGTCATTCAGATGCGACGTCGAGCGTTCAAGCGTTCAAGCGTTAGGGCATTATGACGCTAGAACTGTGTACGACCGCGAGGCCTCCGAAGACGGCTCACAACACCAAGGGGAATGCTTTCGAGTGCCATCTAGCGCAGCGTCCGTGTTCGCGGTCGCGACTGGAACTTTCGTCCCGAACGGCAAGGTTGTCAGCTGGTCGCACCGACTACGGATGCACGCGCTTCCTCGTCGTACTTTGCGCGGTCCGATCTAACGTCCGGCAACGGTGGTACGTCGTATCCGGCTTGATGCGCAAGGCTTTCGAACTTGTCGTACCGCCGCCATGCGGTAGAAGCGTGTACCGACGGGCTGGACGCGCTCCCGATGTACTCGAAGGACAGGGACGGGTCTGCCAGTTTCATGCGTGCGGTGGCTTTCACTGCATCGGAGAGGTCGGCATTCGTCAGAAAAACATCGAGAGTGAGTGCGTTTGGAGAAGATGCGAACGGGATTTCGTCCGATTCGTGTTCAACGTGGTCGGCGAGCGATTCACGAGTGTCACTCGATAGCAGTTCGGTCGTTTGCAGATTCTCCGCGTTGTAGTCGAGGGAGTCATCCCGTACACCAGCGAAGTAACGTGTATCCGCGCCGGCCAAGTCACTATGCTTTGTACTTGCGAGCTCTTGCTCCCGGAACTCGAAGAACTCTTCCTGGTCGACTTCGCTAGCTGCCACACGTATCTGGGCGCTGTACTCGTTGTACGCGGATCCGATGGCCTTGATCAGGATTCCGAGTCCGTGAGTGCAAGCGAGAATGAGCGCAGGCGGGATGATTGCAGTAAGCGCTGCAACCCAGGGCGCGTTCGGCGTGATTCCGATGTCAATACCTGCAGCAATCTTGCGTTCCGCTTCCACCACGGCTTGATACGCGTGGGACGCGTTCATGTAGACGCTGAGGAAGACGACGACAGCAGCTAAGCCAGCGAAAAAATTTCGACCCCTTGAGTGACCAGTTATTTTGTTCAGGGCGACGGCTGCCATCGTCGAGAAGCCGATCGCGCTGTCGATGATGGCAGGGAGTATCCAGGCGAGATCAGCACGCATCATGTTCTGTCGGCCGAACTCCCGCAATGCGTCGAACGAGAGTACGAAGCTTCCTGTGGTGATGCCAGTGGCGATAATAATCGCAACGACAAGGACAACGATGAGGCTGCGAAACTGGATCTTCGCAGCTCGGAGGTTAAAGTCGGTCATGATCGGGCTGTTCCTTTCTACGGGTTCCCGGTCACGGAGTCCCGTCGGTCTGCAAACCGGCGGGACTCCCCTGCTTTATAGAAAGTCGGAACACTGCGATGCGTTAGGCGACTACAGTCGTGGCCGTCCCTGATTACCTGGTGGGGGTGCCGCTGCGCGGATTGCGTCGATGACCTCGCCAGGGGTCATGCTTTCGGACAGGGCGCGGAGGGCGAAGCGCACGATTGCGCTGCGCGAATCGATGCGTGGCTTCTGCTTGCGGCCGAGGTAGATCGCTTCCTCGAGAAACTGGTCCGACGCATCGTCTAGGTAGATCGTGGACTTCGTCAGCTCTTCTGGCTCCTGAGAGGGGACAGAAGCCGGCGCCTGTTTCGGCAGTTCCGCGGGTGTCCGCTGGCGTTGAGCTGGCGGCTGCTGGTCAGCGTCTCCCCCGTTTGTAGTGACGGGCGGAACATGCATGCCAGCTGCCCCAGTCGCCACCGACGGCTGCGCCAAGTTGACCGGTTCCTGTACGGGCATCCCGGGGGTCGCCTCCTGGGAAGGCGACTCGTCCGAGAGATTCACCGGAGTGGCGCGCGGCTGATGACGCGGTGGCGGCATCGTGCGAGTCGCATTGCTCCGGGTGGACTTGCTCCGCATCTGGTTGAGTTGATCGATTCCGCTACTCACTGGACGTACTCCGTCAGGTACTTGGCCGTGTCTGTGATCGCTGCGGCAAACGCGCGTAGCGGCTTCGCCGGCGGCTCCTCGGCCGTAATCGCAATTCGTTTCGTACGGGTCCCAACGTGGCTGGCTGCTGGGATCGGCGGACCAACCTGAACAGGAGTCCCCTCGATCATTCGTGTGAGTCGTTCAACAGCCCGTGCGGGAGGCACGGGCGGCACCATCGACGGCGAGATGACGAGCGGATAGTCAGCCAGCTCGTCGATTAGTTGTTCGGTCGCATCAAGGTCCAACGTTCGCAGCGGTGTCGGTGCCAGCACGACATTCGCGACAGAGAGGGCGCCATGCCCGTGGGGGCTGGAGCCTGGATGCGTGTCGACGACAACCCATTCCGTGTCCCATTCCTCAGCCCACCGTACAAGGGCCTCAGCCATGACCTCCTCTGAGGGCGCCTGGTCGTACAGGTCTGGATGCCCTGGCACGAGCAGCGGTTTCTTGAAGCCCTTCATCGGCTTCGGAACTCGCCCTGACCTGATCGCGTCGAGCAATGGGACCTTGACACGATCTTGAGGACGATATCCCCATTTGCGTGTCGCTCCCCCACCGTCGTGCTCGAGGTCGACGAGAACTGCGTCGAGCTCGTATGCAAGTTCATAGGCTTCAGTGGTCTTGCCTACGCCTCCCTTGCGGGAATGGCAGACGATGATGTTGGCCATTTGCGCCTTCCTGAGGACTCATGTGGAAACGTCGCGCCTCGCGAGCGAAGGGACAAGCTGTCGGCGACGAACCGGAACTGAGGCGTCAGATCGCGACTGCGCTGTAGACGCTACAACCGCGCCGTAGATACGTGATGACGACACGCCGCTCTGGCGCATGAACCGTACAACGCTGAAGCGTTACAGAATTATGGAGTTATAGCGGTATAACGTCACAACCCTGAAATTCCCCCGGTGACCAGCGGACTACCTTCAGCGGATGGTCTGCGTTAGGGCTGTGTGCCTGGCGTTGTGGCGTTAGAACTACGTGACGCTGCAGCGTTGCAATGCCGACGGCGGCCTGGTGCAACAGGGGTGCCGGCTTGCGCAATGCGTCGCTCCGGAGTTCTGGCGTCACAACGCTCCAACGCCGTGACGTCCGGACGGTTGATTGCGGACCGATCAAGACTCGCTGTTCCAGCGCTATAACGTCATGACGTTCGACGGGCGTACCGGCGTTGCGCATCGGCGGACCGTGGTTGCGCAGCGTCTTGCGTCGCCGTTCTAGCGTCATAACGCCCTAACGCCCCAGAGGTGGTGTGGCGATGCAAATGCAACGCAAACCGATGTTCTAGCGTCACAACGTTCCGGCGGCATGGCGTCTCGATGGTGTGCGACTGCGACTGCAGTGCCGGCATCCGCGTTGCGGCATTGCAGCGCTACAACGCCCAAACGCTCGGGCGGCGGATCGGCGGACGGGCGAGTCGGCCGTTGAGCCCCGCAACGGGCCTCCATGGAGTTCTGGCGTCACAACGCTCCAACGCCGTGACGTCCGGACGGTTGATTGCGGACCGATCAAGACTCGCTGTTCCAGCGCTATAACGTCATGACGTTCGACGGGCGTACCGGCGTTGCGCATCGGCGGACCGTGGTTGCGCAGCGTCTTGCGTCGCCGTTCTAGCGTCATAACGCCCTAACGCCCCAGAGGTGGTGTGGCGATGCAAATGCAACGCAAACCGATGTTCTAGCGTCACAACGTTCCGGCGGCATGGCGTCTCGATGGTGTGCGACTGCGACTGCAGTGCGGGCATCCGCGTTGCGGCATTGCAGCGCTACAACGCCCAAACGCTCGGGCGGCGGATCGGCGGACGGGCGAGTCGGCCGTTGAGCCCCGCAACGGGCCTCCATGGCGTTCTGGCGTCACAACGCTTCAGCGTCATAGTTGCTGTCCGCCCCGTCGCATCCGCCCGGCTCCGACTCGTTAGGGCTGTGTGCCTGGCGTTGTGGCGTTAGAACTGCGTGACGCTGCAGCGTTGCAATGCCGACGGCGGCCTGGTGCAACAGGGGTGCCGGCTTGCGCAATGCGTCGCTCCGGAGTTCTGGCGTCACAACGCTCCAACGCCGTGACGTCCGGACGGTTGATTGCGGACCGATCAAGACTCGCTGTTCCAGCGCTATAACGTCATGACGTTCGACGGGCGTACCGGCGTTGCGCATCGGCGGACCGTGGTTGCGCAGCGTCTTGCGTCGCCGTTCTAGCGTCATAACGCCCTAACGCCCCAGAGGTGGTGTGGCGATGCAAATGCAACGCAAACCGATGTTCTAGCGTCACAACGTTCCGGCGGCATGGCGTCTCGATGGTGTGCGACTGCGACTGCAGTGCCGGCATCCGCGTTGCGGCATTGCAGCGCTACAACGCCCAAACGCTCGGGCGGCGGATCGGCGGACGGGCGAGTCGGCCGTTGAGCCCCGCAACGGGCCTCCATGGCGTTCTGGCGTCACAACGCTTCAGCGTCATAGTTGCTGTCCGCCCCGTCGCATCCGCCCGGCTCCGACTCGTTAGGGCTGTGTGCCTGGCGTTGTGGCGTTAGAACTGCGTGACGCTGCAGCGTTGCAATGCCGACGGCGGCCTGGTGCAACAGGGGTGCCGGCTTGCGCAATGCGTCGCTCCGGAGTTCTGGCGTCACAACGCTCCAACGCCGTGACGTCCGGACGGTTGATTGCGGACCGATCAAGACTCGCTGTTCCAGCGCTATAACGTCATGACGTTCGACGGGCGTACCGGCGTTGCGCATCGGCGGACCGTGGTTGCGCAGCGTCTTGCGTCGCCGTTCTAGCGTCATAACGCCCTAACGCCCCAGAGGTGGTGTGGCGATGCAAATGCAACGCAAACCGATGTTCTAGCGTCACAACGTTCCGGCGGCATGGCGTCTCGATGGTGTGCGACTGCGACTGCAGTGCGGGCATCCGCGTTGCGGCATTGCAGCGCTACAACGCCCAAACGCTCGGGCGGCGGATCGGCGGACGGGCGAGTCGGCCGTTGAGCCCCGCAACGGGCCTCCATGGCGTTCTGGCGTCACAACGCTTCAGCGTCATAGTTGCTGTCCGCCCCGTCGCATCCGCCCGGCTCCGACTCGTTAGGGCTGTGTGCCTGGCGTTGTGGCGTTAGATGTGAGTCGCCACCGAAATGTCAGTAGTGGTTCATCACGGCGGTGTCAGTAGTCCAGTTGGCGTTGCCGCACCTCAGCGCCCCTGTGCGAGGTCAATGCTTGCCAGCTCAGCCGCGTCGAGGTCAGGCGATTTCGCGACCCTGGCAGGTCCGAAAGTTTGCGCAGTTCAGCCCCGAATACTGACATCTAGGGACGAGACGTGCTGACATGGAGTGACGAGTTCGCAGGTCGTGCGTCTGACATTGCGACGACGTGTGAAGTGACAGTGGAGATGTCCAATCGGACCAGGCATTTGTCCAACGCGGTGCTGCTGGAATGCCGGTCGGTGTGCCAATCATTCTGTCCAATCGTTGCGAATTGTCGGACTCGGCGCGCGTTGTGCCAGTGAAGTGTCCATAAGGAAGGCCGTCAGCATCGAGGCACGATCGGGGGAATCTCGGCGATGACAGGGCCGCTTCCTGCGCTGCACTTCCGACATCAGCGACATCTCCCCAGGTAAGCCATCGAGAAGCCGGCGTTGGACAAGCCCCGGGCGCGATTGGACATAAAGGCTGGCAATTGGACAACTCGCGTGTCACTTCACACGACGGATCACACCTACACGCAGTCGCATCAGGCCTTCTTGCGCCCTTCAGCGGCTTACTTCTGGTTTGTGCGCGGTTGGTGACGAGAATTCCTCTTCCCGCACCGTCTTCCCGAAAACCGCACCTCAGCGCACTTTTCGCGTCGAAATCGTGTCGGAGGGTGCCGATAACATGCTCGGCATGACGATCGACCAGGGCCTACGTCCCCGCGAGCTGCCCGCGGCTGCTGTTACCGAAACCGCGGCGGTGTTTCCGGACCTGTCGGAGGCGGTGGCGGCGCGGATCGGGCGGTCGATGGCCGAGTCCCGGTCCGAGGGCACCCGCCGCACCTACGCCTCGGCGTGGCGGCGATTCACGCACTGGTGCGCCGCCCACGGGCATGCTCCGCTGCCGGCACACCCGGCGACGGTGGCCGCCTACCTCGTCGACGCCGCCGACACCATCGGCCCGGACGGCATCCGGGTGTATGCGCCGGCCACTCTGACCAAGTGGGTGGCCGCGATCGCCCACCACCATTCCCGCGCCGGCCACGAGTCGCCGACCGGGCAGGAGATCGTGCGGGCCACGCTGTCCGGGATCCGCCGCGACTACGCCGCGGTGGGGGACCGGCCCCGCACCCCGCGGGCCGCGCTGCTCACCGCGGACATCGTCACCATCGTCACCGCCGCCCGCGGCGCGGTGGACGGCTGGGCCGGCGCGGTCCTCGAACGCCGCGACAGCGCACTGATTCTGATGGGGTTCGCCGGCGCCTTCCGGCGCAGCGAACTCGTCGGCCTGGACGGCGGCGACGTGCGCGTGCACCGGCACGACGGGGTGCACGTGCGGCTGCGCCGATCGAAGACCGACCAGGAAGGCGACGGCACCGTGCGGGCGCTGCCGTTCACCGACCGCCACGACAGCTGCCCGCCCTGCGCCTATGTGCGGTGGGCGCAGGTCGTGGCCGCGTTCGATCACCGCGGCCGCCCCGGCGTGATCCGGCTGCTGACCACCGCGGACTCGTTCGAGTCGCACGTCTGCCGCGGCGTCAGCCCCCGCACGCCGGCGCGGGCGCCGCTGTTCCGGTCGATCCGCAAGAACGGCAACCTCTCCGACACCGCCCTGTCCGGGGCGGCGGTGCACAAGGCGATCCGACGCCGCGCCGCACAGGCCGGCTACGACCCGGACCAGGTCACTCAGCTCGGCGGACACTCCCTGCGCGCCGGGTTCGTCACCCAGGCCTTCCGCAACGGCGCCGACGCCCACGCGATCATGCGACAGACCGGGCATACCACCCCGGAAATGGTGGAAGCGTATGCGCGGGAACGCACTCCGCTCGTCGGAAACGCCGTCACCGTCCTCGGGCTGTAGGCGATGTACGCCACCACACCCGGCACCGGCGCCGATCCCGCGCAACCCCCACCGCGTCTGTCGGCCCGGGACCGGCACGTATGGGTGCTGTTCGCGGACTGGTGCGCCGCGACCGACCAACCCCCGATCCCTGCCACACCGCAGCAGCTGGCCCGGTTCCTCCGCGACAACCCCGCCGCCCCGGCCACCCAACGACGCCGGGTCAGCGTCATCAACACCGTCCACCGCAGGCAGGGGCACCCCGCCCCCGGCACGGACGAGGCGATTCGCCGCGCCCTCAACACCACGAGAGCCGCTCGCCTGCACCGCGTATCGGCAATCGTCGCCGAGCGGCTCCCGCAGATCCCTATCGCGGGGTGGCCGGCCGGATTCTTCGGCCGCCGCGACCGGCTCATCCTGGTCCTGGCCGCCGCCGGGGTGGGGTTCGAGCAGATCGCCCGGCTCCGACGCCGGGATCTCACCGCACCAGGCGACCACAATGCATCTCTCCTGCTGACTGTCGACGGTGGCCGGGTCGACCTGCCCGAGTCACCGGAAATCCCCGTGGGGGTGATCTACCGTGAGTGGATCGAGGTCCTGGGATTTCTCGACCGGAACGAGGGCACCGGCCCGGTCGCTAAGCGTTTCGAGGCCGGTCGCGACCTGACCGGTTTCGACGCCGGCTACCGCGCCGACGACCGACCGCTGCTGACCTCGATCAACCGCTGGGGACACACCCCGCTCGACCCGGCGCCGCCCACCGCACGTGCCGTCGCCGCGATCGTCCGCGCCCACCTGTCCGGAACCGCGCCCGCGCACGTTCTTCCGCCGCCGAAGCCGCGGCCGCGGCCGGCCGAGTCGCCCGGCAGGTATCCGATCGACGACGGCCGTGTACTCGATCCGTCCTACTACGAACGGGGCACCGCGGCCCGGCGCAACGCCCACCATGAGTTGACCGACGTCACCGACCTCCTCGACGACATCGAAGACCGCGCCGACCAGCTGTTGGCCGAACTGGACGGCATCCTCGACAACACGTTCTGAGTGGTCGCCGAGCCCGGACCGCTCGCTATCCCGGTGCAAGAATGGCCGGGACAACGTTGTGGGATGACGCCGTGTTGCGCGGGCGTTCTCGTGCTCGGCGATCGCGTTCTGCCAGTCCTTGGACACCAGGTGCACGACGGAGGATCTACGCAGAGGGTGCAGGAGGGCCGAAGTAGGCGCCTGTCACCGTTAGTCCGTCAGGCGCGGTCGAGTCGTGGGAAGGTGATTTCCTCGACGAGCAGGTGGATGGCGGCGGCGATCGGAATGGCAACGAGCGCACCGACGATCCCGAGGAGGGCGCCGCCGATCAGCACGGCGACGACGGTGGTCAGCGCCGGGACGTGGACAGTTCTGCCGATGATCCGCGGCACCAGGAGGTAGTCCTCGGCCAGTCGGAAGGCGACGAAGAAGATGATCGTGGCGATGCAGACCGGCAGCGACACCGTCAGTGCCACCGCTGCCACCACCACCCCGGCGATGGTCGATCCCACCACGGGCACGAGATCGAGCAGTGCAACGAAGATGCCGAGGAACAGTGCGTAGGGGACGTCGAAGGCGATCAGCCACACCGAGGTGGCGATCCCGGCGATCACCGAGATGAGGACGTTGCCGAGCACGTAGGCGCCGACCTTCGCGGTGATCTGGTCTCCGATCAGGATCGCACGCGGTCGGCGGGAGTGGGGTATCAGCCGGTAGCCGGTGGCCCGCAGTTGCGGGAGATTCGCCAGGAAGTACACGGTCAGCACGGCGAGGATCAGGGACTTGCCGACGGCGTCGACGACCGCGGTGCCGGCGCTGACGGCCTCGTTGACGAGGGTCTGCCCGCTTCCGTTCACCGCATCGGTGAGGCGGTCCTGAAGGTGGTAGCGGTCGTTCAGCCGGCCGACCGTCGAGGAGTGGTCCTGGAGTTGGCGCAGGTAGTCCGGTGCCCGGTCGATCAGCTGCTCGGCCTGGGTGACCATCGGTGGTATCGCGACCGCGAAGAAGGCCACCACCAGGGCAAGCGCGACGGTGAAGACGATGGTCACGGCCAGCCAGCGGGGGAGGTATCGGTCCACCAGCCAGGAGGTGATCGGGTCGAGGCCGAGGGCGAGGAACAGCGCCAACCCGATCAACACGAGGATGGGCTGCGCGGTGATGAGCAGGTGCACGGCCCCGTAGGTGACGGCGACCCCGGCGGCGCCGGTCGCGCCGATGAAGAACGGTGAGCGCCGGTTGAATCGGGGACCGAGATGTCCCAGGGGTTCTTCCGGGGTGCTGATTCGGGCGGCGACGGCTTCCGCTTCCGGGACCGGGTCGTTGTCGTGGACGGGTTGCGGCGCCGGCCTGCGGTCGGCGTCCTCGGCGGAACCGAGTCCAGGTGCAATGGGCATGGCGACGACCTCCATCCATCCGGTGCACCCCACGCCGCGGTGGCGTGCGGCACGATCGAATCGGCGCCCTGTCGACGGCGCCGCGTGGTGTGGCCGCCGGTCGGCGACGACACCGACAATGTTTCGAGCCGGGTGCCCCCGCCGCGGGGAAAGTAATCGCGTGAGGCAGATGGCGTTTCGAGCCGCACCGTCCACGACATGCACCCGCGGGCTCGGCGAGCAGAATCAGATCGTGGACGCCCGACGGTTACCGGAGGACACGGCCAGGCCCTTGGGGCCCTATGTGGTGGGTCGGCGAGCAAGCAGTCGAGGTGGCAGCGAACTGCTGAAAGGCCTGCGTGTTAGTGGTCGGCGCAGGTGGGTAATGCGTAGTGACGACGTCACTGCCCCGGCGTTCCCATTCGACCCCCCATTGTGAGGTACTCATGTCGACCGATGCGATCGTGCTCCTGAAAAGCGATCACAAGCAGATCCGAAAACTCTTCCGGGACTTCCGCGGTGCCGGGCCGAACGCCCGTGTGGAGAAAGGCCGCATTGTCGACGCCATCATCGAAGCGCTGACGGTGCACACCTACATCGAGAACGAGGGCATGTACCCGCAGGTGCGCGAACTGGCCCCGGACCTCGAGGAAGACATTCTCGAATCCTACGAAGAGCACCACGTCGCCGACGTATTGGTCGTCGAGCTGGCAGGGATGACGCCGGACGACGAGCGATTCGACGCGAAGACGACGGTGCTGATCGAGAACGTCGAGCACCACATCGAGGAAGAAGAGCAGGACTGGTTTCCCAAGGTGCGAGAAGAGCTGGGGCGCAAACAGCTCCAGAAGATCGGCGAGCGCCTGCTCGAGCTGAAGGAGAAGGCACCGACGTCTCCCGCCCAGCCGTCGGCGTTGAAGAAAACGGTCGACGCCGTCCTGCAATAGGGATCGAGCGGAATAATCGCACCTGCGGACCTGACCGTGCACACCCTCGACACGGTACGAACGGCGCCCGGGTCTTCCATCCGCGCGGCCTGGTCGCGACCGGGCACCTCGAGGTCAATTCTGCGTGGGGACCGCTGTCGGCGGGTATCCCGATCGACGTCGTGGCCCGGCTGTCCGGCGGGGTGGGCACACCGGGCGGTGTGCCCGACATGCTCGGACCGGCCCTGAGGGTTCCACTCGACACAATCGGCGCGAACTAGGATCTGCTGCTGGCCACCTCCGGTACAACCGCCGTGACACGGCTGTTCCCGCTCCCCGCACGGGGCTGGGACAGTGCCCGCTACAGCAGCCTGATGCCCTATTCGTGCAGGGGAACGGACACCAGACGGATCGTCGCCGTCCCGGTCGGCCCGCACCCGGGCACTGCCGCGAGAATGGGACCTGCGGTGGCTGCGGCGCTTGACGAAGCGTCTGTGGGGTACGGCAGACTGGGGCCGAGAACGGATCCTGGTCGGTGTCCACTCGGATCGTCGGCCCACGCTCGACCCGGACGGGTGGACGCGCAGTGCGGCCACCTGCCCCGGAAGCGCGGGAGGGCGGCCACGATGCGACCGGTCACGGCGGACGCGAAGATGCTGCTGTCGGTGATCGAGCGGGCCCCGAACCTGGTCGCCGTCTCCGACTACGACAGCGGTCGCCTGCTTCATCTCAACCCCGCGGGAATGCACCTGGTGGGATTGACCGACGCCGCGGCCGTCGCCGCGCGCAGGGCACCGGAGTTCTTCACCGATGTGGGGGTGGTACAGGCCCCGGAGATGGAATCGGCGCTGCTTGAGCAGGGGCAGTGGGAGGGCCGGTCGGAGTTCCGGCATTTCCTGCACGATCCCTTAACCGGGCTACCGAACCGTGCCCTGGCGCATCGGCAGATCGACGCCGCCCTGGGGCACGCGGGACCGAGCACACCACGGCGGTGTTGCTGATCGACGTCGACGCGTTCAAAATCCTCAACGACCGACTCGGTCACGGGGTCGGGGATGAAGCACTCATCCTGCTGGCCGAAAAGCTGCAGTCGGTTGTGCGTGCCGACGACACCGTGTCGCGGATCGGTGGCGACGAATTCCTCATCGTGTGCCCGGAGATCATCTCCGCCGAGGACGCCGTCACCATCGCCACTCGGATCACCACCCTGCAGGTCGGAACTCACCAGAGTGGGCGCGGTTTCCGGTTCACCGCGAGCGTGGGTATTGCACTTGCCGCACCGGCGGAGACACGTGAGATGTTGATCCGCCGCGCAGACGCGGCCATGTATCAGGCCAAGACCACCGGAAGTGGTTACGCTCTGGCTCCCGAGGCGATCCCCCGATGAGCCTCCGGCCGCTACGGACAACCAGCGCCGAAGGGAACTGAGCCTGCCCGAATGGAAGCGCCCGGTGTTCCGCCTCGACGGTGATCTGCCCACCCCGCCGGATGCCCCCACCCCGGTGAACCGTGGGCTTCGTCTAAGCGGACTTGCCCGGACCCGCTGGGAGGCAGGCCGATTGGCGCAAAGAGTCGGTGTGGTGTACAAACTTCAACACGCTGTGATGTGAAGCGGGTCACAGCATCTGTGACGGGTGGACACAGGCACCGCCCCTGCGGTGATTGCCGCACCTCGACATCACATTTGAAGGAGGAGTACATGAACACAGCCTCGACTGTCCGGACATCCCCGCTCACCGCCCGACCGCATCACGTCGGCGGCTCGATGAGCCCGGCGGAGATCAAGTCCAGGATCGAGGCCATGTTCGCCGACCGCCGCCCGGCCGCCCCGACAGGCGCACTGAGATGAGGAGGGAGCGCATGAATGTTCTGCTCCTGCCGACGTTGCTGCTGACCGGGTTCGCCGCGGTGTTGGCGATGCAGACCGACCCGCAGTCCCCCTCCCGCCACTGACCGAGGTTCGTTGCGAGAGCTTCGCTCCTTGGGCCATCCGGCGCTTACGCGCCTCCGATGTTGGAGAAGCTCGTGGCCACGCGGGGTGGCCCTGTCATCGGGGGCCCGTGTTCGTGGTCGCCGAGGTGACGACGAGCGACGCGATCGCCTCCATCCCTGCTGTGGTCGGGTGCAGCGGCTGTGCGAAAGACTGTGAGCGGAGGCCTTCGAACCATCGTTGCTAGCTCCGGTCGGGCGCAGGCATCGTGGCCCGCGCCGGCGGTGGCGATCTCCACGTACCGGGCCCGGTTCGTCAGCGCTGCTTCGGACAGGACGCGATTGAACTTCACGAAGAACTTGGAGATCCAGGCCGCGTCGGCATCGCTGGTGGGGATGTTCGGCCAGCAGCCGCGGCTGCCGAAGATCCCTCCATGACCGACAAGGAACACGGTTGCGCCGGGCGCCTTCCGGGTGATCGCGGCGAGTGTTGCGGACACCTTCGGCCCGAGCCCGGACAGCGCTGCGTTCATTCGTTCGGCGACCGCGGGGTCCGAGCGGCAGTTCGCATCCAATCCCGGGTGGTCTGTGTAGCACGAGCGCACCAGCGAATACCACCGGATGTCGTTTCCGCCGATGCTGAGGGTGACGAGCGTCGCGTCCGAGCGCAGTGCGTCGAGCTGCGGCGGCATCGGCCCCGACGGTGTGAGCTGTGCCGTATCCGTGACGTTCTCGGTCCTGGCCCCCGAGCAGGACACGTTGACGAAGTGTGCGACGTGCAGTGTCCGGGCAACCACGACGGGGTATCCCTCCGCCGACCGGAAGCATCCGTCCCGAATCGACGTCGGCGCCAGGAACGGCCCAGCTGCCCGCGAATCACCCATCGCGACATATCGGACGCTGCCGGGCACCGGGTCGGCCAGCGCCGGGTCGGACCACAGAACCGCGAGCGCCGCCATGATCACGATCAGTGGGAACCGCCGGTACGTGAGTCCGACCATTGTGCGGTCAGCAAGGGTTCGGCGGTCGACGGCTTCCATACGAAATCACTGCCGCGACGAGAATTCCGCAGATCCGGCGACGGTACCCGGTGAGGTGGCGGTTCTGCGGCGTCGGGTGCGCAGTGCGTTGATCAGGAGCGGCGCTGTCGAGACGAGTACCACGGCGATGAGGATCACCTCGATGTGGTTGCGTACGAACGGTATTCCTCCGAGGAGGTAGCCGAGGACAGGAACACCCATTCCCCACAGGATTCCCCCGATGACGTTGTAGAGGGCAAACGTGCGGTAGCGCATGCCGGAGGCTCCGGCCATGACCGGCGCGACAGTCCGGGCGATGGGAACGAATCGGGCGAGCAGGATGGCGCGTGGCCCGTACCGGTCGAAGAAGCGGTGCGACTGCTCGAGCTGTTTCGGGCCGATCCTCTTCGCGCCCGGCCGTTCGAACACCGCCGGCCCCAGCCGGCGGCCGATCACGTAACCGAGCTGATCGCCCAGGATCGCGGCGATCGGGACGGTGATCAAGAGCAGCCAGAGAGGAGCGAGGGGGTGTGGCTGCGCGGCGAAGACGCCGGCGGTGAACAGCAGC
Source organism: Rhodococcus sp. 4CII (assembly GCF_014256275.1). Taxonomy (NCBI): domain Bacteria; kingdom Bacillati; phylum Actinomycetota; class Actinomycetes; order Mycobacteriales; family Nocardiaceae; genus Rhodococcus; species Rhodococcus sp. 4CII. The sequence goes on from NZ_JACCFE010000003.1 coordinate 21,007, forward strand.
GAGTCTCCGGGCAGGAAGAAGCCGACGAGGAGCCCGGTTTCGACGAAGACCGCTCCGAGAACGCCGAGCAGGCCGAGGGTGCCCAGCAGGGTCGATGCATCCAGGATCCCGATTCCCAGTGCCAGATTCATGCTGCGGTTCCCCACGTCGTCGTCTCGGCGGCCGCGGTCTGAGCGGGACGCTCGCCGTGGTCGGTCGCGGTTGTCTTGCTCATCCAGGCGGCGTAGACCACCGACCCGGCGAGGACGGCGGTACCACCGAGCAGAACACCACCGACGACGTCCGTGAGCCAGTGTTCGCCGAGATAGAGGCGGGTGACGGCGATCAGCACGGTCAGGCCACCGGCGAGCAGACGCAGCGCCCACCGCTGCGCAGCGGGCAGACCGAAGCCGAGCATGACCGCGGCCATCCCGAACAATGCCGTTGCTCCGGTGACGTGCCCGGACGGGAAGGAGTGATCGGTCTCGAGCAGGACCTGCGTCACCAACGGCGGACGCTGCCGCCCGACCAGCGCTTTGGCGGCGGTGGACGCCGCGGCTGCCGCACCGACGGTCCCGATCAGGATGATCGCGGGCAGCAGCGAATGTGCACGCCGGGACAGGACCGCCCCGCCGACGACTGCCAGGACGACGGTGCCGACCGGGCCGCCGGCGTCGGTGATCGCGATCGCCGGTCCGGTCAGCCACGCTGAACGATGGCCCGCGAGCCAGCTCAGCACCGGCCCGTCGGCCGCGATCATCTGTCCCGACACCCGTACCTGGTAGGCAAGCGCCCCGAACGCCACCACCAACGCACCGACGCGAATTCCTCTCAGCCCCCACGTCCAGCCCCCGCGACTGTCACGCGCGGCAGTGAGCCACAGTGATGCGACAAGAAACAGGAGGAGACAGGAGGCGAGAAGGACCAGTGTGACGGTGGCCGCTCCGCCCTCCTGAACTTCCGTCACGGCGTCGCGACCGACACCGATCAACCGGACGTGAACGGGCAAGCCTTGCGTGCCGGCTGGGACCAGCTGTGTTGCTACTTCTCTCACACCTAGCAGTATCTGCGCCGGTCGCTGTGGCGACGCTGAGAGGAAGACGCCGACGCCCGGGGTGTGCGGTGTTCTGCCGTGGGCATCGGCCTCTCAGCAAAGCCACAGCTGTTCGAGCCCATCCTCGTGGACGAGAGCCGACCACGGGAGGCCAGCAGTGATGCCGACGACAACGAACGAGTCTTCCCGGTCGCCGGTCCGACAACGGCGCACGCACATCCTGCGGATCTCGCGCAGGACGACAGCGGTGGCGGCCCTCGTCCTGGTGATCGCCGTGTCGCTCTCGTACACCCAGGCGATCCCGGCTCCCGGCTACGCGACCTGGCAGGACAAAACCTCCTCGTGGCTGCGGGACCACGGCGCAGCGTCGATGGTGAACGCGTACGAAAATTGGCGCTACACACGGCATCCCCCGTCGAACGCGTAACCCGACCCGAGTGAACTCCCGTCTGCGCCGCCCCCGCGCGCCCTACTCATCGCACCGGATCCCGCACTACCCGCCCTTCCCGGTCCTCCCGACGTGCCTGCACCGGTGTGGGCTGCCGGGCGCACCGATTCCGGCGGCGTTCCGCTGTCCTACACAGCGGTGTTCGAGCCCGATCCGGAGCATCGCAGCGTGGTCGCCGGGGTGGTGCTCATCCGGGCGCACGGGACGGCCGCCCATCTGATGTACGGAACGCAGGAACCCGCCGGCGCGTCTGCCCCCTCAGGCGCGCAGGTACCCGAAGCGGACGTGCCCACACTGGTCGCTGTGTTCAATTCGGGTTTCAAGGCGAAGGACTTCGACGGCGGGTACTACCGGAACGGCGCGCCGGTGCGGCCGCTCCTGAACGGTCAGGCATCGGCAGTCATCGACGACCTGGCCACCTGGCGGTGGGGGAGTGGGGCCGCGATCTCGCGATGAATGAGCACATCGTCGCGGTCCGCCAGAACCTCGGTCTGGTCGTCGACCATGGTGCACTCGTCGTCAGCCTCGCCGCCAACGACAACCGGCGATGGGGCAGTCCCAAGAATCAGCTGCAATACACGTCCCGTTCCGGGCTGGGAACTACCGCCACAGGTGACCTCGTGTATGTCGCGGGCACGAACATGACCCTGACGGTTCTGGCGCGGGCGCTGGCGGAGGCGGGCGCGCTGGAAGCGATGGAACTCGATATCCACGGCGGAATGACGTTCTGCAGTATCTGGGCACCGAACTCCGGCGGGGTCCTGTCACCGACCAAGCTTCTCCCGACGATGGAGGGGCCCGTGGACCGGTATCTGGCCCCGGACCGGCGGGACTTCTTCTACGTCACGACGAGCCGGTCATCCACCGATCCGGTTCGACACGGTGCCACCGTGCTCGCGGGCGAGTCGACAGCCCTCCCCGGCGTCCGCGGCACTGCCTGGCCGGTGACCGGAGTGAGGAGCGGATGATGACGGCATGAGAAGTCTGCCGGCCTGGGCGCGTCCCACCCTGTGGGGACTGTCGATCCGCTCGGCACTCACTGCCGCCGCGGTGGTGGCGGTGGCGCTGGCAGTCGGGGCACTGGCGTTGGTGTTCGTCCTGGATCGCACCTTGAAGTCGGCGCTCGACGACGCCGCCACTGCCCGTGCCCAGGACATCACCGCCCAGTTGCGTGCCGATCCCCCCGACGACCTCGACAGTCAACTGCTCAACACCGACCAGCGCATTGCCCTGGTTCAGGTGGTCGACAGCAGCGGCCAGGTGGTGCGGTCCTCGGAGGACGAACCAGGCAGCGCGGTCACCGATATCCGACCGCCGGTCGGGGGACAACCGGCCCGGGTTGTCAGAGTGGGCGGTGCGGACGGTGCGGACCTGCGCATCACCGCGCAGGGGGCGCGCGGGGTCGACGGCGACTACACCGTCGTCGTGGCGGCCACCGAGGAGTCGGTGGAGGCGACTCTCGCGACCGTCGGCGGCCTCCTCGCCCTCGGTGGCCCGATCATCGTGGTCGTGGCCGGCGGGGTCACCTACCGGCTCGTGGGTCGGTCGTTGAGGTCGGTCGAGCACATCCGCACGCGGGTGGCCGCGATCTCGAGTGCGGATCTGAGCGGGCGCGTTCCGGTACCGGTGCAGCGGGACGGCATCGCCATGCTGGCGCGGACGATGAACGACATGCTCGGGCGGCTCGAAGCCGGGCATGCGGCGCAGCGGCGGTTCGTCGCGGACGCCTCGCACGAATTGCGGAGCCCGCTGACCACGGTGACCGCCGCATTGGAGCTCGCCGACGCCCGCCCCGAACTATTCGACGGAGACTTGTTGCGGCACACTCTGTTACCCGAGGCTCGCCGCATGCACCTGCTGGTCGACGACCTGTTGCTTCTGGCCCGCGCGGACGAGCGGGGGTTGCCGCTGCGCGTCGCCGACGTCGACCTCGATGACGTGGTGGACGGGGAGGTGCGGCTGGTGAGCGATACCGCCGACATCGTGGTCACCGCAACGCTGGTGCCCGTTCGGATCCGCGGTGATGCCGCCCAGCTTTCCCGTCTCACCCGCAATCTTCTCGACAATGCCGTCCGGTACGCCGCCACCACCGTGCACGCGGAGGTGTCCTGGGATGGTGATCGCGCCCGGATCACCGTCTCCGATGACGGACCGGGGATCGCCGAGCGCGATCGGGAACGGGTTTTCGACCGGTTCGTGCGCCTCGAAGACGCGCGGGGACGCTCGACCGGCGGCTCCGGGCTGGGCCTGGCCATCGTTGCAGAAATTGTTGCAGCACATAATGGATCGGTCCGAATTGACATCAGCGAGTCCGGTGGGGCCTCGGTGGTGGTCAGTCTTCCGGCGAACGGGGCGAGCCGGGCTTGAGGCGGTAACCGACGCCGCGGACCGTCTCGATGCTGTCGGTGCCGTACGGGCCGTCGATCTTGCGCCGCAGATAGCCCACATATACCTCGACGACATTTTCGTTGCCGTTGTAGTGGGCGTCCCACACATTGTGCAGGATGTCGTTCTTGGGCAGCACGATGTCGGGATTGCGCATCAGATATTCCAGGAGCCCGTATTCACGGGCGGTCAGATGGATCGCCTCGCCGTCGCGTTCGACCCGGTGCCGGGACGGGTCGAGCCTGAGACCGCCGACTGTGAGAACGACCGGGCGGGCGGGTGCGCCGCGGCGCATCAAGGCGCGCAATCGTGCGACGAGCACGATGAAGGAGAACGGTTTGGTCAGGTAGTCGTCCGCCCCCAGTTCGAAGGCGTCGGTTTGGTCGTAGTCTCCGTCCTTCGCGGTCAGCATGAGGATCGGTGTCCAGATCTCGCGTGCCCGGATCTCGCGGAGCAGTTCGTACCCGTTGAGCCCGGGCAGCATGATGTCGAGGGCGATCACATCGAAGGTGTCCTCGGTGGCGAGATGGAGACCGTCGGTGCCGGTGGTGGCGGTGACCACCACGAAACCTTCGAGTTCGAGCCCACGCCGGACCATGTCCGCCAGGCGCGGTTCGTCCTCGACGATCAACACCCTCATGGGCCGATCCGACCGGTACCGGTGTGCACCCGACCCACACTATCGGCCCGGCCGAGGCTACTCCGGCCGGTTCTCAGCGTGCCCACAGCACACCGGGAGAATGCTCGGATGTCACGGAGGCAACAGCTGACATTCGGAGGCGCACCGTGACCGGGGCTCGATTATTCATTCACCGGACCGCGTCGCTGACCGCCGTCACCGCGATCGCGGTGGTCTCCATTGCCGGCTGCGCGAGTTCGGAATCGTCCGGCCCGCCGGAGTCGTCGTCGGTGACCGCTCCGGATGTGGGAGGGCCCGGTGACATCCCGGACACCCAGGCCTTCGTGGCGGCGGCGTTCCCCGGCTTCACCCTGACGGTGCCCGAGGGATGGTCGAGCACCCGGAGTGCGGAGGGCGGAGCCTTCACCGACAAACTGAACTCGATCACCGTGGACGCCCGGCCCGCGACGACCCCACCCACCGAGAGCAGCGTGCAGCAGGACGTCGACGCTCGAGTGTCGACTGCGCCGGGATACACCCCCGGATCGGTGACCACGGTGACCCGTCCCGCTGGGAACGCGGTGCTGGCGACATATCGGATCGACGGACCGGTCAACCCGGTGACCGGCAAGAGTGTCACCGACGAGGTAGAGCGCTACACCTTCTTCCGTGAGGGCCGACTGGTGACCATCACCTTGTCGGCTCCGGTCGGCGCGGACAACGTCGATCCGTGGCGCACCGTCACCGACTCGTTCCGATGGACGCCGTGAATTCCGGGTCGCCGCCGACCGTTCTGGCCGCGGTGGAGCTCTACCGATTCTTCCGTGCCGGTGAGGAGGAGATCCTCGCCCTCCGCGGGGTGTCGGTGAGCGTGCGGCGCGGCGAGATGGTGACCGTCGCCGGCCCGTCGGGTTCGGGCAAGTCCACCTTGCTGGCGTGTCTGGCCGGGCTCGACGAGCCCGACGGCGGTTCGGTGCGCATTCTCGGTGACACGATCAGCCATCGACCCGAAGCCCGGCGCGCCCGGATCCGTGCCAACCACATCGGGGTTCTGTTCCAGCACGACAACCTGTTCGCGCATCTGACGGTTGCACAGAACGTCCGGCTGGCTCGTCGGCTCAGCCGCTCCGTTGAGCGTCAACCGGTGCGCGAGGTCCTGGCGCGGGCGGGAATCGGCGAACTGGCCGATGCTCTGCCCTCGCATCTGTCCGGGGGCGAGGCCGCCTGCGCCGGGTTGGCAGTCGCGCTGGCGAACGATCCCGCCGTCCTCCTGGCGGACGAACCGACCGGGGAACTCGACGCGGACTCGGAACTACGCCTGCTCGACCTCCTCCGGGCGCGCTGCCGGGAGGGTGCCGCCGTCCTCGTCGCCAGTCACAGCCAGATCGTGCAGACGCAGGCAGACCGGGTCGTCGAACTCGTCGACGGGCGAGTGCGCTGATGGGCGAACATGACCCGGTGCTGCGTTGCCGTGGCCTGACCCGAATCTTCGGATCCGGCCGCACCACCCGTGTGGCCGTCGACGACGTCACCGTCGAGGTTCCCCGCGCCGCCCGCATCGCGGTGACCGGCCCCTCCGGTTCGGGAAAGTCGACGCTGCTGCATCTGTTCGCCGCCCTCGACACCCCCAGTGCGGGTGCACTGTCCTGGCCTGCTCTCGATGTCGATCCCCGCCGGGACCGCACCCGGATCGGGGTCGTATTTCAGGCCCCGAGTCTGATCCCGGAACTCGACGTCACGGAGAACGTCGCGCTCCCGCTGATCCTGGCCGGATGCCCCGACACCGACGCGCGGGCCCGCGCCGTGTCCACGCTGGCCCGGCTGGGTCTCGAATCCGTGGCCCACCGGCTTCCCGACGAGCTGTCCGGAGGGCAGCTGCACCGCGTCGCAATGGCCAGGGCGCTCGCCGGAGCGCCCCGGCTGGTGCTCGCGGACGAGCCGACCGGGCAACTCGATCACCATACCGGCGCACAGGTACTCGGCACCCTGTTCGGCATCGTCGGCGCACTCGGTGCGGCCCTCGTCCTGAGCACCCACGACGACGCCGTGGCCCGCCGCTTCCCTGTTCGGTGGTCGATGCGCAACGGGCGCATCGACACCCGCAGCACCCCCGGCCGGGCGGCGACGTGAAGTCGGGAATGGCTCTGACGGGGATGTGGATGACCGGGCTGCTGCGCAGGCGACCCGGCCGTCTCCTGGCCGCGGCGGCGTGTATCGCGGTCGCGGTCAGTTTGATCGTGGCGTTGGGCGGATTCCTCGGCGCGTCCAAGGCCACCATGACCGGGCGGGCCGCCCGCGCCGTCGCAGTCGACTGGCAGATCGCGGTGCAACCGGGCGCCGACGCCCGAGCCGTCCTCACCGACATCCGGACCCACCCGGGCGTCCGAGTCGCCGACCCGGTCGGCTTCGGCGACGCCCTCGCGCTCACCAGCAGTGCGGACGGGCACACCCAGACCACCGGGCCCGCCGTGATCGTCGGGGTTCCGGACCACTACCGGCAGCATTTTCCCGACATGATGCGAACGCTCAGTGGAGCCGACACCGGTGTACTGCTGGCACAGCAGACCGCATCCAACCTGCGTGCCGCACCGGGGTCGACGGTCACGATCCATCTGCCGGGCGGCACCACCGCTACCGAGCACGTGGACGGCATAGTCGAACTACCACAATCCGATTCACTGTTCCGGACCGTGGGGGCAACCTCCCCGGCTCAGCCGCCCGCCCCGCCGGACAACGTGCTGCTCATGCCCATCGCGGAATTTGATGCCGTGTTCGCGCCGACGAGGACGGTGGACCCGGCGGTGGTACGCACCCAGGTGCACGTCAGCCGGGATCGCACCCTGCCCCCGGATCCGGCCCAGGCCTACGGTGCCGACGCCGCGCAGGCCCGCCACCTCGAGGCGACCCTCGCAGGTGCCGGCATCGTGGGTGACAACCTCGGAGCGACCCTCGACGCCGCCCGCCAGGATGCCCTGTACTCGCAGGTCCTGTTTCTGTTCCTGGGTCTGCCGGGCGTCGCGCTGGCTGCGGCGCTGGCTGCGGTCGTGACCGCCGGCGGCGCACTACGCCGCCGGCAGGAACAGGGTTTGCTCCGGGCCCGCGGAGCCACCACCGGCCAGATCACGGCGCTGGCGGGAATCGAGGCCGCCGCGGTCGCGGTGGTCGGGGGCGCGGTCGGCATCGGACTCGGGATGGGGGTGCAGCACGCCATCTCGGGTACGACGGTGTCCCTCACCTGGGCGCTGGTGGCCATTGCGGCGGGTATGGTGATCGCCGTCGGCGCCGTGGTGGTGCCTGCCGTGCGGGACCTGCGGTCGCTGACGGTCCTCGCCTCTCGTGCCGACACCGGACGGTTCCGGCCGCCGCTGTGGCGACGCATCGGGCTCGACTTCATCGCTCTGGCAGCGGCATTCCTGGTCTACCGCACCACCGGTCGGGCCGGATACACGCTGGTGCTGGCGCCGGAAGGTGTCACATCGTTGTCGGTGAGTTACTGGGCATTCGTCGGCCCGGCCCTGCTGTGGATCGGCGCCGGGTTGATCACCCTGCGACTGGTCGATCTCGTGCTGACGAGAGGAGGACCCGTGATCCGAATCCTCCTGCACCCGTGGGTGGGTCCTCTGTCGGGCACCGTGTCGTCGATGCTCTCGCGTCGCCGGACCGCCCTCGGACGCGCCGCGGCCCTGGTGGCGCTGGCCGGGGTCTTCGCCGTCTCGACCGCGGTGTTCAACAGCACCTACCGGCAACAAGCCGAGGTCGATGCCCGACTCACCAACGGTGCCGATGTGACAGTGACCGAACCACCGGCCTCGACCGTCGGGGCCGATTTCGCCGATCGCCTGGGGGCGATCCCCGGTGTCCGCGGGGTCGAGCCCATCGAGCACCGCTTCGCCTACGTGGGCACCGAGGTGCAGGACCTCTACGGGGTCGATCCGACGACCGTCACCCGAGCAGCGCAGCTGCAGGACGCGTATTTCGACGGCGGCACAGCGGACGAGCTGATAGCCGCCCTGTCGGCGCACACGGACGGGGTGCTGGTCAGCGCCGAGACCGTGTCCGACTTCCAGCTCACCCCCGGAGACATGCTGAATCTGCGCCTGTACAAGGAGAATACGGATGCCTTGACGACCGTGCCGTTTCGCTTCGTGGGCGTCGTCAAGGAATTTCCCACCGCACCGAAGGACAGCTTCCTGGTGGCGAACTCCGCCTACATCGCCGAGGTCACCGGGAGCCCGGCGGTCGGAGCGTTCCTCGTCGACACCGGTGGTGTCGACACCGCGCAGGTGCGAACCGCCGTCGCCGCGGTGACCGGAACCGGTGCCGTGGTCACCGATATCACCACCGCCCGCGGCGCGGTCGGTACCACTCTCACCTCCGTGGATCTCAGTGGTCTCACCCGACTCGAACTGGCCTACGCGGTGGCGCTCGCCGCGGCAGGTGCGAGCATCGTTCTCGGCCTGGGATTCAGTGAGCGCCGCCGCACCTTCGCGATCGTGACGGTGCTGGGCGGAACCCGAAGGCATACCGCATCGCTCATCCTGTCCGAGGCCGCGGTCGTCACCGTCGTCGGTGCGACCGTCGGGGCCGTCGGCGGCGGAGCGCTGTCCGGGTTGCTGGTGACGGTGCTCCGGGGAGTATTCGACCCGCCGCCCGCCGCCCTCGCCGTGCCCTGGGCGTACCTGCTGCTCGTTACCGCCGTGACCGTTGCGGCGATCGCGACAGTCACTGCGGTGTCCACGTGGGCCGCCGCGCACTACCCGATCAGCGCACTGCGTGAGTAATCTCGGGCCGAGCCCCGCCCGCTGTGTCAGCGGGGAGCGGGCCACCGCCCGCTCCATCCCACCTCGCCCCATACCGCACGGTGCCCGGCACCGCGCGGTCCTGCCACCTTCAGAAGGTGCACCGGCGGTACTCGGGCAGCTACACCGCACTTCAGCTACACCGCACTCGGAGGCCCCATCGGCGATAGTTCTACTGCAGCGCGGTCAGTAGAGCGGTGAGGGTCTGCGACTCGGCCGCAGGATCGGGCTTGCCGGCCCGCACCGCCTGCAGGACGGCGTCGATCCGGCCGTCGAGAACCTTCCAGGCGGCGCCGTCCATGGGACGCAAGGTCGCCTCGTCATCGTCCCACGCGGTTTCGAGGTCCTTGATCCGCGCTGCTGCGGCGGTCTGGTCGCCGGCCTGCACCGTCGTCAGCGTGTCCTGGGTGATGGTGCGGAATTTCGCGACCTCCGCCGGCGGGAAATGCGCGGTCGCCTGCCCCGGGTCGAGTGTCGCGGTCACCGACGGCGTGCCGGATTCCTCCTCCTCGCTCGCCGCGGCGGCGTGCGGCTGCCCGGCCGCCCACATGAGCAGAGCGCCGGTGGCGACCGCGACGGCGGCGTAGTACCCGAGCATGATCCGCTCATGGGCCGGGGTCGTGGTCACGGCCGGCGTATGGGTGCGTTCGTGCTCCTCGATGACGTCGCTGCGGGTGAGGGTGAGATACACGACCGTCGCGAGGATCGCGATGAGGAAGATCGCGCTGGTGAGCGCGGTACCCCACCCGAGGCCGTGATCGGCCGAGGGGGACGCGAGCCAGTCACCGAGGTTGGCACCGAGCGGGCGGGTCAGGATGTAGGCGAGCCAGAAGGACAGCACGGCGTTCGCGCCCAGTCGCCAGCCGATCGCGATCAACACGATCAGGCCGGCCGGCAGGAGCACCGAGATGCCAGGTCCCCAGCCGGTGAGCTCGAGTGTCCAGTCCCCGGCTGCTGTGCCGAGCGCGAAGGTGACCAGCACGGCGAGCCAGTAGAACAACTCGCGAGGAATCGTGATGATGCTGTGGATCGACAACGTCCGCTCGCGGGCGTACCACACCCCGAACACGACGATCAGGGCCGCTGTGAAGACACTCGTGCTCACCGCGAGCGGAACGCCCAGATCATCGGTGAGGATGTCGGTGTACAGCGTCCCGGTCACACTCAGCACGACGACGGTCAGCCAGTAGACGAACGGCACATAGCGATCGAGCCGTAACTGACACGCCAGAACCGCGACAAGAATGACCGTGAAGATCAGGGCAGTGACGTTCAGACCGAGACCCAGAGTCATGTTGATCCAGTCGGCGAAGCTCTCACCGACGGTGGTGCACAGAATTTTGATCACCCAGAACCACACCGTGATCTCGGGCACCTTGTTCAGCATCACCCGCCCGGATATGGCGGTGTCGGATCTCGTTGTCTCGGTCATGACCGTCGACCGTAGAGGCCCGATGCTGAGCTCACGCTGAGCGACGGGTCACGGCCGATAACGAACGAGACGCACCGCATCCAGTTGGGGCCAGTGGATCATGATGGCTCTGACGTCGCGCCCGAGTGATTCCGCCGTGGCCGTACTCGGTCCCGCACGGGTGCACTGTGGTTCTGCGTCGCGCGGATAGCCGCGGTTAGAGCGCTCGACTGAGAGAACTCACAACTGAGAACTCACAGGGGGCGACGCCCCACATCTTCGTCGGCGACCGGCAAAGATACATCTGGGACACAGGCCTCCCCACGGACCCGCGTCGTCTCGGTCCCGATGACGGTAGAGACCACCGCTGGCACACGCGCTGGGGGTTCGCTTACTGTCGGAGGCGCCGTCGTCGAGCATGGACGATTCCCCCGCATCCGTGCCGAACACGCCGCCGGCACCGTGGGGTGGGGATTGCATCGGCCACCGGTCGCACTGTTCGCCCGGCGTCGGGGACTGCTGGTTGCCGGCCCCAACCGGTAGACGGGCGAGGCACGCCACCACACTCACGGACCGGTCCCGTCCGCGGTCACGAGGGCGCCGTTGGGTTGCTGCGGGGACCCGGTCCGCCGGTGGACCGGGGCCGGGAGCGGATCGAGCGGGTGCGAACGAAGGTGGATGCTCTGGTAGATGATCAACCCGATCAGGACCGACAGCAGCGCCGCGGACGTCCACATCGTGCCCCACGCGAGGCCGCCGTGGTCGAGCGGTTTGCTCAGAAAGTCGCCGGCGGTGGCGCCGAGCGGGCGGGTGAGCACGAACGCGACCCAGAACAACAGCATGCCGTTGATGCGGGTGAAGTAGTGCGCGGCCAACAGCGTCAACATGACGGCGGACAGGACCAGGGCGCTGTCACGGAAGCCGACGCCGAGGTCGTCGGCGAGGAAGTCTCCGCTGGAGGTGCCCAGACTGTTGGAGAACAGGATTGCGATCCAGTACAGAATTTCGCCCCTGAACGTTGCGACGTTCTCCACATCGAGGGTTTGTCCGCTGCGCCACCAGATCACGAACACGATCGCCAGGCCCCCGGTGAGAATGATTGCACCGTTGGTGTATCCGATACCGCCCGTGCGATTCATCAGGTCCGACAACGTGGTGCCGGCGGTGCTGGTCAGGGCAATTACGCTCCAGTAGATCGCCGGCTGAAACCGCCGTGCGCGGAGCTGAAATACAACCGCGACCAGGAACAACGCGAAGAAGATGAGCGTGCTGACCAGGTAGCCGACCTGCAGTGTCTGCGCAAGCAGATCTCCGCCGGTTTCCCCCAACGTGGTCGCGGCGATCTTCAAGATCCAGAAGATCAGGGTGACGTGAGGAAGCTTGCGGAGCACATAGCGTGCCGGCGGATTCGGGATGTGCGGACTCTGCGATCCGGGGGATGCCGAGACCATAGTGCTCCCATCTGACTGCTGTGTCGTCGTCTGTCGTATGCCGGGCCGCCCGCGGTTATGTCGGGGTGCACACGGCAGGACCACTGTGCCCAGGCGCCGCTGAGCGGACGCTGAGTGGGCCGAATCGGCCCGAGCATTTCGCCCGTGGGGCGGCACGGATCGGGATCGGCCGGTGGGATTTCGGTCGGCTGCACAGCATGCACCCGCCGTCCTGTGCGGACGCTGAGAGCCGTGACCAGAGCGCAGGTAGCTGAGACTGCGCTGATAGTCTGCACCTACATCTTACTTAAGATGTTGGGGTGTAATATAATTCGAGGACTGGTGATCGATGCAGCTGCCGGCATCAGTGCACCCGGAGGCCATTCCTAGGCGAGAGATGGCACCCGGTGGCGGCGGCTCCCGCGTGTGAACCCCTTCGCGCGGGAGCCGCCGCTGTTATACGCACTCAACGAGCGTGGGTCGGGGCGAGACCGTGTCCACATCCAACGAGGAAGAGTGCTTTATCTATCCGGGTCATACAGAATCGCACCTTTCGGGGGGAGCCCATGTCGAGGGCCTGCCGTCCGACGCCGAGGGCACGTAGGCCGCTGTCGACAGTTCCCGTGCGGTCGTCGACGTAAGGCAAACTGCAGCGAGGGTGAAGTCACCGCTCGACGACGGGCCGGGTCCTCAGGCCAGGCGCCGAGCAATGGCGAGGCCGGTGGCGGCGGCCGCGGCGACCAGTGCGGAACCGAGGATCAGCCAGGGCCGGCTGGCGTCGCCGAGTTGGTTCTCGTAACCGATCTGCTGCTGGAGGTCCTGGTAGCTGGCATCGAGTTCGTCGGCGGTGGTGGCGGTGAAGAATGATCCACCGGATAGGTCGGCGACCTGCCGGAGGGAGTCGTCGTCGACGGGGACGGGGACGGTCCGGCCTTGAATGTCGACCGTGCCGTGGGTGGTGCCGAAGGAGATCGTCGAGATCGGGACGTTCTTCTGTTTCGCCAGCCGGGCGGCGGTGAACGCGCCGCGCGGGTCGTCCAGGGCGGCGGGCTCGGTCTGTTTGCCGTCCGACAAGAGGACGATCCGGGCCGGCGGCGGACCGCCGTCGCCACCGCCGAGCACGCTACCGAGGGTGTCGATCGCCTGCAACGCGGTGAAGATCGCTTCCCCGGTCGCGGTCCGCTCGGCCAGTTGGAGGTGGTCGAGCGCGCCTGTGACGGCGGCATGGTCGGGAACGGGGGAGACCAGAACCGACGCCGTTCCGGCAAACGACTCGAGCCCGAGATTGATGCCCGGGGTGAGGGTCTCGGCGAACGTCTTCGCGCCGGCCTGCGCCGCCGCGAGACGTGTCGGTGACACATCCGTCGAACGCATCGATAACGACACGTCGATCACCAGCATCACCGTGGCCCGATTGCGCGGAACCTTCCGGGCGGCGGTCGGCCCGGCCAGTGCGACGGTCAGCAGCAGCAGCCCGATCAGCAACAGCGCGGTGGGGACATGCCGGGATATCCGGGGTCGGTGGGGTGCCACGCTGTCGAGCAGCTCGAAGTTGGTGAACCGCAAAAACCTTCTGCGCCTCTGCCGCTGCACCCACAGATACCCGGCCAGCAGGGCCGCGATGACCGCCGCGAACAGCAACCACAACGGTGACGTGAATCCGGACACGCTCATCTCTACTCCCGCCGTCCAGGGGTTCGTGCCGGACGGCCGTGGTCGCTCACTGCGGCACGGCGGCCCGATCCCGTCGCCCCGCATACCTATGCCGGGAGGACGATGCAGTGTGCCGTGACCGCGTCCCGGTGGCAGCGCGCCGCACCGGTCCCGCCGCGACAGTAACGACGAGTGCGGCGAGCAGCATCGCGACAATGACAACGGTCAGGCGATCGCCCCCCGAATACAGCCGACCGACGAGTGCGGCGACGACTACGAGCGCACCGGCAGCGACCGCGCCGACCCGGCGGGGGCGCGAACGGATGACGCTCGCGATCGCGGTGAAGAGTCCGATCAGTGCTGTTAAGGCAGCGAGGACTGCGTCTGGCAGCACAGATCCGCCGTCGTCGGCCAGCGCGGCGCCGCCGAGCGCCGCGGCGCCCACCGCTGTCAGAACCATCCCGGCGGCAGCGTCCTTTCCGCGTTGCCGCAGTGCAAGGGCGCAGACCGCAGCGCCCGTGGATACGGCGACCGCACCGGCCGGGGTACCGCTCAGGCGCGTGAGCTCGTCGAGCAGCGCGTTGTGATGACCATCCAGAAACGACGCGACCGGCCGGTCTGCGCCGGTCAACCATCCCCCGACGTGGATGTGAACGCAGAAGACCGCCAGGGCCGCGGCCAACCCCGAGACCCTCAGCCCGGTGGGCAGCACCGGCCCGGTGGCGAAGAATCCGGCTCCGAACACGGCCGCCGCGATCGCCAGGGCGGGCAGTGCGATCTCCATCGTCGCGCCCTCGGTCACCACCTCGGTGACGACCTCCTGCACCAAAGGCAGTGTGTGCGACACCCCTCCAGTGTCGAACGCCGCCGCTGTGGAAACACTGAGAATTGGTGGTGCCCGACCCCGACGGTGTGGTGCTGTAATTGTGCCGTCGGCGGAACGTGGGCACCCGCACTCCGCAGACGGCCCTGCATCAATGGCGACAGTCGGTTCAGGGACCCCCGGGGACCGGGGCCCATGGCGCAACGGGGTCGCTGTCCTTCGTTCGTCACCACCGACCGGTGAATCCTTCGGTGGTGACGCTCCCGGCGCGGACGTCAGTCGCCCCGGTCGTGGTGAAGTCAGTCGCCCCGGTCGTGGTGAAACTGGCCGCCGTCCCCTCCGTGGGAGATCAGCACAATCGCCGCGATCGCGTACAGGACGATCGCCAGGAGCAGCAGGGCGCCGAAGATCCACAGCGACAACTGACCGAGTTTGCGGACCCGGCGTGAGGCGTAGAGAGCGCCATCGGTATCGCCACCCGCCCACAATGGATACACCTCGAACGCGTGGTGGAACGCAGAAAACGCCAGCGGCCAGAAGAACAACAGTGACACCACTGCCCAGCCGGCATTGTTGCTCGGTCGCGGCTGCGCGACGGAACTGCTGCCCGTGACGGAAGGGGAGTGTTCCGGCTCGCCCGGTGCGGGTCCGGATAGCGACGACTCCATGATGCGAACCTCTCATCCGTAGAAGGATCGCCACCGAACGTATGCGGAGTTCGTTGAGAAATCGCTGAGAGTGCCTAAACCTGTTCGGCACAATGAAATAAGTTGGAAGGAAACTTGTTTCGACGTTTCTCGCGCATCCTTGTGCGCGATTGCGTCGCTGTTGGGTTCTTCTCGTGACGATCGCTATCGGAAACCCGTTATGGCCGGAGGAAGACGTCGTCGAGGGTGACGGTTCGGAGTTTGCGGTCGCGGATGATCTGGACGAGATGCGGATACACGTGGGTGACGGGCAGGTAATTGAGGTGTCCGATGACGATTGCCTGCGGGGTGAAGTACTTGTCGGCCATCTGCATCAGATAGTCCTCGGTGATCAGCTGGGAGTCGGACAAGGACCCGAACCACAGGGTGGGGACGGTGTACCCGAGGCTCGCGGCCACCGCATCGACGGTGCTGTTGTGGTTGCCGTACGGAGGACGAAAATACGGTGCGGCCTCGACACCGTAGGTGTTTGTCAGGAATGCGTCGTTCTTGGTCAATTCCTCCGCGATCCTGGATTTCGACACCGTGGTCAGATCCGGGTGAGACCAGGTGTGATTGCCGAGCTGGATCTGACCGGACTCCACCAGGGGGCGCAACAGCGCCGTGTTGTCGGTCCAGGACGGGTACTGCCCGTTCACGAAGTAGGTGAGTCGGATGCCGGTGTCCTTCGCGAATTGGGTGTAGAGGCGGACGACGTCGCTGTTCACCCCGTCGTCGACGGTGAGCGCGAGGAGATCCCCGGTGCCCGGCAATGCGGTCAACGCGCCGCCGCCAGGCAACCGGACCCTCGACGTCGGCGGCGGTGGCGGTAGTACCGACGGACTCGGCGGCGTGGTTACCGGGGGTGGCCCGGGCACGGTGGGATCGGGCACTGCTTCGCCCGCCGTCGCGTAGCCACTGACGGCATAACCCGCGCCGGTGGTGACGGCCACGGTCGCCGAGGCGAGCAGGGTCAAGAACTGACGTCGATCCACGCGCGAAAGTGTAAGGGCCGACGGGCAAGGCTGGGTGGCGGCGGCACCGGTAGCGACCCGATCGCAACGTTGATCGAGAGAATGCGGGTGCGGCGAGAATCGGAACCCTTTCGAGAGCAGTCGAAAAGGGCGCAGGCGTCCACCCTGAGGGTATGTCTCACGTCCTGTGAAATCGCTGAGAAGCGACACCCGCCTGGGGTGGCATGCCGCAGGGCCAGCGAGTGGCGGGTAGTTGCTGAGAACGCGCTGAGAACAGCGGTCGTCGTTCTTCCTTCTGAAATTGCGCGGGAATAGCATTGGGATGCTGCCGTCGTTCGCTGCAACCGATACGAGGCAGCGCACCGAGTTCTCGCCGCCAGGCGACGCGGGGGCCGGTGCGATCGGCTCCCGCCGGCGCCTCCCATTCGGTGTCGACGGGAGCTGTGAACGTCCAAACATACTGCCCAACAGTGTGAATCACCGTGTTGCACCTCCTACTGGGTGCGCCGGTGGCTTGCAACTCGATACACCCGAGGTGTTGCGGTCGTGGCTCGACGTCGGTCTCCTCCTGCCTTCACCACACGCGACAGCGCGGCACTCGAATCAACAGGATTAACCCCGAGGAAAGACATCGCAGCGTGCCCGCCCTGGGCATCAGTTGCCGTGGTCATCGCCGTACAGTCGGGGGGTGCGGACCCGATTCAGTGACAACATCGACGTCCTCGCAGCGGATCTGGTTGCGATGTGCGGGCATGCCGAAACGGCGATCGCGGATGCCACCGGGCCCTTCTGGCCGCCGATCTCCGCGGGGCCGAGCGGGTGATCTCCACTCGCGAATGGTTCAACGCTGCCGCACAGGGATGGGAGAACAAGGCCTTCGCGCTCATCGCGCTGCAGGCGCCCGTCGCAGCGGACTTGCGAACCTTGGTCGGCGGACTGCACATCGCCGCCGACCTGCAGAGAATGGGCGGACTCGCAATCCAGATCTGTAGTTCACCCGCCGTCGGCACCCCGCTTACGTGCTCCCGGTGGAGGTTCGCGAGGGCTTCACGACCATGGGACGACTCGCCGCCGCCCACACCGCCGAGGCCGCCGAAGTCCTGCGGAACCGGGACGTCGAACGGGCCGGGAGGCTCGAGCACACCGACGACGAGATGGACGACTTGAACCGCACCCTGCTCGCACACACCACCTCCGGGCTGGCCACTTGGAGTAGAAGCCGCCATCGACGTGACACTGCTCGCCCGCTTCTACGAACGGTTCTCCGACCGCACCGTGGAAATCGGTCGCCAGGTGATCTTCATGGAAACCGGAATGCACGACGCGACGTAATAATTCGCTCTCGGTGGGCCAGCGAGGCGGGGCACCTCTGAGATGTTGTCGTCCTCGCCCTACGGCCGTAACCGGACGAAACCGTGTCGGTGGGCCGACACGTCCGACGTGATTGGAGGGCAACGACGTGGACATCCTCGGCAGTCGGCAGTCTCGCCGCTGGGATCCATCGAAATCAATGCGGATCGGGTGCGGGGCGGACCGCGATGTTCTCGACCGATGTCGTGTTCTGACCGGTGCAATCCATGACGACCGTGTAGAAGCTGCCCGATGGGATGCTGGTCAGTTTCACGAACTGTGTTGCCTTCGGTGCCAGAGTGACCTCTCTCGACGAGATGGTCTCCTTCGATGGGGCCAGGACGCTGAAATCGCACTCTCGCGCCGTGTCATCGCCCTTGGCGGTCACGGTCACCTGCCCCCGCCCGCCGACCGCGGTCATGGTCGCATCGGCAGACGCCGCTCCGGCGCCCAGACCAGCTAGTGCGACTGCCGCCGGTGCGACCATGATGGCCTTCAGAACGCGTCGCTTCACATACCAAATTCTAGTCCTCGATCGGCTCGTTGGCGTGCCTAGATCGGTCGGGTCAGTGCAGCGCAAACCCGGCTCCGCCGACGCATCGGACGCGAGCTCGGGTGCGTGGCGAAGGGCGGGTGCCGTTGGCGACCAGCGACCAGACGTCACCGGTTCGGAGGAGGAACCCGGACCCCCATCGTTGGCCTGCACTGTGGTTCTGATCCGGAAAGGACGCGCGGATCGAGGGATGTCTTCATCGGCGACGCCGCAGGAATGCTTTAGGGTGTGCCGAGCTGCACGCCCGTTTCGGGCAGGTTGAACGGGATGGGCACGCTTCCCGTGCCAACCGAGACGGCTTGGGTGCGCAATTGCGCTGCGTCCGAAGTGTTGCGGGCGCGCCCACGAAGTAGCGACGTGACGAATAGCTCACACGCGGCGGCGATCCGGCGAGAGAACGGCGGCGCCAGAACACACCGTGGCAGCCGGAAATGGGTGATCGCGGGCGCGATCATGTCGAACTCCGTACTATCGCGCACTCGACGTGACCTCATCGCCGAGGGTCATCGACCGCAAAACGACTTTGGCGCAACGTGATCAGCAATCGAGTGCAATGCAGGCAGCACTGGACAGCGAATCGACCAACTGTAGAAACAGTTGCACGACTGAGTAATTGCCCACTAGATGCGGCCAGGGAAGGGTTGGTCTAGGTGGCACGCTCCACTGGTATGACAGACGGTGGTCGATCCAGAGTATGCGCCCCGTATCCTGTGAGGACGCTGAAAGGCGGGCCGATTCTCTCCGCAGGGGCACTGCCTGCCGAGGACGGACTGAGGCTTCGCTGAGAATCAGCAGCTCGACTGTTCCGTATCGAGCTGCAGTGGAATAGCATTCGGGATCTGGTGATCGCTGTGGCCGAACATCACACATCCGGGGATCGCTCCGATGGGAGGTGGGACCCCCGGTGCAATCGGGCTCCCACCGGTGGTGACCCCAGATCACCGGCGGGAGCCTTTGGTGAGCTCACTCGCAAGGAAGCAGTCCTCGCCTACGCGACCCGAGCACCGATTTCACTGATCGGCGATCATCCTTCCCTCTCGCTGGTTACCCTGAGCTCCTACACATTTCGTCGGGAATCCAGGATGAATGGGGTCGGTATGACGAACATCAGCCCACCACGGAGCGGGCACAAGCGCATGAAGCAAACACTCGCGGTGGCCGCGATCGCCGTCCTTTCGGTTGTCCTGGGCGGTGGCACCGCCGCGGCCGGGGTGGACAACTCCAGTTCGGTCGTCGACGCGCGAGGCAATCGCATCGAGGTCTTGCAGGGCGACACTCAATTCCAGGTCGTTCCACCGCTGGATGGCGTGCCCACGTCGGTGGAGTTCTTCCACAACGGGTACGCCGGAGTCAATATCACCGGACCGAACGCTGCGGAGTTCAAGGGAACCAAACTCACCATCGGCTACCAGATCGGCTACCCGATCGCATTGTCAGGCGCCACCGTCGTGCTTCACTCGCCCGGCCTCGGGTTCGTGATCGGCGCAAGCAACGGAATCGACCTCGGCCTCGTCCCGACGCCCTCACTGGACTTGCACGCATCGAACCACGCCGACCTTGCGGGGGACATTATTCCGTCCCAGGAACTCGACATCGACCTCAAGCCCGGCGGCATCACCACCGTTCCGCTGCTGGAGAACCAGTCGTTCGACGGACCCGCCGCCAGCGTGCGACTGCAGGGCATCCACGGTTCGATCTCCGGTGCTCTCGGGCCGGTCACCGTCCGGCCGTACGCGACCGCGGTCACCGCGCAGGGCGACACCGTCACGACCTACGGTGTACCGCAGAAACTCAACTAGAACTGTCGTGACGGACGACATCGGCCGCCCCATCGGTATCGGGCGGCCGATGTCGCGCGGTTGGCCATCGGGCTTGTGAAGCCGATGGAACTGAACACCACGGCCACGACGGTCGCAGAGGCCGTCGCGCGTCCGGTCGGCGGCGCTAGGCTCTTGAAGAGCGAGTTCTTCGTAGATGTAGTCGGCAAGAGCTCCCAGCCGCTGAAGCTCAACACCGACACGGGCCACGTCGCCGTCAGGGGCAAGCATGTGCAGGCCCTCTTCCCACTGCGCGCCAGTCCGCTGTCCGGTCGAAGAATCCCCAGGAGGTCAACGACTTCAGCCACCCACAGTTTTCGCGCCGCTCGTCCTTGCCCGGCGTTGGAGCGTGGGACAGTATGCCGAGTTCATATATCGCGGGATGGCCGCACAGTTGCTGCAGTCGTCCGAGTGATGGACGCCCCTTCCCACCACGAACAAACGGGCTCCACACCTGCCTCAATGGGATCGGGCACCGCACGAGGGTCATCGACCGATCACCGATCCGCCACCGGTCGTCAGCCTCTACCTGCGGAAGTGACATAGTTCTCTGTTTCTAGAGCGGTAGCGAGGTGATCGTTGTGCTGGTAGAGCAACACCGTGCCCCGAGGAGACCTCATGACCACATCCCGGGATGCCCGGCTTCCGCTGGTCCAGTGCGCTCGCTTGCTCCGGTCCGTATCGGTGGGGCGGATCGTGTTCACCGAGAACGCGCTACCGGCGGTGCGCCCGGTGACGTTCGCTGCCCTCGCGGGTGAAGTCGTTATCCCCGTCGACGATGTGTGGTTCGAACGCTTCGACAGTGAGTTTCTTGCATTCCAAGCCGACAGCATCGATCCGTGGACTCGAATGGGATGGAGCGTCTTTGCCATGGGCAGAGCCACATATCTTTCCAATTCGGACAGCGTCGCTCGAGTTCTCACACAGCAGACGGTCCCCTGGTCCGTCTCTCCGAGCACCTGCCACCTGGTCATCGACATGGAACAGGTGACCGGACGCCGGATCGCACTGACCGCCGTGACTGCGACGACCAACTGAGAATCCATACGGACCCGCGGTCGGGACGAGCGCCTGGCCCGCTGCCGGATCTACGGGACGCCGATCATCCCGATGCGGTTCCTCCCGCAAATGCGTTTGCCGTGACCACACGTCGAATCACAGGTAGGCGCACTGATCGTCCGACGGTGTTCACGATTGCGGCCTGCAGTGGCGTGCCGATGCGCCGATGAGGAGACGGGCGTGTTCACGGGTGGTGATGCGGGGGTGCGGGGTTCGAGGGTCGGTTGCGGGCCGAGCTCGAGCGGAACGCGACACTTCGATGGTTACCGGCTGGTAGTGCGGGGTAGTCGCGGTAACGGTGCGCCGTGCACGAACCCAATACCGCCAACGCCGAAGGGCGAGAATTCATGAGCACACTCGACACCACCACCTTGTTGACCCAGTTACGTACCGTCCTCGACCTGACCAACACCGAAATCCAGGTCGCCGACACCCGGATCGGGCAGGCCCGCACCGAGGCGGTGCGCCGGGAGTTGTCCGAGAACGCCGACAACGCCCGGGCCCGGGCGGAGGCCGTCGACGCCGCGATCCGCGAACTCGGCGGCGTCCCCGAGCTGATCGGCCCCTTCCTCGGCCGGGCCGCCGCCGCGGTCAAGACCATGGTCGAGCAGGCCCAACCGTTCGACGAAGCCCTGCTCGGTGACCTGAGCCTCGAGCATCAACTGCTCGACCGCGCCCGCTATCTCAAAGCCCTCGCGATCACCGCCCAGCAGCCCGACGTGGTGGCCTTGGCGGAGCGGCTGATCACCGCGCACTCGGCGACGGTGGACTGGCTGAGCACCGTCCTGGCCGAGGACGCCCTCGGTGGCCCGGCGGCGCTGCGCCGCACCCCGCTGCAGGCCGCCACCGGGACCGCGGTGAAGTTGGTCAACCTTCCGGTGTCCTGGTCGACCCGCGGCCTGGACCGGGCCCTGGACACCGTCCGCACCACCCCACCGGCGCTGAGCGAGCTGCTCGCCCGCGGCGCGCACGCCGGCGATGTCGCCGTCAAAACCCTCACCGCCTCCCGCGATGCCGCCCTGGAAACCGCCGAGCAGGTCACCCGCCGCGAAGGAGCGGACACCGCCGCCGACGCCTTGCACTCGGTCCGCACCGCCACCGGCGTCCTCGCACCGGAGGAGTTGCCGATCGACGACTACGACGACCTCAACGTCACTCAGGCCGTGGCCGCGGTCAAGGAACTCACCGAGCCTGCGGACGTGCGGGCGATCGTGGCGTACGAGGAGGCCAACAAGAACCGGCAGGGGGTGGTCTCCGCCGCCCAGACCCGCCTGGCCGCGATCGCCCAGGAAGTCACCGGCCTCCGCTGACCGCCCACGGGACCGTCGGTCAGTACCTCGCGGCTCGAGGGGGCTGCGGGGTACTCACCGGTGCACCCCCCGGGTGGCCGATCACTCTCAGCCTGGCCCGACCGCGTCTGTGCGCCGGTCGGCCCGCACCTCGTCTCACCCCCCCGGCCGGCGCCGGCGCCGGCGCCCGCCGGGGCGAGAAATCAGGCCGTAATCGTCACTGGCACAGGCATGCGCGTACCGTCACCCCTCATCGCCGCGCACGTCCTCTCGCCGACAGCCCGCGCCGGCTCGTCGGTGTATAACGACTCGTCCCGGGTATTCCTGCCTCGACATCCGCTCCGCGTGGAGGCAGAACCAATAGGGAGAATTCGTGGACACCATCGCCGGCAGCGGCGCCCGGCGCCGATCACCGGTCATCATCGCCCTGGTGATCCTCGGGATTGTCGGAGCGCTGATGCTGGCGGGCGCCTGCGGAACGAACACCCATACTCCGGAGGAGATGAGCGCACCCCTTGCCACCGAACCGGCAACAGCGACCGCGGACGCGGAGGAAACAACCGCACCCGCGGTGACCGAGTCGACCACCGCCACCGTAGTGAGCGACGACGACCAACTCGCGCTGGAGACCCTCGATGCCATCGTGCAAGGCGACTTCGAGTCTGCCACCGCGCGTTTCGATGATGTCCTGCACCAGAATCTGCCCGCCGACATGCTCGAATCGAGCTGGTCCACCTATCAGGAGCAGTTCGGCAGCTACCAGTCACACGCAGACCCGCAGGACACCGCCCGGGGGCAGATCACCGTGGTCAGCGTGCCCCTGCAGATGGAATACGCGCCAGGCGAGTTCCGTGTGAGCTTCGATCAGGACCAGAAAATCGCGGGGCTGTACTTCCTCGAGGCGGGTGTTCCGATTCCGTGAGCCTCGTTCCACCGTGTATCCGCACACTCACCGCTGACCGACATCGGCGCACGGCCGTCACTCTGGGTGCCGTTTCCGCAGTGCGTCGACCTGACAGAATCCCGTCCTGCAGTGGACCTGGGCCGGCAGCGTCAGGTATGCGATCCGGATCGGCGGCGCCGTGTCGGAGCGGATCCTGGCGGCCTTCCCTGAACTGCAGGCCGGCGATCAGACCACCGGCGAGACCACCCTGTACGGGCGGATCGAGGACCCCACCGCCATGCGCGTTCGGCCTACATGCGGAGGACGGCGGCGTGTATGCGATCCAGGTGAGGGCATTTTACCCGCAACCCGAAGTGACAACCACTTCTGCTGTTGCTTCACTATGTGCATGTCCGACACAGCGAGCCCGGTCGCAGATTCCGGCAGCGAGATCGTTCCCGGTGTTCGAGTCCGGGTCCGGGAGGGCGATCGATCCTCGGCGCCGGGAACGGTGGTCGAGGACTTCGCCGAAGAGGCCGCAATGACGCTTACGCGCGAGTGGGCACCGGTACGCCGATGGGCGGTCGCGCTCGACGACGGCCGCCTGGTCTTCGCCGACGACGTCGAATCTGAGCCCGCACATCGCCAGTAAGGACCTCGGCCGCACCCGCCGGGCCCGGCACCACACAAACAATACCGATTGGTTTGTTACGGTGTCGGGTGTTTTCAGGAAATCGACTGTCGTGCTGCCGGCAGGCTCGGCGGTGGCGGGCGTGGCGGTGCCGATGAGCGTGCTGGTCGGATACGCCTACGGCAGCCTGATGTGGGGGTGCGTCACCGGTGTCGGTCTGACGGCCGCGATCGTCGTGGCCGCGGCGGGGATCCGCTGGTGAGCCCCGACGCGGCCCACGGCGGAGACCGCCGGGACGCAGCCACGCGGCACCGGCCTCGGGAGTGCGCCGGCCCGGGCTGGGCGACGGTGCTCGAGGTGGAGCGGTGGTGGCGGGTCGGAGATCTGCTGGCCAACTGTGCCCTCACCGTGCTGCTCGAGCGGGCCGGTTTCCGGGGCGAGGACCTGGGCGGTATCGGTGGGCGGCGGAGGGTTCTGCGGGCCGCGGTGAACGACGGCGACGTTCGAGCCGAATTGGCCCAGTGGTGTGCCCTCGTATCCGAACGCCGAGGTGGCCGGGACGACCGGAATCCGCGGCTGTGGCTCCCCGAGGTCACCGCGCACCTCGACCGTCCCTTCGGGAGCGGCCCGGTTCCCGGGCATGTGCTCGAGCAGTTGCGCAGAGCGGTCACCGCGCCGATGCGGCACTGGCCTGGGCCCGGCCGCAGCCGGAGATGGTGCACCCCGACGCCGAACTCCTCGCCCTGCTCGACGAGTACGCCCGCGCCCTGGCGCGGGTGTTGCGGCACTGACGGTGATCGAAACGCCGTCCGCGCGCGGGGTCCGATTCATGCCCGGGCATCCGGGCGCGCGTACATTGGGATGTGCGGATCGAGCGAGTGATCGGTAACGATGACAGACTCGAGAAGCAGAGATCCGGCCGAGAATGTGAGGCATTCCCGGCCGAACCCCTGTCTGGGGCAGGTCTCGGGATCTCTTCACCGGCGAATCAGGGAACTCCCAAGCCTCGGCGTGGTCGAACCGAGCATCACACGGACCATCGGGCCGCGCCCCTCGGCGGTACTAGTCCTGCCAACCGGGCACGGCGGGGCAGCGAACTGGCGAAGGCTCTGGACGGTCATCGGATCGGTCGTGGGAGGACGGCTCATCGCGTCGGCGTACTTGCGGTGCACGTCCTCGGCACATGTCGCCACCAGCGACCGAAAAGCGTCGCATTTCACGTTCCGGCCCTCAGTCCCTTTTCCTTTGATCGCAATGACCACTTCGGCGATTCTGAACAAATGTCCACACGGGACGAATCAATGACCTGAAAAGACGAGTGCCAAGGTCGGCCGACCGGAAAGATTAATCGCCGGGTCACCCGCGACCCTGGCGAGAAGATTCGGCCACTTGGCCGGGCCGGGGAGGCGGGTGGCGAGCGGCTCTCGTGCCGGAAGGGGTGGCCGACCCGAGAGTCTGGCTGCCCGCGACGGCGTCATTTTCGCGTGCAGCGTTCATGTCGAATACCCCTCGTTCGGCAACTTCACTCCCCCTTCTTTCGGTGAATATTCAGAATTCGGAAAATTCGGTCGATTCCGGCGGGCCACGGATTGTGAATATCCGGATAGCGTCGTTACGGTTCATCCCCTATACAGGAACAGGGTGGCTGGTTTTTTTATCGGTAACCGGAAGTAACCGGTCCCGAGCCGCACCATGAGCATGCAGAGCAGTTCCCGGATGCGGCCGACGGCGCCGGTGTTCGGGAACGGGAGGAGCCGGGTTGTGGGGTCCAGCGGGGCCGATGCCCGACGGTAAGCACTCGCGGCCGCGGTTCGGATGCGGCATCCTCGGCCCGCCCGGGCAGCTGTCGGCGGGAGCGCCGGGACACCGCGTCGGCGGTGACCGCGGCGGCGGCAGAGGCCGCAATCACCGACAGCGCGGCAACCAGGGTCGCAATCATCCAGAACATGTTCATGCCGGGCACTCGAACTTCCTTGTTTTGGGGTGCCGGTCGCGGGCGACGCCGCGGGCAACCCCCACTCCGTTTTCCCGCCCCGGTCCTCCTATCGCCGCGAAAGCACATCGTGTTTCGCGGCCGGTGGCAAATTTTTTCAGCGGCCGCGTTACTGGACAAGGCGCGGAAGCGCTCCCCACTTCCGAAACCCCGCAAGACTCGCGAACCTGAGCAATTGTCCATTTCACTATTTTGAGCGGTCGTCCAATTCGATTCTGAGCGGTCGTCCAACTGAAATGGTGTTATTTCGGTTTCGAAAAAGAACCACCATTTTCAGATTTTGTGAAACACCGGAGGCGTCTTCGAGCGATAGGGGGAGTAAGCGGGAGCGACGATTCCGTGGAGGGAAGTCCAATCAGAGGAGTGAGGAGTTCATGGGTTCTGCAGGTGTTGATTTTTCCGTTGCGTTCGAGGCGTTCCTGAAGTGGCTGAGCGTCATGTTCGGCGGCGGTATCGGAATGAGCGGTTGATCGGCCGGAGACTGCCTCGTACGGCGGTGGCTCGGCTCACCAGGTGGGAGCCGAGCCACCGCCATGAGCGGGCGACCTCCCGCCCAGGACAGTCCACCCGTGGCCCCGCACATGTCGGGTGGTCCTGCCGGACGGACGCGATGACTCTGTGCGGTGGGGGACCCTGCCGGTGAGTGGGAAGGGGAAGGCCATGGTTATCCGAACCCAGAAGCGTGGACAACTCACCCGGACCGCGGTGGTGCACCGTGCGGCCGAAGAATTCGACCGTCACGGCTACATCCATGCGACATTGCAAGACATTGTCGATGCGGTGGGTGTCACCAAGGGCGGCCTCTACTTCCATTTCACCTCCAAGGAACACCTCGCGCGCGCCGTGATCGATGCGGGTTTCACCCGACTGGACCAGATCTTCGCCGAGCGGATGAACACCCAGACCAGTGCCGCCGAGGCACTGATCGAATTCACCTACGCCCTCGCCGCCGACCACCACAGCGACCCGACGATCGCGGCCGCGTTCCGGTTGGTCCTCGAGATCGGCGACTACCGCGGCACCGCACCGACCACCGTCTTCGACAGGTGGACGCAGACGTGTCGGGAGCTGGTGCGCCGAGCCGGCGCGGAGGGTGATTTCCGCGAGGACATCGACTCCGACGAGCTCGCCCGGTTCCTGGTCGAGGCGGCCTACAGTGTTCGCCTGCACGCAGGTTCCCCCGGGCCCGAGGCCAGCCCTGCACAGCAGATACCCGTGATGTGGCGGCTGCTGCTTCCGGGCCTGACCGATCCGGCGACCGGACAATACCTGTGCCAGTTCGCTGCCCGCCGCACCCGACCGACGGACACCGCCGCCGCAGTCCCTCACCGGAGGCGTCGCCTACCGGCCTGAATCATCTCTCGCGTACTGCCCTGAATCTTCTTTCGCGTCACGATGTCCGGTGCCGTTCGAATGCCGGATGCGCGGGAGAAGCAGACTCTACGATCAGCGAATGCCGAGACTTTCCGAGGACGTCCGCCGCGCTCAGCTCGTCGAATCGGCGTTGATCGTCGCCGAAACGGGCGGCCTGGACTCGGTCACCGCCCGCGCGGTCGCCCAGGAGGCCGGGGTTTCGCTCGGTCTGCTGCACTTTCGTTTCGAGAGCATGGACGAGCTCGTCACCGCCATGGGTGAAAGTCTGATTGTGCAGCTCAGCGAGTCGCTGCAGGCCGGGTTCGGTCACATCCGGGATGCGCAGGAACTCCGCGGACTGTCCGGGTTGCGGCAACTGCTGGCCGTCGGGATCGGCGGGATGTGGCCGATCATCGCGGCCACCCCGGGGCGTCAATTGCTGACCTACGAGATCACCGCCCATTCGTTGCGGCGCGCCGCGACCGAACGGACCCCCGCCGCTGCCGTCGCCGCCGGCCAATACCGGACGATGGACCACGAGGCCGCCGTGTTCCTCGACGCCTGCGCCGAGATCACCGGCGTGCGCTGGAGAACTCCCGCTGCCGACGTCGCCCGGTTCGCCCTGGCCGCACTGGACGGATTGGTGCTGCGCTGGCTCGTCGACCGCGACGACGACGCGATCACCGCCGCCCTCGACGATCTCGCGCGCATCATCACCGCCAAGGCCACCGAAATACCGGGCTCGGACACCCCCGGCCCGGTGCCCTCCTGATCGCCCCGGCCTCTGCCGTTCGCGAAAACACGGACAGGGAGGTACGTCCACAGCGGGACGCGATCCCGATACCCTCGCCCGGATGGAAGAGTCACCTCCGTGCTGCCGCGAAGATCGGCTGGAGAACTCCGCGGTCTCCGACGCCGTCGTGTCAGCGTGGGTGAGCAGGGAGACGAACTCCTCGCGCGAGCGGTGATCGATGCCCTCCTCGAGGGCATGTCCTGGGAGCGGATCGCCGCCCGGCTCGACGTACCCCGCCCGGCCCGCAACGCCACCATGACCGACCGGGACCGGCAGGACGCGATCGTCGACCGCGAGACGCCGAGCGCAGCGGGTACAGCCGGGACCACCGGAGGTGAGGGTGGCTGACGGCGCCCCGGCAACACCGCCCGGGGATGATGGCGATACTCGCGGAGGAATAGCCCGACGGACTGCCCTCAGGCGTCGTCGGTACCATCCGGTCCTGTAAGCCCGCCGGGTGACGGAAGGACCGAGATGATCGCCGAGGACTACATCGACGTGGTCGGAGCGCAGTCGGTGATCGAGGTGGCCGATGTGGTCGCCGGCGTGCTCGGCGCCCGGATGGAAATGGGCGGCGAGCCCGGCCGCATCGTCGTCACCGGGGCATCGGATTCCGGTCTTCGGATCGTCATCGGGTTGGCCGTCGACGACCGCTCGGCGTCCGGGACGTGGACACGTCGGATCGCGATCACACACCACAGCGACGACGAGCGGGCCCGGTGGGCACGCCAACTCCACCACGCCCTCACCGCACGCCGCGGCTGGGTGCTGACCCTGACCTGCGGCGACCGATCCGATCCTGCCGCCGCCGCGGACGACACCTCGGACTGACCGTCCTGGAGCCGGTGGGCCAAGCACCGGGTTGGCCGGCCGAACGGACGATGGCGTTGTTCATCGACAGACCCCATTACGCCGGACCTCGATAATTTCGGCAGGCGGCAGGCGGCAGGCGGCAGGGGTAGCAGCCTGTTGCACACCCTCACACCTGTGAGGAACGAAGACCTGACATCGGGCATCGGTTTGCCGCACAATGGCGACCGGAACATGCCAAAGGTTGTCGACGGCAGTGTGCGGCAACCACGTTGCCGTTTCCCCTCGTGGACACGTCCGAGCCGGAGGAGCTGATCAGATGCCCGTTCCACAGCACGCGCTGTTGCACACCGTGCAGGACCGGGTGCTCGACCTGCGCAGATGGTTGGACTACGACAACAACAGCGCGACCCTGACGGCGTACCTACGCGACGAACCGGTCGACCCTCGGTGGCTCGCCACGTATCAGCGCCTGCAGTCCGACCTTCTGCGGGCCGTCGGCCACGCCCACACGCCCGCGGCGGTGCACACTGCCGAACGCCGGCCCTTGACGTCGCCGCCGAGCTTGGTTCCACCTGCGCCGATTCCGATGCCCCGCGATCTGGGCTGATTGCTCGTGAGGCTGAGCCGCGCGGGCAACGGCCGGTGGGGCACCGCGCCGGCTCGGTGCCCGCGTCCACGGGTACATTGCCCGCCTCCACGGGGTGCCCCGCATCCGCACTGCCACTCGCCGGGTCCGGGCGGCGGCGGTGTCGGTGGTGGCCGCGGTCGCAGTGGTGTCCAGGTCAATCTGTTCTTCACCGCGTATCCCACGGTCGAGACCAATTGGAGTGCGGGGCGAATAACCGGGCCGATGCTGCGGGTGGAGGTGCAGGCGTACCTCGGTACCGCGATGCGCGCGAGTGTTTCGACGTGCGCGGGGTCAGGCCAGGCCGCCCGCGCCGCTGAGGGTGACGAATTCGATTCCGGTCGAACGTAGTTGGGACACCGCCGCGGTGAGGCCCTCCGCGGTGGCACCCGCCGGCCGGTTGACGTGCATGATCACGATGGACCCCGGTAGGGCGGAGGTGACGGCGGCCTGGACCTTGACGGCGGGCAGGGTGGCCCCCGCGTCGCCGTTGACGGTGAAACCCCCCCACCTGCTCGCCGAGATCGCGGACGATGGACGCTGCGACCTCGTCGCAGTGGGCTGTGCCGGGGCGGAACCAGCGCGGTGGGGTGCCGGTGATCGCGTGCAGGCGGTGGTGATTGACC
Source organism: Rhodococcus sp. 4CII (assembly GCF_014256275.1). Taxonomy (NCBI): domain Bacteria; kingdom Bacillati; phylum Actinomycetota; class Actinomycetes; order Mycobacteriales; family Nocardiaceae; genus Rhodococcus; species Rhodococcus sp. 4CII. The sequence continues at coordinate 51,053 of NZ_JACCFE010000003.1, forward strand.
CATACCTCGTCGATCACCTCGGCGGGCGAGGTGGTGCCGGCGATGCCGTACGCGGATTTCCCGGTCACCGACAGCGGCCGGTGCCGGGTGACGTGGTTCGCCAGTTCGAGGAGCGGGTTTGCGGCGAGCCGCCCGGTCAGCGCCTCGTTCGCATCGAGGCTTGTCCGGGCTACTCACATCCGAGCCACTCGCGAGTGCTGCGCTCGCACTGCGAACAGTGCTGTTAGCCAGATTGATCCGAATCTGCCGATGGCCTGTCAGTTCTGACACCAGGAATAGCAGTGGCATCGGCCGCCGCGTCTGCGTCGTGGAACTCGGTGAAAGTGACCTGGATCAGCCGCATACGCCCGATTGTGCCCGTGACCTGGGAGCTACGCAGGTAGAAGGCTCAGGGCAGCGCGTCGCCGCCGGCGGGCGATAGGTACTGGGTCAAGTGCCAGGAGTTCCACCAGAGAACTATGGGCACCAGCCAAGGTGTCCACACCATCCAGCTGTCACCCGACCCGTACGGGGGGATCGGAATCGCCGTCATCACCTCCGGAGTTAGGTGAATGGAAGCGACCCCCACCACGTGCCTATTGCTACCCACGCGTCGGCGAGCTGAGGGAAGGCATAGAAGAATCCCAGGTCTAACATGACGAACTCCTTGGTCGGAAACGGGCTCAGTTGAATGGAAGCGCACTCCTCCTACGCTGTGTATCGACCGCCGGAGGCGGATCGGTACAACTGCCCAGTAAGAGGACACCGGAAACTGCCAAGCCCGAACGCACAAGGGGAACTTGACCGAGTTCTACACCGCAACCGACCTCGAGCAGGCCGGATACGTCCCGTACCGGCTGGCGGAGCTGTTCGGGGAACCCGACATCACCACCAACGAGGACCGCTGGTCACGCGAGACCGTTGAAGCTGTTGAACACGAGGTCCTCGCCCCAGCTGCGCGGGTGGTCTTCGCCGCGTTCGAGCCGCAGCTCGACACCCGTGCAGGGATGATCGCCGCCGATCTGCGGGTGGGGAGGCCGCAGATGGAACAGATGCTCGCGCGCGTGACCGTGCGAGAGTCAGGCAATGGTCGGAATCCCTGACGACGCACCAGGAACTGCCCCGTCAAGAACATCCGTGAGGGCCTTCCGACGCTGTCCGGCTGGATGGACGGAACCTGTCGGTGGTCAGGCCGTGGTGACGATCCGAATCTCGGGATCGGTATCGGCTGCCCGCAGGTAGTGCGGACATCCAACGACTTGGCGGGGCGCCCGGATCGCCTGCCCGTCGGCGGCGAGGTAGAGCCGGTAGGCCAGCTGCCCGTCCCGGTGCTCACCGGTGTCCGGGTCGACGGCGCCGAGGAAATACCCCTGCGCCGCGTCGACATCGGCGAAGATCGCCCGCGCCCACTCGCCCGGCTCGGTGACCGGGAGATACCGCGGTAGGCCCGTTGCGGCGTCGACGATGTGCACGAGCACGGTGACCACGAACCCCGATGCCGCCGGCACCCACTCCCCGGCCGGAACATCGAACATCGTGAGCCACGTGTGGATCCGCAGCTCGATGTTCGTGCCGGTCCGGGCGGGCACGGTGATCACGTGTGGATCCGCCGACGGACCCAGTGCGGTCAATGACGGCAGCACCGGGGGACGCTCGGCGGAGAGGTCGTCGGAGGGAGCGGACACCAGGAAAGACTACGGGTCCACCTGCACAGATCGGCCTGAGCGAGGTGCGCCCCGGTCCTGTGACCGCGACGACCTACGGGGTCACCTGTTCCCCGGTGACGAGGAAGACCACCCGGCGCCCGACCACGACGGTGTGGTCACCGAAGCGTTCGTAGAAACGCCCCAACAAGGTGACATCGACCGCGGCCGGGATGGTGCCGGTCCAGGCCGGATCCTCGATCAGGGTGAGCAGCCGTCGGTGCAGGTCGTCGAGCTCGTCGTCGCGTCTGCCGATCTCGGCGGCCAGTTCCGGATCGTGCGTGCGCAGAACCCGTTCGGCGAGGCCGGCCAACTCGGCCGCCACCCGCCCCATCTGGGAGAGCAATTCCTCCGCCTCACCGGAGGCGACGTGCTCGGGATGGCGGCGGCGGACACTCTCGGCCACATGCTGCACCAGCCCGCCCATCCGGCTCAGATCCGTCACCAGGTGCACACCGGTGACAACCTGACGCAGATCCCGTGCCACCGGGCCCTGCAACGCCAGCAGTGCCATCGCCAGGTCCTCGCACGGACCGCGTAACTCCTCGATCTGTTCGTTGAGGTCGAACACCCGCTCGGCCAGGGGCAGGTCAGCCAGCACCAAGGCGTCGGTCGCCGCCCGGGCAGCATCCCCGGCCAGGTGGCACATCGACGCCAGACGGTCTGTCAGCTCGTCGAGCTGCTCGTGAAACTTCATCCGCATGCGCATCATCCTCCGGCACCCAGCTCACGGGCGTCGATGAGACGCAGCCGGGACGAGACCGCTGACTGCTAGGAATCGGCCGGGACGAGAAACTTCACCGCGACGCTGAAGGCGTATTTTCCTGGGCTGTCCAGTAGGGACTCGATGAGTGCATGGCCATCCTCATCGATACTGAGGATTTTGAACTTCGAGACCCCTTGCGGGTGGAGCATCACCGTGTCGCCAGTTGTCAAACCCGCGCGGGTTCCCGGAGTCTCGGTCATACGACATGCCTAACTCGTACGAATTCGGTGCGCAAGCCACCAAATATTGCTGGGTTCGATGCGGCTCCGACTGCCGCAACGGGCTGCGCCAGATCGCTTTGCCGATAGCGGATCGTCATCCGGGTGTTAGTCGTGTCGCTCGGTGAGGAAGTATCCGAGGGCGAGGACGGGCACCGCAGCCCCGGTCAATGCGGTAACCGTCCATCCGTGGTGGGCGTAGACGAATCCGCCGAGTGCTGAGCCGACTCCGCCCCCGACGAAGAATATGGCCATGTAGAGGCCGTTGAGGCGGGCACGTAGTTGGGGTCCGAGGCTGTAGAGGGCACGTTGTCCGAGCACTACATTGGTCATGACGCCGAAGTCGAGCGGAATTGCCGCACCAACGAGGACTGAGAGCCCGAGGGCGGATCCGGCGGGAACTCGGATCATCGGGTCCTTCCCGGCCTGGGTACCGCCCAGTCCCGCGTACTGGTTGCCGTCCTCGGGCAGCGGTCGAGTACGCGTCCCGCCTCCGCCCGGGCTGGCGTTCCGCGTCGGCGGGAGCGTCGGGCCGGAAACACCGCCGCCGCCGGTCGGGGTGGAAGGTCCGCCGGTGCCGTGATATTCGGCGTCGGAGCGCAGTGATGCGCGATAGTGGCAGGTGTCGGATGGGCGGACTGGTAGGAGAGGATGTCCTGTGTCATTGTCGCTGGCCGCGGTGGCGGACCTGGTCGAGGCGCAGGGCCGCAGCAGCGTCGACCTGTTTTCGCCGCGGGTGCGGTTCCGGAGCGTGGGTCTCAGTGATTTCGACGCGTGCCTGGACTGGTTCGCCGAAGTGACCATGACGGTGGACATCGACGACGCCGACGACGTGGTGGTGGGCTCACTCGACTTCACGGTGATCCGCCTCGGTACCGAGGACCCGATCGCCTTGTGCCTGGACCAGTTCGACGGAGATCACGAGATGCTGGCCGGGTTGTTCGACGGTAATCAACTCGCCAGGCAGGTCGAGGAACAGTACGAGACTCTGGCCGTGATCACCGAGGCAGTCCTGATTCCGAACATCGCGTTCGTCACCGAACCGCTGCGGGGCCACGATCTGGGGGCCTGGTTGGTGGCCGAGACGATTCATCGGATGCTGCCCACCGGGATCGTGCTGATGTGGCCCTACCCGGTGCTCTCCGACCCTGATCCGGATGCGGACCCCGCACAGATCGCGGCGCTCGACTATGCCATCGGCCGGCTCTCGGACCACTTCGGGCGGTGTGGGCTGACACCGGTCGAGTCGGCGCCGTGGGCGCTGGGAATGTCGACCGCCTTCGAGGCTCTTCCGGCGGCACGGGCCCGACTACTCGGTGCGGTCCGGAACACCACGGTGACGCTCTCGCTCGATCAGCTCCGGTCCGCTTCCCCACCACCGGCACCGGACGAGTAAGGGTCCGGTCGGCGGACCGCGTTGACGTCGGCGACGAGTTGGTCAGTACTGCAGGTCGGTGACATCACCGGCGAGGGCGGTTACCTCTCGATTGCCCGGGTGTGCCGGCGACTTCTTTCACAAACTGGGATTCGAGGAACGGTGGTGAGCGATAACCGTCAGCTCGTGGTGCGCCCCCGGATATCGGCGAGCTCGGCGCGCAGTTCCTCGACCCGTTCGCGGCCCGGGCGCGCAGGGATTCGACGAGTTGCTCCTGCTCGACCAACCTTTCGCGGTAGGAGCTTTCCATCGTGCGCAACTGTTCGGCGTGGTCGGCGTTGGCTTCCGCGAGCGCGGTGGCGGACTGCTCCGCCGCCTGCTCGGCGGCCTGGGCGGCGGCATCGGCGTTGATCCGGTCGTCGATCGCGGTGTCGAGCTGATCGCGGAGTTGTTCGATCTCGGCGGCGGCATCGGCCCGGACCTTGTCCGCGGCGACCTGGGCGCGGCGCAGATGCGCATCGACCGCGGCCGGGTCGCCGAGCAGGTTCACCGACTCGGTGATGCGGGTGGCGACGGCGGACAGCCTGTCGGCTTCCTGCCTCAACAGCGGAAGGGACTGGGCCAGGGTTGCCGAGGCCTCGATCGGATCGGTCGGCGTCTCGGTGGTCTCGGCTGTGGTCGAGCCGGACTTTCCCTTCTGCCGGGCCCGCCAGGCGCGGACCCGGTCGGCGTCCGAGGCGTACTCCCGAGGCCTACCCGGCCTGCTCTCGCTCATCTCGACGCCACTCCCCCTCGATAAACGGTTACCACCCCATCATCGTAACATTACATAACATTTCGTTTCGTTTCATTTCATAATAAAATGTAACGAAATGTCGAGAATCGGCTGGGGTGGGGCCTCGACTACTCACAGGACGACCTCGCGCCGCCCGAGGGCGCGCGGGCTCTCGCCACCAGCTCGGGCTCAGGCCACCGCGGCCCGCGAGCTGACGCCCCCGACCACGTCGAGCCGGTACGCCTGTATTCGTCGTACCTGCGCAACTTCGAGGGCGACGTCCTGGTGATCACTCGGCTGGACCGGCTGGGCCGGTCGATGCTGCACCTGATCACCCTGGCGCCGACCTGCGCGAGCGCGGCATCGGCCTGCAGGTGCTTGAGCAGGGCATCGACACCGCCACCGCCGAGGGCCGCGCCATGTTCGGGATGTTGTCGGTCCTGGCCGAACGCAACCTCATCCGGGAACGCACCGAGGTCGGCCTTGCCGCCGCCCGTGCCCGCGGCCGTGTCGGTGGCCGGCCACCGAAGATGACCACCAACAAGATTCGGCAGGCGCACAAGATGCGCGAGAACGGGATGCCGCTCGTCGACATCGGCGAGATCCTCGGCGTCGGGCGTACGACGCTGTATCGGCATTTGAAGTGAGATCCGTACCTCGCTTCTGTCGCCCATTTCGCGGGGCGGGACCCTCGCTCAGCGAGTGGAATGACCAATTGTGGCCCTTCCTCAGAACTGATTCCACCAGCGCATGAACATGTTGATCTCGCGGAGCACGGGCCACTGCCACTGGTGTCCCCCACCCGTTTCCCCGCGAGTGGGACGAGCAGAGCTGCCGGTGGTGTATCCCTATCGGGCCAGGTCGACGACCACTCGGGTCTTGCCCAGCACGGCCCGTCCCTTACAGCGGACGGTCAGATCGATGCGGGCGGTCGCCGCTCCGGGGTCGAGGTGCGCGACGGTGGCGATGATGTCGACGGCGGCGCCGATGTGCGGGTCGACCACGACGGGCCGGGTGAAGCGGGTTTCGTAGCTGAGGATGCGGGTGGCGTCGCCGCGCCAGTCGATCACCGGCTGCAGGGCCAGGCCGGCGGTGAGCATGCCGGGCGCGAGCACCCCGGGCAACCCCGCCGCGGCAGCCACGTCGTCGCGGTAGTGAATGGGGTTGAAATCCCCGGAGGCACCGGCATACCGGACCAGCGAATCCCGGGTGATGGTGTGGGTTGCCTTCGCCACCACATCCCCGACCGCCACCGCGAGGGTCGGGCGGGCGGTCATGCGTCTGCTCCGCGCACGAACAGGGTGGAGGTCACGGTCGCGACGCGGCGGCCCTGGCGGTCGCGGATCTCGCTGGAGGTGGTGACGATTGCGTGGGTGCCGCGTTCGGTGACGGCCGTGACGGTCAGGTCGGTGGTGAGTTCGTCGCCGGCGACGATGTGCCGGTGATACCGCGCGCTCTGCGAACCGTGCACCACCCGGGTCGGATCCAGGCCGGTGTCGGGGCTGCGGAGCAGCTGGCCGACCGCGGGGTCGACCACCACCGCGGCGAACGTCGGCGGGGCAACGACATCGGGGTGGCCTGCGGCGCGGGCGGCGTCGACATCGTGGTGGATGGAATGCGTGGCGGACACCGTGTGCGCGAACTCGCGGACCTTCTCCCGGCCGACGAGATACGGTCCGACCGGCGGGAAGACACGACCGGACAGGCTGGGGGTGAGCGGCACCGCGGGGACTCTACCGGTTATGACTGGCGGGCGACGATGTCGACCTGATATCGGGGGCGTGGGACAACGCCAGGTCATGGCCTCCCGGTCACGGGACCGCGCCCGGGACGCCTCGGTCAGCGTTTCTCCACCGGCTCCGGTCGTTCGGACCGACACCGCAACGGTGCGCCCACACGTCATGATGACAGGTGTGAGGATCTGGATGCTGGTCGATCTCGAACCCGGATACGAGCGCCTGCACGTAGGAGACCGAATCGAGGCCACTACTAGTGGTGCCGACCAGAAATGCTGCCGGTGGAAGTCGTGAGCTGGGACGTCCCCGTGCATGTCGAACGCGCGGCCACGAGCCGACCCGGTGAATACGACTGGATAGCCCAGGCCAACGGACACTTCTCCGCGCTGCTGCCGGACTGGAAAGAATCAGAGGGCCCCACCGCAATCTCCGGCTGTCTGATGTACGACAGACATCGGCGCATGTTTCACCACGTGGTGCCGACGACGCGGGGTCGCATTCTGCGTCGCGCCGTGATCACCCAGGAAGCACACCGCGTCCCGGCCCCGCGTGGGGGCTACTCGGTGAACCCGTCGGGACGGCCGACTCTGACCGAGCGCGGCGACGTTCCGTCAGACAGGGCCGTGACGTGGGACTGCGTCGAACTCGACACCGACGCCGAGTAGATCTCAGGACAACGATCACCGGTCACTGCACCTGACCTCGGCTGCCGGGTCCATCGGGCTGCGCCGTCGCAGCGGAAAAAGGGGAAACCCTCCATCGATGCCAGGACAAGGTTGCATTTGAATTGCGTTGCACGTCAGCCCTTTCGAATGGTTCGACCTGCTCCCGTGCTGGGGCATTGTGGGGATCTGCGGGTGCAGCTCCTGGTGTGAGACCAGTTCGAGGTCGAAGTGCACCGTCGCCCGTCGTGGTGCAGGGCGCTAGTCCAGTTGGACCGGCGGGGTGTTTGTCCGGTTTCCCTCAGCCGCTGCGGTTCTGCGCGGCGGTGGGGTGTGGGGCTCCGATAGTCTCGGGTGCTGAACAGCTTCTGCTGTAGGTGTGTCAATCTTCAGGAGGAGTTACATGTTGCTGCGCCTGCCCGGGGTTTATCCGCCGCAGGCGGACACGGGGATGCTGGCCGCGATGCTGTCGTCGGAGAAGCTGGACGCTGCGTCGCGGGTGTTGGATCTGTGCACCGGAACGGGTGCGCTGAGTGTGCACGCGGCGGCGTTGGGGGCCGGCTGTGTGACGGCGGTGGACATCTCGCGTCGCGCTCTGATCAACACTCGGCTCAACGCGGCACTGCGGCGCCGGTCCGTGGACACCAGGCGGGGTGATCTGACGGCCCCTGTCCGTGGGGACCGTTTCGACCTGGTGATCTGTAACCCGCCGTATGTGCCGGCGCAGGACGATGCGCTTCCGGTTCGGGGCGCCGCGCGCGCCTGGGATGCCGGACGGAACGGGCGAGCACTGCTCGATCGGATCTGTGTGGAGGCGCCCGAGGTCCTCGACCGGGACGGTGTCCTGCTGATCGCTCAGTCCGCGCTGAGCGGAATCGCCGAGACCGAGGCAATCCTCGCGGAGCGGGGCATGAGGGTGGGGATCGCGGCGCGTGTCGAGGTGCCGTTCGGTCCGGTGCTGTCTTCGCGCACCACGATGCTCGAGAAGCGGGGTCTGATCGGGTCCGGTCAGCGCTCGGAGGAACTTGTCGTCGTGCGGGCGGTCCGGTGACGATGCGGCGATGGGGAAGGGGCGGCAGAGTGAACTCCTCCGTTACCGGTCGATAGGGGTGGCTGACGTGACCGGACCTGCCGTGTTTGCGCTGACTGCGGCTCAGAAGGCGATCTGGCTCGCCCAGCGGCTGTCCCCGGAGGTGCCGTTCGTCATCGCCCAATACGCGGAGCTGCGGGGACCGGTCGATCTCGACGCTCTGGTCGCCGCGAACCAGGACGCCTACCGGCAGTTGTGCACGGGGTCGGTGCGGCTGATCGAGGTCGACGGTGAGCCGCACGTGGTGTCGGACGACACGCAGGGTGTCGCCGTCACCGTCGTCGATGTGCGTAGTCACGACGAGCCTGCCCGGGTGGCGCAGGAGTGGATGCGCCGCGACAGCACCACCGCGGTGGACATGTACGCAGGGGATCTGGTGGTCTCGCGTGTCCTGCGGCTCGCCGACGATCACTACTACTGGTATTCGCGGGCCCATCACATCGCGCTCGACGGGTACGGGGCGATGAGACTGATCAGTCGGACCGCGGAGCTGTACGCGGCGGACGCCGACCGCGAGCCCGCGCCGTCGGTGGCTGCGGATCCGCCGGGTGTTCTCGCGGAGGACCTGCGGTACCAGAACTCGCAGCGACGGCAGCGTGATCGCCTGTTCTGGCAGGAGGAGACCGCCGAGCTTCCCCCGGTCGTCTCGCTGGGAAGCGGTGTCCGGCCGCCGGGGGCCGCCGCGCACCTGGTCGGCGGCACGTCGGCCGCACCGGGCGGTGCCGGGCTCGACCACGGTGGTGGCCTCCGGTGGTCGGCGACGGTCGTCGCCGCATTCGCTGCGTTCCTCGGGCTCATGTGCGCCGCGGACGACGTCGTGCTGTCGCTGCCGGTGTCGGCGAGAACCACTGCGCTGCTGCGTAAATCCGCGGGGTCGGTGTCGAATGTTCTGCCGTTGCGGTTGAGGACGGCGGTCTCGGTGTCGGTGGGTGAGGCGGTGCAGAACGCCCAGCTCGCGTTGACCGGAGTCCTGCGTCGTCAGCGGTACAGACGTGAGGACATCGGACGCGACCGCGACTCGACCACGGTGGGCCCGGCGCAGTTCGGTCCGGTGATCAACCTGATGATGTTCAAGCAGCAGATCTCGCTGGGCGGTATCACCGGCCGGGTGCAGGTGCTCACCACCGGCCCCACCGCCGACCTTTCCGTGAATGTGTATCCCGGTTCGACGGATTCGTTGCCGCGCATCGATTTCGAGGGAAATCCGGCGGTGTATACCGAGAATGATCTCGCACTGCATCACACGCGATTCATGGCGTTCCTCGCCCGGTTCACCGCCGCGGATCCGGCCACACCGATTACCGCGCTCGACCTGTTCCTCCCGGGGGAACGTGCCGACTTCGCGCCGGCAGCGGGGGCGGCCGCCGCCGACCCCGAGGTGCTGCCCGACCTCTTGGCGCGGACCGTTGCGCACACGCCGGATGCGACCGCGGTGGTCGGGATCGACCGCACACTGACCTACGGTGAGCTGGATCGGCATGCCGACCGCCTGGCACGGACGCTGATCGCGCGGGGCGCCGGACCTGAAACCCCGGTGGCGGTGGCGATCGGCCGGTCGATCGAGTCGGTGGTGGCGTTGTGGGCGGTCGCGAAGACCGGTGCCGCGTATGTTCCGGTCGACCCGGCCCACCCGCCCGACCGGATCGGGTACACCGTGACGGACTCCGGTGCGGCGGTGGGAGTGACGGTCTCGGGTGCGCGCGAGCGACTGCCGGACGCAGTGGACTGGCTTGTCCTCGACACCCCGGCCGGCGAGCACGTGGCGGGCGGACCCGGTGAGATCGGGTGTATTCGGCGCCCGGACGCAGCGCACCCGGCGTACATCATCTACACCTCCGGGTCGACCGGCACCCCGAAGGGCGTGGTGGTCACCCATTCGGGTCTGGCGAACCTGACCCGGGAGATCGACGAGAAGTACGGCATCACGGCGAGATCGCGGGTGCTGCACCTGGCCTCGCCGACCTTCGATACCGCCCTCGTCGAGGTTCTTGCGGCCGCGATCAGCGGCGCCACCCTGGTGATCGCACCGCCGACCGCGTTCGGTGGCGGCGAACTCACCGACTTCCTGCACACCCAGCGAGTGACGCACCTGCTGGCGACACCGTCCGCGCTGGCCACCGTGAACCCGGCCGGCCTCGACCACCTGGAGCTGGTGCTGGTCGGCGGCGAGGCGTGTCCGGCGGCGCTGGTCCACCGGTGGGCGCACGAGCGGGACATGCGCAACGCGTACGGGCCGACCGAGACCACGTGCAGCGTCACCCTGAGCGGCCCGATGCACTCGGCGGGCGAGATCACGATCGGCCCGCTGATGCGCGGCGTCCAGGCCGTCGTACTCGACCACCACCTGCACCCCGGACCCCCGGGCGCCCGCGGTGAACTGCACCTCGCAGGACCCTGCCTGGCCCGCGGATACCACGGGCAGCCGGCATTGACCGCCACGAAGTTCGTGGCGAACCCCTTCGGGAAACCCGGATCGCGGATGTTCCACACCGGCGACCAGGTCCACTGGACAACCACCAGGGAACTGCGCTTCCTCGGCCGCACCGACGATCAGGTGAAGATCCGGGGACTGCGCATCGAACTCGGCGAGATCGACACCGCCCTCACCGCCCACCCGGGGGTGCGGTTCGCCGCCACCACCGTGCACCGCCGCCCGTCCGGCGATCAGGTACTGGTCGCGTACGTCGCCATCGACGACCCCACCACCTTCGACGTCGACATACTGCGTGGGCACACGCGAGAGGCACTCCCCGACTACATGGTCCCCTCGGCCGTCATGATCGTCGACGAGGTGCCCCTGACACCGACCGGAAAATTGGATCGCGCCGCCCTCCCCGCCCCGCAGTTCACCGCAACGGCGCCGTATCGGGAGCCCGCCACACCCACCGAACGCAGTGTCGCGGACACCTTTACGGCGGTGCTCGGCATGAGCGGCGTCGGTGCCGACCATTCCTTCTTCGACCTGGGCGGGGACTCGCTGTCCGCGACCCGGGTCGTGGCCCGGATCAACGACGAATGGGGATCGTCCCTGGGGGTGCGGGAGGTCTTCGACGCCCCCACCGTGGCCGCGCTGGCGGCACGAATCAGCACCACGACCGCCGATCCCGGCACGGTTCGACTCGGCCACATCCCGGTGCCCCAACAGATCCCACTGTCGCCGGCGCAGCGTTACCTCGACCGCACCCACACCAGCCGCCCCCTCTACAACATTGCCTTCACCATCGAGGTCCGCGGCCGATTCGATCACCAGGCGTTCACGGGTGCCGTCACCGACCTCGTCGCCCGGCACCCCTGCCTGCGCACCGTATTCCCCGACACCCCGTCCGGTCCCCGGCAGCGTCTCCTCGACACCGGCGACGCCCTGCCCGACCTGACCCCGACCCCGGCCGACGACGACGCAGTCACCGCGGTGGTCGCGGCCGGCTTCGACGTCCGCACCCGGCCTCCGCTGCGGATCGGCGTCTTCGAACACGGACCCGATCACCATCTGATCGCCTGCGCGGTGCACCACATCGCGGTCGACGGCTGGTCCCTGGCGCCCTTGGCGCGCGACCTCGTCCTCGCCTACACCGGACGGGTCAACGGCACCGCACCTGGGTGGCCCGACCTCCCGGTCGACTACACGGACTACACGCTCTGGCAACTGGCTCGTCTCGGCGACGAAGACGACCCCACCAGCCGCGCCGCGACGCAGATCGCCTACTGGACCCGGCAGCTGACCGGACCAGCACCGGTCCTGGCGTTGCCGGCCGATCGCCCACGCCCCGACCACTGGTCCTACGCCGGTGCGCGCATGCCGTTCTCCGTCGGCGCCGCCGCGCACCGCGCGTTGCTCGAGATCGCGCGCACCCATCGCACCGGGCTGTTCACCGCGCTGCGGTCCGCGGTGGTGATGCTCCTCGCCGAGGTCAGCGGTGACACCGACATCACGGTGGGCACCCCCATCGCCGGACGCCACCACCCCCTGCTCGACGCGGTGGTGGGCATGTTCGTCAACACCGTCGTCCTGCGGCAACAGGTGAGCCCGGCGATGACCTTCGCCGACCTGGTCGCCGAGGCCCGCGAAACCGAGCTGCAGGCCCTCGCGCACGCCGACGTCCCCTTCGAGCGGCTCGTCGAACTCCTCGATCCACCCCGCTCACCGTCGTCGCACCCGTTCTTCCAGGTCGCGATGTCACTGGAAAACTTCACCCACGCTCAGCTCGACGTCGAGGGCCTGAGCTTTGCGATCACACCCCGCCCGCTCGACATCGCCAAATGCGATCTGCACTTCTACTTCACCGAACGCCATGACGACACCGGCGCACCGAACGGCATCGACGCCGAACTGCTGTACTCCACCGACCTCTTCGACACCGAATCGGCCGGGACGTACGTCACCGGTCTGCAGACCATCATCGAGGCCGCCACGTCCCTCCACCGCGGAATGCCGCACTGAACTGCCCGTGGCCTACCAGCTCGCATGACTCGCCCTGCTGCGCTCGGGAACCGCAACGCACCCTCAGTTCATTCTCAGCGCCACTGCGGATACTTGCGTCATGTCCACCGTCAACGGTTTGCCCGCCCACGTGCTGCTGGTCCACTTCATCGTGGTTCTCGCTCCGCTGACCGCGATCGGGGTCGTGTTGTGCAGCGTGTGGCCGGCAGCCCGGCACCGCCTGGTGTGGCCCACCCTCGCGTTGGCGATCGTGACGACCGCGCTGACCCCGCTGACCACCGATGCCGGGGAATGGCTCGAAAAGCACGTCGGTCGCTCACCCGCCGTGCACACGCACACCGAACTGGGCGACACCATGATCTACTTCTCCGCCGCGCTGCTCCTCGCCGCGGCGGCCGCCACCGCGGTCCACCTTCGTGAGCGGAAGACGGCACCATCGCGTCCCCTGACGCTGATCGTCGCGGTCCTGGCGATCGTCATCGCAGCCGGAACCATCGTCCAGGTCTACCGAATCGGCGAGTCCGGCTCACGCGCCGCCTGGAGCGACGTCGCGACCACCGGTTCGGCCCCGTAACAGGAGTTCGGCGGGTTCGAGAACACCACGATCCGAACGCCGCGATTCGATGAAAACAGGACACCGGCATCTGTTTGCAAACGGGTTCGGCCACCGTCACGAGCGGGTAGTCGCACATCGACCGCCGACCGGGTCCCCGAACACCGACGCCCCCAGATCCCCAGACCCAGATTCATCCTTCGCCGACTCGGGCTGCGGTGCCGCGCCTGCGCGTTCATTGCGTGCGAGCTTGAGGTTCTCGTACAGGGCCGTCTTCTTGAGGTCGTAGCCCGCGCACAGGTCATCGACGGTGAATCGGCCGGTCTCGTGGTCCCGTAGCAGGAGGTTGCGGCGGAGCGGTGACAGTTTGTGCTGCTTGCCGCGCATCTTGCCCTTGGCCTTCGCGACCTCGACGCCGGCCTTCGTGCGCTGACGATTGAGGTCTGACTCGAATTCGGCCATGATCGCCAGAAACCCGATGAACATCTTGCCCATCGGATCGGTTGGGTCATACACCGTGCCGTCGATGTTGAGGGCTACGTTGCACTCGACGAGTCCGTCGACGATCTGGTGGAGGTCGCGGGCCGAGCGTCCGAGGCGGTCGAGCTTGGTCACCACGAGCTGGTCGCCGCTGCGGCAGACTTCGAGCGCCCTGGCGAGCGCCGGCCGTTTCCGGTTGCGTCCGGTGTAGCCGTGATCGGTGTAGACCTGAGCGCCGTCGACGCCGAGCTTGCCGAGCCATGCAACTTGGCCGGCGACGTCTTGTCGGGCGGTCGAACACCGTGCGTAGCCGATTTTCATGCTCGCAGTATCGCCGAACGGGCCGACATCTCACGTAGTTCGTTTTCCGGCGCGTCGTACCGGAATTTTCAACCGAACATCTATAACGAACGGGTCGGAGTCGACTCACCAGCCGTAGGTTCGCCGTGGAGCACCGTTCTCCGGTGTACCGGTATGGCCATGGCCAAAACGGACCCTGGTGACCGCAGGAAGGCGCTCAGCCCGTTTCGCGTCCGCGGGCGGCTCGGTAACAGCTGACGAATTGATGATCGCGACCGTCAACTACTGCTCACCCTAGAAATGGGTAGACGCAGGCATAGTCGACGAAACGCACGTCGTCGGAACCGTTAGGTCGTCCACACTTTGTGCTCGGCACGCAGTTGTGCAGCAGGGATTTTCGGTACTGGGGCTGTTCACGTGTGGCGAACAGCCCCAGGAGGGTCCTGGATCAGCGTCGATCGGTGAGTGCCAGGATGAGTGTTTGCAGTCCGTCGGCGTCGAGGTAGTCGACCAGGGCGTCGGCGAGCGTGACGGGGTCGGCCTCTAGGCGGCGGAAGGTGCGCGTGACCTTCGCTGCGGTGACGGGAGTTCGTGCTGGCTCACGGTTTTCGGGGTCAGGAGTGGGATCCGGGTCGGGCGTCTTGTGGTCCCGCTCTTGTTCGGCGGCCCAGGCTTGGACCTGGGCCTCGGGTGGGACCTGGGCGAGTGAGCGGGCAGTTCGGACGGCGAGTTCTCCGTTGCGGAGCGCGGCTTGCAGCTCGGGGGTGAGTCTAAGCAGGGCCCGCCGTTGAGAGATCCATCCCTTGGACTTCGCAAGCTTCATGGCGGCTTGCTCGACGGTCCCGCACTCGCTGATCAGAAGTTCGACTGCCTTGGCCTCTTCGATGACGTCGAAGTCGCGGCGGCCGACGTTCTCGATGACCGCCGCCGCAAGCAGGGTGACCCGGTCCTTGGCGACCTCGTCCTTGACAACGATATCGAGGTTGGGGCGCCCGAAGTTTTCGGCGGCGGCCAGGCGCCGGCAACCGTTGATCACCACCCACCGGGCGAGCCCGATCTTGGTTTCGTCCTCCGGATACAGCCGCAGGTAGGCGTCCCGGGTGACCACCAGGGCGGGTTGGAGTTGAGTGCCGGTGATCGAGACTAGATCGCTGAGGTCGCCGAGGTCGTCACGTGGATTGCGCGGATTCGGGGCCAGCTCGCTCAGTGGCACGTTGGTCGGTGTCGCGCCGGCGGAGGGCCGGTCGACGGGGGAGTTGTCGCCGACGACGCCGGCGAGGGCTGCGAGGTTGGTACGGGTGCCGCGTGCCATCACCGACCACCGTCGATCCGCAGCTCCAGAGCCAGCCGGTAGAAGTCCTCCCGGGCCTGCAGCGCCACCCGGTTGGCGGGGTATTCGGTGACCACCAGGCCATCTGCGCTCGCTCGG
Source organism: Rhodococcus sp. 4CII (assembly GCF_014256275.1). Lineage (NCBI taxonomy): Bacteria > Bacillati > Actinomycetota > Actinomycetes > Mycobacteriales > Nocardiaceae > Rhodococcus > Rhodococcus sp. 4CII. The sequence goes on from NZ_JACCFE010000003.1 coordinate 66,557, forward strand.
GCATGCAATTTGTAGTGCCGGATCACGGTTTTCGCCAGCGGCCACTTGTTCGCGCGGATGAACTCCTTCGTTTCCTCGAGATCGAGCTTGCCGTCGCGAGGGTCCCAGTTGTTGATCACCACCGTGTACGGAATGCCGCGGGGCTCGAGGATCTTTCGGATGGTGCGGGCGGTCGGATCGAAGGACAGCGGCTCGGTTTCCATCGGCACGATGACGTGATCGGCAACATCGAGGACGGTCCGCAGCGCGTCGGCGGCCGGTCCGCGGCCGAGTGGGTCGGAGGTGTCGTCGGCGGCGTTGAGGTCGATCCAGCCGGGAGTGTCGACGTACACGTGGCGGATGCCGGGTAGTTGACCCAACTGGCGGAGCCCGTTGAGGTCGTCGTGGGCCTGCACGACATGAAACGGCAGGTTGTCGAGGCGGTCGGCCCACCAGATCGCCGAGCCCTGCGGGTCGACGGAGACCGCTGCCACGGGGGAGGTGGCATCGGGATCGTCATCCTGGTTGAGAACGTCCGCGGTGACGGCGGCGAGATTGACGGCGACGGTACTCTTTCCGACGCCGCCCTTCTGATTGAGAAGGACATGAATGGTCATGGGACCCTTTCCGTTTGCTTCACCCACCGATGTGGGCTACTTCGGACGGGATGCACGGTACGGCACCGGGCGCGCGGGTCGTGCCCGACACGCGGCCGGGCGGCGGAATGATGCGCGGATCATCTAACCGGCCTCGATAATGTCCGTTTTGTCCGTTGTTTACCGCGGTAAACAACGGACAAAACGGACATTTATAGCTTTAGTGCTGCACGAAGAGTGCCTCGATGAGCGCGGCGGCCGCCGCGGTCTTCGCCGCGGTTTTCGTGGTCGCGTCGACGGTGGCAGTGTGGCCGGCGAGGTGCACGGTGGCGGTGAACCGAGGTGCGTGCGCGGGCCCCTCCGTGCGGAAGTTCCACTCAGGTGGGGGCTGGTTGTTGTTCTGAGCGAGACTCATCAGCCAAGCGATGGGGTTCGACAGAGCTTTGGACTTCCTCGCCCCGTCCACGTTCAGGGCGGCCAGCGTGGCCGTACGGTCTGGTTCCGCGGATTTGGCGGGACCGGAAACCTGCGGCGTCAGTGGGGGAGTCGTGGGTTGCGGGGATGGCTCGGTGGTGGGCCAGTCCGGTGCCGTGTCGGGGTGGTCGGTGCCGATTAGTTGCGCGCGCACCGCCGCCCAGAGGGCGACCTGTTCGGCCGGCTTCTTCGCAGTTGCGGTGGCCCACGGTCCGCGAATGTTCAGGTGGGTGGCGCGGGCGGCGAACAGTGGGTTGTGGTCGGCGCCGTTGCGCCGGATCTCCACGTCGGTGGGCGGTTGTTCGGGGTGGGCTTGCCGCCATACCGACGCCACGCTGGGACTCATCTCCGGGTGGGTGTCGGCGAGGGTGTCCAGGACGCGGAGTTGGAGGGGAAGCCAGGTGGGGTCGGCGGCGTCGATCAGGACCGCGACGTCCGGGGCGGTCAGCAGGTCGGCGTCGACTCGGCGGGCGAGCTCGGCGGCGAGTTCGGCCCGAAGCGGTCCGGCGGCTGCGGCTTTGAGGACCTTGTGGAATCGGCGACTGTCGAGGGCGGTGAGATCGGCGGTGGCCTGCTCGGCGATGATGCGTTGGTCGGCGTGTTTGAAGTGATTCTTCTTCGCCTCCCGGGCGGCGCGGGTGCGCCGGTTCAGGTCCGAGCCAAGGGCGGCCAACTGATCCGTGGTGTAGGGGGCGGGGGTGTGGTCGAGGTGGGCGAAGATGATTCGCTGGTTGATCAGGTCGGCCACCCGACGCAGCGGTGAGGTGACGTGGGTGTAAGCGCTCAGGCGGAGGCCGTAATGGCCGTGCACGGTCGGATCGTAGGTCGCGGCCCGCAGTGCGGACAGAAGTCGGCCGCGTAGTTTCGCGAATAGATCCGGGTCCCCGGCCGCGGCGGCGATCTCGTGCATCAGCTCATCGGTGCTGCCGGCGACCGGGTTGGCGCGGTGGTTGCGGAACAGGATCGGCAACCCCTGCTCAACGCACCACAACGCCACCGCCTCGTTGGTGGCGATCATCATCTCCTGCACGATGACGTAGGCGACGGTCCGCAGTTCGGCGGCGATCGCCACGATGACTCCGTCCTCGCTGCTCGCCCAGCCGCGGGTGAGGTCGTAGAACGCCAGCGCCCCGCCGTCGCGGCGGGCGGTCAGCAGCACCTGGGTGGCAGCATCCGCCGCGGCCAACTGGGGGTGCAGCGGATGTGCCGGGTCGGTGAGAATGGTGGGCACCTCGGCGTGATCAACCGCCACACACCGACCCGACGGAATCTCCCCGCGGCCGACGGTGACATCGACCAACCGACCGTCGGTGGTGACGGTGCCGGTGATCCGCAGGCTGGTGCGACGGGATTCTGCGGTGAGGGTGGCGGCCTGCTCGGCCGTTTCGCCGAGCATCGGGATGGTGCGGTTGCGCAGATACCGGGTCTCCGCCCGCAGGAACGCCTGCTCGTCGGCGACCGAGCCCAGGTTCACGACGTCGGCGACGCCGGCGATATGAACTTCGATCGCCCACCCGCGGCCACCGGCCAGCGGGATGACGGAGAAAGCGTCGTCCCGGTCCCACGCAGACGCAGAGTCGATCATCAGCACCGTCGACACGTCGGTGACTGTCGAAGATGTCATGGTCGCGCACCCCCTTGGTTCTACAGGCCTCCGACGATAACCAATCTTCACCAGGCACCGTCAGCGACGCGCCCCTGGAACATCGCCCACGCATCCTCAAACCCGACTTCAGGTACGGTTTGTTCACCGCGGTGAACAGTGGACAAAACGGACAATCCTGATGGGCTCGAATGGACCTATACGGGTGGCACGCAGCCTCAAGTGAACAGGGTGCGTTTCCAAATGCCGCTCGCGAAGGTGGGATCGTATGACTCCTGAACCTGGCCCCATGCCCGACTCTGTCGCGGAACCGCCGCGCGGCGGCGCTCGCTGTCGCCGTGCGAGTTGGAGATCTTCCGCATATGGCTGCGTAGCCACCGCCCTGGCGAGGAGTCGTCGGTGCGGTCACCACCGGCGACGGCACCCGCGCTATCAGCGTCCATCGGAAAGCCACCCGACCTTGCCCATTCGGGAGCGCGGAGTGGACTTTTCACGCAGGCCTCGTGGCCCGCTCGCATGCCGCTCTGCTCGCTTGATTTAACCGGGTGTTGATGTTGACTGGACAAAGGTATCGATGTCCAGGATCGCTCGCCGCAGGGCACGCAAGTCTTGCTCCGGGACTTCGACCCACCCACCGTCAGTAAACTCTTCGTTCAATGGCAGCATGCCCTGGGGTGCATTCTGGGTGTTGATCAAGTCCACGTACGCGCCATAGTCGATCACGTAGACGTCATATCGCTCACCCGGCGCATCCTGTGCCGAATAACCACGCCGCACGAGGTGCAACACTCGGGCATCGAACAAAGCAGTCAACAGCGGGGCGCCGGCCGATCGTTGGTTCACAAGAAATCCGCGGGCTCTCTTCTCTCGGATTACCTTGTCGATTACCCAGTTCAAGAGCTCATGGGCAGCTGGGACGCCACGTAGAGCGCCTTCCTTATCGGCTTGGAACCACTGGCGGGCGGCCGCGCGAACATCTGGCATCGAGATCGTTCGATCGCTTGCCCTGAATGCAGCCTTAGCGGCGATATTGATTGCGTCTCGCGGAACGCCCTCAGCGGCGCGAACAAGCTCGTCGAAGACTCGATATCCCGTGAAACCCAAAGAAATCAAGTCACTTTCAGAGTTGAGTCCATCAACGCGTTCGTCATCGTCGACACCAGCGGTAAGGTGCTTGAAAAGTAGACCGCGAAAGAAGTCGCGGGCTCGCTGTGCGTCCTGCTCGAATACCATGAACTCATCGAGGTTGATGTTCGCAGCGAAATCCGCGCCGAGTTCGATTCCAATTGTCGTGCCCCCCTCCAGAACATGACGGAATCGAGTCTGTTGCTCAATCGCGGCGATCTTTACCGTAAATGCCTGCACCGGAGTCACACAGCGTACGAGGAATGCGCCAAGGTACGGCTGCACGTCGAGAGGGAGACTGCTCCACTCATCAAGCAAGAGCCAGATTCGTCTAGCAGAGAGCGACGCGGCTAGCTCGCGCAAAGCTCGTGCGACGTCAGCAAAGTTGAGGCTTATCCGCTCCTGGCCACGGCGCACCTCAACCTGTCTGTCCCTGTTCGATCCTCCGGACTCGGCAGCAACAGTCATCGAGAGAGTCGGCTGCGGCAAGGCGAGGCCCGCTTTTACCGAGCTCGCGCTGCTCGTCGTGTCCTCTTTCTCGACCGTACTCTCAACTGGACCTACGACCCTGATCCCTGTCAGTGATGTAAGGAACGTGTCCAACCTTGTTACGAAGGACTCGTCTGCAACGAGAGCGTCGTCATCGAGCACCGCGTTGAGCACCGCGTCGTGAACCTGGCCCAGGAGATCGACGAGAATTCGTGCTGTTCGCTCGACCGGTGTTATCTGCTCGAATTCGAACAATCCTTCTGCTGAACCTACGGTTCGTAGGTCGACGTATATACCTATGTCTCCAGCTTCGGCGCGCGTCGCAGCGAGGTAGGCGAACGCGTGGGTCTTTCCGGTGCCGCGCCTGCCGTACACAACCTGGTGGTCGATCGACTCAAGCGCCGCTGCAACTCCCGAATCAACGAAAGTGTCTTTGAGTTGCGTCGATACCCTCGACTCGGCGCGCCTGGGAACACGGTTGAATGCTCTATTGATTGAGGACAGTCCGGCCACATGGTCACCCTAGACCTGGGGTGTGGATTCGCGGGACAGTGCCTCGGCAATCGAGGAGTTCGATGCGAGCTATTCCTCGATTTGGGTGATGCCCGGATCAGGCCAAGGCTGCGTCTTCAACTGACTGGGAGCGAGGCGAGGTGTGCCGCGTGACGGCTACACTTTGCGGAGCGTCCGCGACAGTCACGGTGTTCACGATGAATCGTCGGGAACGCAGGTGTAGGTTCCACGTCCGACGTCGGTGGTTCATGTCGGTGACCTGGGTTTTCCAATCAGTTTGGCGGAGCTGGCTTCCCGGCATTCTGTCGGATTTCCAGACCTGGAAGTAGTGGATCGGTCAGCCAATCTTATGACCTGCGGAAATGCGTCTGGTTAGGGTTCCTACCGACACAAAACTTGGACAACCGCCGCGGTCTACACCGGGCGCCCTGCTCGTTCGTGGGCGGTGAGCAGCAGGTGATCAAACTGGGTGCGCAGAGTTGCGCCGGGTTCGCACTGGCCGAATCCGGCGATGAGCACCTCTGCGAGGAGGCGTAGCCGGGTGTTGGTCTCCTGAGAGCGCCAGACGAGGACATCGAAGGCCCGGTCGGCGGGAATGCCGTAGACCAGCATCAGCGCACCCTTGGCCTGCTCGATCACCACCCGTGACTGTTCGAGTTCGGCGACCGCCTCGTCGACCGACTCCTTGACCTCGTCGCGGTAGGAGTCGGTGAGGTCGATGTAGAACCCGGTCGTCCCGATCACAGCACCGGTGTCGTTGCACAGGCGGTCCCCGACGACGACGACCTGGTGGATCTCCCCGGCGGTGTCGAGGATGCGGTGTTTGCTGCTGAACGGTTCGGCGGCGCTGATCATCCGGTCCAGGACTCGCGCCACGTGCGGGTGGTCCTCGGGGTGCTTGTGGGACAGCAGCAGTTCGGTGGTGGGGACGATCTCGCCGGGCTGGTAGCCGTGCATCCGGGCGACCGCATCGGACCATTCCCACCGCTGACCGTCCAAGAAGAAGCGGAAGCTGCCGACCCGTTGCGGTTCCCCATCGAACACCTGCTGTGAACTCACGTCCCCATTTCTAGCGCACCGCGGTAGCCGCAGAGTTGCCCAGGTCCCGCGGCGGCGGCTCGCGCCGCGACTGGGGTCGTAAGGACGTCAACTGTGCTGCGGCAGGGAAGAGTTGGCGTGGATCGCTTTGGTGATGTACAACCTTCACTACAGAAAATGTGAAGCAAGTCACATCACTGTGACGGGCGTGCACATCAAACGGATGTGCCGAGTCCGCGGATACGAAAAGGTAGGGCGCGCATGACCACAGCCTCGATGATTCCGGCGTCTTCGATCCCCTCGCGGCCGCTGGTGCGGCGCAGCGGCGGCATGAGTACCGCGGAGATCAAAGCGAGGATCGAGGCCATGTTCGCCGACGGCGCCGACCGGTCCGCCGGACGGGTCCGCGCTGACACCACGAAGTGAGGGCGCCGCGATGAATGTGCTTCTTCTGCTGGGTTTGCTGATCACCGCGTTCGCTGCCGTGCTGGCGATGCAGACCGACGAGCAATCTCGCTTTCGGCATTGACCGGCGGGTCACCGGTGGTGTCGGTGACCGTGGGTAGATTCCCGGTGTGACGATCGAGGTAACCGCCAGCGCCCCAGCCGAGCCGAGGTCCGATCAGGCGTGGGGTGCGGTACCGCAGCTGTCGGAGCAGGCGGTGGCGCAGATCGCCGGGGCGCTCGAGGCGTCACAATCGGCGGGCACCCGCCGCGTCTACGCCTCGGACTGGCGCCGTTTCCGCAGCTGGTGCCACACCCACGGCCACTCTGCGTTGCCGGCGCACCCGGCGACCGTGGCCGCGTATCTGGTCGACGCCGCCGACACGCTCACCGGCGCGGGGGAGAAGGCGTATTCATCGTCGACGTTGAACCGGTGGGTGTCGGTGATCGGGCACTACCACCGCACCGCGAACCTGCGAAACCCGTGCACCGAGACGCTGGTGACCGCGACGCTGTCGGGGATTCGCCGCACGTACGCCACCAACGGCGACCGGCCCCGCAATCCCCGGTCGCCGCTGCTTGTCGAGGACATCGTCACCATCGTCCGATCCGCCCGGCATGCTGTTACCGGGTGGGCGACCGAGGTCCACGAGCGCCGCGACAGTGCGTTGCTGTTGATGGGTTTCGCTGGGCCTTCCGGCGCAGCGACCTCGTCGCCCTGCACTGTGGGGACGTCACCGTGCACCGGCTCGATGGAGTGCGTGTGCGGTTGCGGCGGTCGAAGACGGACCGGGAAGGCGCAGGCATGGTGCGGGCGTTGCCGTTCACCACCAGCCATCACAGTTGCCCGCCGTGCGCGTATGTGCGGTGGGCGCAGGTCGTCGCCGCGTTCGATCTGGCCGGGCGACCCGGGGTGATCCGGTGGCTGCGCACCGCGCCGCCGTTCGAGGGCCATGTCTGCCGGGTCGCGTTGCCGCGCATGCGAGCTCGGGCGCCGTTGTTCCGGTCGATCGCCAAGAACGGCAACCTCTCCGAGACCGCGTTGTCGGGGGCGTCGGTGCACGCGGCGATCCGCCGCCGCGCCCAGGCCGCGGGCTACGACGAGAACATCGTCGCCCAGCTCGGTGGGCACTCGCTGCGGGCCGGGTTCGTCACCCAGGCGTTCCGCAACGGCGCCGACGCGCACGCGATCATGCGCCAGACCGGGCACACCACCTCGGCGATGGTGGAGCTCTACGCCCGCGAACACGCACCCCTCGTCGGAAACGCCGTCGCCGACATCGGACTCTGAGCATGTACGTCGACTGCGCCACTGCCCCTCGATCGGTGGGTAACAGCCCGGATCCGGTGGTGCCGCGGCGGTACCGGCACGACTGGGCACTGTTCGTCGATTGGTGTGCCGCCTGCGAGCACCGGGTGCTGCCCGCGTATCCGTCGGTGCTGGCGGAGTTCCTCGCCGACCATCCGGCGGCCGATGGGACGCAGCGTCGCCGGATTACCGCGATCAATGCAGTCCACACCGGAGCCGGGTTGCCGGCGCCGGGGCGCGCGGAGGCGATCCGGCAGCTGGTCAACGCCGCGCGCGCGGACCGGCTTGCCCGGGTGGGGGAGCGGGTGGCGCAGGTGGTGTCACAGCTTCCGGTGACCGGGTGGCCGGGTGGGTTGTTCGGGCGCCGCGACGCCCTCATTCTCACCCTGGCCGCCGCGGGTCTGGGATTCGAGGAGATCGCCCGCCTGCGGCGCACCGACGTCACCGTCGAGCGCGACGCGCTCGTCCTCAGGACACGGGAGGAAAACTGGGTGCGTGTCACCGCCGAATCCGGTGTCGAACCCACCGCCGTGTATTGGAATTGGGTGGAGGTGCTCGGCTTTCTGGACCGGTATCCGAGCACCCAACTCCTCGCCGGCCGCCTCGATAGAGGTGCGAGCCTGTCGGTGTTTGCGGACAGCGCGCGCCGCGACGAACGGCCGCTGCTCACACCCATCGACAGGTGGGGCCACACCCCCTTCGATCCGACCCCGTTGACAGGGCACTCCATCGCCGGCCTGGCCCGGGCGCATCTGGCCGGGCAGGCGCCGATACACAAGCGGCCTCCGGCCAGGCCGCCCACGGTGTCACACGAGAACGCGGTGGTCACGGTCGTGGTCGATGTCGAACTCGACCAGGGCTACTACGACCGCGGCATCGCCGCCCGCCGCAACGCCCACACCCACCTCGAGAACGTCACCGACATCCTCGACGGCATCGAAGACGAAGCCGACAAACTCCTCGCCGACCTCCTCGTCATCCTCGACTCCGAAATCGACTGACGGAGAAATGGTCTCGACGCAGAGATAGCGTCGCCTACGGTGCGATAACTGAAATTATCGTCACCGAGTGCGCACAAACCATGAGTGACACGATGTTGCGGCCTGAAATGGTCTTTTACAGGCCGATGTGTAGGTTCTCACCGCCGGTGTCAGTTTTCTCGATTTCGTTTCAGTAGGTCGCGAACTTTGCGCGTTACCCCAGTTCAGCGACCTGGACGTCACCGAAATGTCCGAGATTCTGACAACTTAGTGAGAATCCCTCGGCGACAAGACTTTGCAAAGGACGCAGGTCAGCACGGGCGTGCGACCGACAAGATCGACGAGAACTACACGAGGTAAGTTCCACGTCCTTTGCCGTTGACTTGAGGGCGTTGCCGGCTCACCGGAAGGCAGCCTCGACGTTCCTGCCATCGAACTGATCGGCGTCGACGACATGCCTTAACTTGAGTTAGGAATGCGGCAGAAATGCCACTTGCGGCCGGTCGCCCATTGTGGAGGGCATCCAGATCGCGGCCCGTTCGTGTCTCAGATCAGAATGGCAGCGGGGCGGTTTCACTGGGCCCATGGGTGAACGGCAAGGTACACCCGGTCACGTGGTTTTTGGACTTGCGCACAATGGGTGCATCCCAAGAAAAGCCGTCTCCTCGGCGTTGATGAGACGATCGTCACATGCGAGCTTCGGGACCACCGCAAAGACCGCGCGCTCTCAGTGCCATCCAAATCCAGCCGACACCCATCAGCTGTCCGAGTACATTCGCATACGAGGTGTGAAGAGCGTACGGAACTTTCGGGACCACACACCACCGCTGCACCGGGTGGATGTTTCATTGACCACCCAGGGCAACAGCGAAACAACGCCGGCCGCGTCACGTCTCAGAATCCCACCTGTTCAGACATGGATCATGAACCTGACACTCTCCTTCACAGGAAACGTGGAAAAGAGCCGGACAGGAAATATCTCCATCAACATCCATGGGGCTCGTATCGGGCTCGAGTCCCACGCCCCTACTCCAGAGAGAAGCCAGATGGTATCGGAAAGCACGCTTACCACTCGTGCGGGCAGCACAGTTACCCGCAGCGCCAGGAGGGCAATTGTTGCGGCCAGCTTCGGCACATACGTCGAGTATTACGACTTTGTCGTATACGGGTATGTCGCTGTGTACATCGCCCATGCGTACTTCCCCTCCGACAATCCCCTCGTCGGCTTACTGCTCACCTTCGGGGCTTTTGCTGCGAGCTACGTCGCGCGTCCGCTGGGCGCGGTAATCTTCTCCCCGCTTGGCGACAAGTACGGACGCAAAACCGTACTCGCCGTCGTCATCTTGATGATGACCCTTGCGACCGCAGCGATCGGACTTCTACCGACATATGCACAGATCGGTCTCTTCGCCCCGATACTGCTCACCGTGCTTCGTGTCCTACAGGGGATCTCAGCCGGTGGCGAATACGGTGGCGCAACCTCGCTGATCGCCGAGTTCTCCCCACCCGACAAGCGTGGGTTCTACGTCGGATTCATAGCTCTCACAACTGGTCTTGCACTTCTTACCGGATCAATCGTGGCTCTCTCCCTTACACGGATGCTGCCGGAGGAATCCATGCTCTCATGGGGATGGCGTATCCCCTTACTGCTCTCCCTACCGCTTGGTCTTGTCGGCCTGTACATCCGATTCAAACTTGAGGAGACCCCGCACTTTGCTGCGCTGAGCTCGCAAGAAAAGGCGGTAAACAAACCTCTGGCAACTACTGTCAAACGTGACTACAAGACGGTGATACTCGCAATTGGACTCGCGGCCACGAACGCAAGCTTGCTGGCCGTCTACTTCATCTATATGCCATCAGCTTTGAAGCAATTCGGGAATTTCGAGGCCGCCGATGCCCAACTCATCACGTTCTCGGGACTGGCCGCCTACTGCCTGGCAATCGTTCCCTTCGCAAAGCTGACCGACAAGGTAGGTCGCCGCCCACAGTTGATCGCCTCGACGATCGCGCTTGTCCTCGTAATCTATCCATCCTTCCTGTTGGTATCACATGGCAGTATTGCTCTTGCTGTCTTGGGTATGGTCATCGTCACGCCGCTTATGGCAGCCAATGTAACGGCGGTGCTCCCGCTCCTTACCGAGCTATTCACTACCGCCAACCGGTACACCGGATTGTCGTTGGGCTGGCAGATCGCGACCACGCTGTTCTCGGGCCCCACTCCGGTCGTGCTGGCCGCGCTGGCCGGCGCCGCTGGCGCAACGATGCCGGCGTTCTATGCGATGGCCATCGTCGCACTGTCAGCATGTGCCGCATTTGCCGTTCGGGAAACCTTCGATACACCACTGCAGTAGGTGGTGAACCTGCTGAGAGCAGACTGAATTGTCGGGGGTCTCTACAGAACGACTGGACATCAGAAGAATCGCCCGTGCGACTCAACGGCTGTCTGCAGAGCGTCAAGCATCCAGCTGCTCCTCCGCCGACCGCACACACCCACCCGCCGACGCCGGTCAAGAAGGTGCGAAGCTCTCAGGCCGCGGCGAATAGCCGCGGCCTGAGAGTCTGACCTTCCCAACGGTGCTTGGGTGCGCAAGTCCCCGCAGATGAACGAGGTACTGCCGCTGCTGTATCTGCACGGGCTCTCCACCAGCGACTTCGGGCCGGCCCTCGAGCAGTTCCTCGGATCGGGCGCCGGGCTCTCGGCGGCCTCGATCACCCGGTTGACGACCCAGTGGCAGGACGAGGCCAAGGCCTTCCATGGTCGGGACCACTCGGTCACCGACTTCGTCTATCTGTGGGTCGACGGCATCACCTCAAGGTGAGGCTTGAGCAGGACACCTGCTGGTGGGGTCCCTCCCTGCAGTGCTTGGGGGAATGATCGGGGTCCGCGCGGACGGCCGGAAGAAGCTCGTCGCCCTCACCGACCGAGTCGTGGGCGGACCTGCTGCGCGGTTGCCGACGCCGCGGCATGACCGCTCCCGTCCTCGCGGTCGGTGACGGCGCGCTGGGGTTCTGGAGGGCGCTGCGCGAGGTGTTCCCCGAAACCCCCGTGCAGCAGCGCTGCTAGTTCCACAAGCAGGCCAACGTGCTTGCTGTGCTACCGAAGGCGGCGCACCCGGGTGCACTTGTGGCGATGAAGGAGATCTACAACGCCGAGGACATCGACAAGGCGCAAGTGGCGATCAGAGCCTTCGAACTCGACTACGGCGCGAAGTATCCGAAGGCGGTCGCGAAGATCGCCGACGACATGGACGTGCTGCTCGAGTTCTACAAGTATCCGGCCGAGCACTGGGTGCATCTACGCACGACAAATCCCATCGAGTCTACTTTCGCGACGGTGCGGCTCCGGACGAAGGTCACTAAGGGGCCCGGATCCCGTGCGGCGGGACTTGCCATGGCCTACAAGCTTATCGACGCAGCCCAGGCGCGCTGGCGTGCGGTCAACGCACCGCATCTGGTCGCGCTCGTTCGCGCCGGCGCGGTGTTCAACAAGGGCAGACTGCTCGAACGACCCACCGACATCACCCCGGTCACCGAGGCCGCCGAGCCCGCCAACGCTGAATCCGAGGTCGCCTGAAAGTTACCCATCCACAGGAATTAATGCGATGAAAGGGGTGCCCCTCGCCGTCTATCCAGTTCACTCAGGAGCCACCTGCTCGCACGCGTTTCCTCGTTGGGACGACACGTGTCGACCACGAGAGGTTATCAACGCGCGCCGAAAACGGGCTTTGCTAAAGCCAACTGGGGAGATGGCTATACGTCGAGGACGATGCGAGGGGTTTTCGACCTGGAGCAGCAGGGCGTGATGACCTCTCCGGATGCGCGTTGCTCCTCGGTGAGCACAGCATCTCGATGCTCAGGAATGCCTTCGAGCACTTTGGTCTCGCAGGTTCCGCAGACTCCTTCACCGCAGGAGACGGGAATATCGATGCCGTAACCGGCGAGCACGTCGACGATGGTTTGGCCGGCGGGTACCTGTGCGGTTACTCCGGACTGTGTTGCGACGACCTCGAACGTCGCATCACGGAGAGGATCTGTCCCCGGGTTGACGGGGGCTTGGAATCGTTCCACGTGCAGTGATCCGGGGGGCCAGGAGCGCGAGAGGCGTTCGACGGCTTTGATCAAAGGTTCCGGACCACAGCAATAGATGGCCGTCCCGAATTGCGGGGTACCGAGAACGGTGTCGAGGTCGATCAGGCCCCGCTCCTCTTCGGGCCAGACCTCTACCTTGTCACCGAAGCGGTCGAGTTCGGAGAGGAACGCCATGGATTCGCGGCGCCGGCCGCCGTAGACAAGAGTCCACGGTGTATCCGGACGCATCACGTCGAGTTCGTCGATCATCGGCAGCAGGGGGGTGATGCCGATTCCACCTGCGATGAAAACGTACTTGCGCGCGGATTTCAGCGGGAACTTGTTACGGGGGCCGCGAACCCGGAGGTGGTCACCCGCTCGGATCCGATCGTGAACCCATTCGGAGCCGCCCCGGCTCTCACTGGCGCGCAGGACCGCTACCCGCCAACGGGACCGGTCGTCTCGGGACCCGCACAGGGAGTACTGCCGCTCGAGTCCGTCGTCCAACACCAGATCGATATGTGCGCCGGGATCCCAACCGGGCAAAGGCCGGCCGTCGGGCGTAACCAAGGACAAGGATCGAACTCCGTCGGACTCCTCGTGCACGGTCTCGACGAGGACGTCGAATCCGGTCACGTCATGAGGTTGGGTCATGCTGTCGGTCCTGATACTTCCGCTAGTGGTCATCGTCGGTTCCTGCCGCTTGTGCTTCGCGCTCAACCATGCGCAAGTACAGTTCTAATATTCTTCGGTCGAGTTGTTCGCGCAGAACTCCGTCCAGCGACTGGTCTGAACGCCAGCGGTGGTCGAAGTCTTCGAGGAGGCCCTGAAGGGCTTCGTTGACGGCCATTTCCATGGCCAGTCTGTGGTCGTGCACTCGGTACTGCTGTGTATCCGTACCGTTGCCGCCGGTTGCTTTTGCGAGGCGAGTAAAGAGGTCGCTGTAATCCGCCCCGGCTGCGGCGGCGGCGACGTCGGCGAGGGCGATGCTCAAGGTTGCTGCAATGTCGTCATTGTCAGCCGCCAGGTACGCCGGCATCCGATCCCAGGAGCGTTCGAGTCTGCCGAGGATGTGCAGTGCCGCCCGAAGTTGGCGGGCGGCGCCCCCGTCGGACACCTTCGGGAGGACGTCCTCGGTCAGGCCGCGACGTACCCCGCCGAGCAGTTCTGTGGTCGTGGGTTTCAGCACCAGGCCCATCCTTTCCCGTCGTCGGCGATCCAATTCAAGCTGCGTTTGAGCGATGCGGTGACGGTCGCGGCGCGGTCCGCCAAGCGGAGGTTCCCGCTGACACCATCGGCGAACGAACGTGACGCCTTTAGGGAGATGGTTGCGAACTTCACTTCGGAGAAGACCCGGTAGAACCGCAACGCGTGTTCGGTCACCTTCGGTCCGCCGAACTCCTCGTACGAACGGACGAATTCCTCGAGGCCGACAAATCCTTCAGGACTCCACAGCGCACGGTACGCCCAGGCGAGATCTTCGACCGGGTCACCGAGATGCGCCATCTCCCAGTCCAACAACGCGACCACGATGTTGTCTTGGTACAGAAAGTTCCCCGGACGGAAATCCCCATGCACCACGCTGATTCGGGTCGGCTCCGGCAGGTTTTCCCTCAGCCACCCGAATACGTAACCCAGTGCTGGATGAGGCTCCATGCGGCTGGTCCGGAACTGGGCTTCCCAGGATTCGATCTGGGCGAGTGGACTGCGGTCGGTGGGTCCGGACGCGAGGATGTCACCGAGGCCGAGTCCTTCCCAGTCCGAGGAGTGCAGTTCCGCGGCGGCCCGGGCGAGGTCGAGGGTCAGCTTTCGGCCACCTTCGCGGTCCTCGGATCGCAGGAAGCCGAGCGGATCGGCGCGTCCAGGCATCCGCTCGAGCAGGATCGACGGCGCCCCGACCACGGAGCCGTCCGCGTCGAGCGCGAAGGCGCGTGGTGCGCGAGTCGCCGAGTGCCCGAGTGCGCTGAGAACACCGAACTCCCATTTTGGGTCGGCGTCGACCTGTGATCCGTTCGTGCGGCTGAGCATGATGACCGATTCGGAGCGGCTGGCACCGGATTGGTCGGTCCAACGGACCGTCGATGCCCATGCGCGTCGGGCATTGCCGCCGAAGACACGCTCGACGCCGTCGGCCCGCACGTCGCGAACACCGGTGATCGAGACGCGCAGCAGCTCCTCGATCCGCTCGCCGATCTCCGAATCGTCCATGGTCAGCGCACCCCGGCCGCGACTCGCATGACCTCACCGGTGACGGCGTCGGACTGTGGTTCGAGGAAGAAGGCGATTCCCTCGCCCAGATCTTCCGGGGTAGCCAGGTCACCGAGTGCGGTGTAGGCGAGGTGGCGCTCGTGGTAGCCCGGTTCGATCCACGACTTGACGCGCTCGCTCAGGACCAGGCCCGGGGCGATGCAATTGGCGCGGACGCCCTTGCGGCCCATCGACATGCTCAAGCTGCGAGTCAATCCGACGACGGCGGCCTTTGCGGAGTTGTAGGCGGCGTTGCCGAGCTCGGGGCGGTTGGCGAAGGCGGCCAGTGAGGCGACGTTGACGATCTTGCCGTAACCCTCGTCGTAGAAATGTCCTTCGATCGCCTTCGACAACAGGAAGGCGCTGTTGACGTTGAGTGCGAATGTTCCGGCAAAGTAGTCGAGTGAGATGTCCGACAACGGGAGGTCATACACCTCCTGGTTGATGTTGACCATGCCACCGGCGACGTTGGCGATGCCTTGCACGGTGCCGAACTCGGACAACGCGTAATTGACGGCGTCCTGGGTGCCGGACTCGGTGGTCACATCGACCTTGATCGTCTTCAGCTTCCCGGGCAGATCTTTGGTCTTGTCCTCCGTCTCCGCCAGTCGTCGCGAGCTCAGATCAACCCCGACGACGTTCGAACCCACGCGCAGGAGTCGTGCTACCGCGGCGCCACCGATGCCACCACCCGCTCCGGTCACGATGTAGGTCCGATCCTGCAGAGCCCGATTGGATCGGGGCGGAGCGGTAAAAGGCTGAGTTGACATGTGTGGTCGTCCTTCTGGTGTGGTCGTCGGTGATCAGATGTAGGAGCGCTGCTCGAATACGGGTGGCCGCTTTTCCTGCAGCGCGGCGAGTCCCTCTTTGGCTTCGGGGCCGGTGAAGCCGAGGATTCCGAAGGCGAGTGACGCCTCGAACGACGGCCAGGCGGCCCGAATCCAGTTGTTGAGAGCAAGTTTGGTGAATCGGATCGCGCTTGGCGCCCCTTGGGACAGGCGGATCGCGATCTCGAGGGCGTGAGCATCGACCTCGTCGTCGTCCACGCAGAACGACACCAATCCGATGCGCTCGGCTTCCTCGCCGGTAATTGCGTCGCTGGTCATGAGGTAGTACTTGGCTTTGGCCATGCCGCACAGCAGAGGCCAGAGTGCGACGGCGTGGTCGTCGGCGGCGACGCCGAGGGTGGTATGTCCGTCGACCAGTTTCGCTGTTCGTCCCGCGACAGTGACGTCGGCGAGTAGTGCTGCGGCCAGCCCGCCTCCGGCGGCGGGGCCACTGATCGCGGAGACGATCGGTTTGGTGCAGTCGAGCATGTTCTGCACCAGTGCGCGACCTTCCTTCCACATCTGGCAGCGGAAGTCGTAGTCGTCGATGATCCGCTGGACCATGTCGAAGTCGCCGCCGGCGGAGAAAGCACGGCCGTCGCCCGCCAGCAAGACCGCCGAGACGGTCGGGTCCTCGTCGATCAGGCGCCAGATGGATCCGAGGTCCTTGTGCATCTGGAAGTCCAGCGAGTTCATCTTGCCGCGGGAGAGCAGGACACGCAGCACATGAGGAGCGGGCCGGTCCAGTTTCAGGCTTTCGTAGTCGGGGTAGACGACCGGCGGTGTTTCCGGGGCCGTCGTGGTGTTGTTGGGGGTGGACATCAGGCGGTTCCTCCGACGTATTCGATGGGTGCGCCGGTACCGAATTCACGGCGCAGAGCCTCTTTTTGGATTTTTCCGTACACGGCGCGCGGCAAGTCGTCTCGGAATATCACCGCACTGACCCGTTGATACTTCGCGAGTCGGTCGTTGCCCCAGACCCGCAGTTCC
This sequence comes from Rhodococcus sp. 4CII, assembly GCF_014256275.1. NCBI lineage: Bacteria > Bacillati > Actinomycetota > Actinomycetes > Mycobacteriales > Nocardiaceae > Rhodococcus > Rhodococcus sp. 4CII. The sequence continues at coordinate 83,239 of NZ_JACCFE010000003.1, forward strand.
TCGTCGGTGATCACGGCACCGGCGCGGGGAATGGCGATCAGGATCGGGGTCTCTCCCCACTTGGGATCCGGTTTGGCGATCGCCGCGACCTCGAGGACGTCGGGATGGCGCATGAACACCTGCTCGATGTCCACGGCGAAGATGTTGATGCCGCCGGATTTGATCATGTCCTTCTCGCGCCCGGAGACGTAGAGGAAGCCGTCTGCGTCGACGTGGCCCACGTCGCCGGTGCGCATGAAGGAACGACCGTCCGGTGCGTACCAGGTCGCCGCTTCGGTCAGCTCCGGGTTGTTGTAGTAGCCCTTCATCATGCCGATGGAGCGGGCGACGATTTCTCCGGTCTGCCCGACGGGCAGTTCGGTGCCGTCGTCGCCGACGATACGTGCCTCCTCGAGCATGATCGGCTTGCCGACCGACGTCCGTTTCCCTTGGGCCGCGTCCTCGGGGATGCGCAGGTAGGCAAAGCCTTCCGAGAACCCGTAGACCTCGTAGATGCCGGCGTTCTCGAAGGCGCGGTCGATGGCGTTGTAGGTCTTCTCGGCGATCGGCTGACCGGAGGTGACCAGGCATTGCATCGAACTGACATCGAAGTCGCTCAGGTGCGGATCCTCGAGCAGCGCGATGTACTGGGTGGGCACGAGGAAGGCGTGTGTTCCCCGTTCCCGTTCGACCGCCGCGAGGAATGCGTCCGACGTGAACTTCTCCAAGATCACGATCTTCCCTCCCCGGTACATCGTGGGGATCATCGTGATCCAGGTACCCGACGCGTAGGGCGGAGTGGCCAGGATGGCGGTCGAGTACCGATCGATGCGCAGCCCCATGCCGAAGCCGTAGGGGTACATCATCCGGCTGAGATGAGTGTGTTCGATGCCCTTCGGCATCCCGGTGGTTCCGGAGGTGTAAAGGATCGTGATGGTGTCCTGCGGCTTGATCTTCACCGGCGGCGCCTCAGGTGAAGCGCCCTCGATCAGGGGCCGGATATCGGACCATCCCGTCCCGGTCTCCCCGAACGTGAAGAACCGATCTGCGGGAATGTTGGTCAGCGTCGAGCGAACGGAATCGATCTGGGCCGCGGTCTGCGAATCGACGAAAATGATTTCGGCATCGGAATCGTTGAGCAGACGGGCCAGGGAGTCGCCGTCGAGTAACACGTTGAGCGGAACGGTCACGCACCCGGCCTTCGCGCTACCCCAGAACGCGATGAAGGTGTCGATCGAGGCGGGCATCAGGAGTGCGACTTTGTCGCCCTTGTCCAGTCCCAGCTCCCGGAGGGTGTTGGCGAACCGATTGGTCGCCTCGTCGACCTCGCGCCAGGTCATCCGGGTGTCACCGCACACCAACGCAGTCTGATCTGTGAAGACACGACCGTTGTGGCTGATCACGTCCGGACACATCAAGGGGAAGTCGTACTCGAGGGTCATGGGGTGCTCTCCTGTGCGGTGGTAGCGCTTCATGCGGATTGGGAGGTCGGTGCGTGTGGTGACCTGCGGCCGTGGGGCACATGCACCGGGTGCGGGAGTCACACTGTGGTGGTAGCCACACTAGGGAACGAAGGGGAAATTCTTTGGACTAGTCACCTCTGACCTTTGTGCACAAGTCCAAAATCCGGTTGCCAGTCGGCCGGCACCCGGGTCGGGGGCTCTGATCGGCACACCGGTGATCAGAGGAAGGCCCACCCGCGCTCACCGCGGGCACAGGACTCGTAGGCGTCCGGTTCCAGTGGTTGCAAGATTCCCGTGGTGGTGCGGTCCTCACAGGTGATTCGGCAATGGTGCTCATTGAGACCGCTCAGTTTCGAACGCACCGAGGCCTCCCGGACATCGAATTCGTCGCCCTCCACCATCGGCTCTCCGACGTATTCGCCGTGGTGGAGGCCTGTTTCCGGGCTCCCACCGTAGAGGCCGCACTTCATGTACGCGGTCTGGAAACCCAACCGTTCGAAGTGCACCTGCCGCTGCTCGCCGGTGTCGAAGGTGTAGTCGATCACGCCCTCGGTGAAGATCTTGGTGTCTTCCTCGAACCGGAGTCGGCGTTCGACGTTGACCACCCTTCCCGCTCCCGGGCGGGGATCACCGAAGTCGTAGAGGACGGTGCGACCCCAGATCGCGAAGTCGTCGAACCAGATCCAGTTCCCGCCCTTCCAGCCGGCCTTCACCGTGCGGCCCGGATGCATTCCGGGTCCGCCGACACCGCGCCCGATACCCCAATGCCGATCCCGGGTCCCGCGGGCGGCACCTTCCGGCCATTCGACCCGGACGTCGCCGATCTGCACCCACCCGGTCACATCCCCGAAACCCTCGAAACCCGCGGTCACGTGCTTCTGCGAACCCGCGGGGGTGGCTGATTTGAGAGATCCGTAGGCGGCGCTGTACACCTGCCGCCTGCGGTCGACCCAGTCCAGCTCGTAGGAGATGTCCCAGTCATTGGGTGCGAGTACATGCCGCCATCGTCGAAGCCCCTCGACGATAGACGGCCGGATCGGACCGACTTCCAGGTCCATGCGGTCGACGCCGAGCGGACGAAACGCCCGGACGGAGCGGTGAATGCCGCGGTAGTTGACGATCGCGTACGCCTCCGCCAAGTCGAGGTTCGGGTAGAAGGTCCCCCCCGCGGCGATCAGCAGATCACCCACCTCGTCATGGAAGACATTCCAGTACCGCTCGTAGAACCGGGGGTCCGAGGAGTAGGCCACCCTGATCGGATCCGGGGTCTGATGAATGAGGTGATCATCGAGTGGCGCCAGGGGAAACTGCTCGTCTAGGTGCTCCACGGGATCAGCTCAGCTTCACTGGAAGTCGGGTGGGGCCACGGGTGACCATCGAGTTGCTCCACGCGATCTCCTCGACCGGCTCACTGATCCGGTAGTCCGGGAAGCGCCGCACGATCTCGGTCAAAGCGATCTGCGCCTCGAGCCGGGCGACGGGGGCTCCGAGGCAGAAGTGTGCACCCTTGGAGAACGCAACGTGGGCGTTCGGGCGACGCTGAAGATCGAGTTCGTCGGGTCGATCGAACACGGCAGGGTCACGGTTGGCGGCAGCAAGGATCGCGAAAATGCGGTCGCCCTCGGCCAGGTGCTGTCCACCGAGTTCGGTGTCCTCGGCAACGATCCGGGCTGTCGAGAGCACCGGACCGTCGTAGCGTAGGAATTCCTCGATCGCCCCGGGTGTCACCTTGGCCGGATCGGCGCGCAATTCAGCCAGCGTTTCCGGGTGCTCCTGCAACGCCAGCAGGGCATTGCCGATCAAGTGCGCGGTGGTCTCCTGGGCGCCGTTGCCGATCATCATCATCGAGGCGACCAGTTCGTCCTCGGTCAGTGTCTCGCCGTCGATTTCGCTGGTGATCATGCGGGTCAGCACATCATCCTGCGGCGCCGCCTTCCGGTCCGCGATCAACCCGCGGAACAGTTCCGCCATCGCCAACGCGCCGTGGCGGGCGCGGCCGTACTTGTTCTCCACCGAGCGTGCACTGCCGATGAACAACATCATCTCGTCCGACCACTGTTTGACCTCCGGCAGCCGCTCCCGAGGGACGCCGAGCAGGTCCATCACGACATATCCGGGCAGCTGCAGGCCGAAGTCGGTGTAGAAGTCGAACGACTCGTTCTTCGGGAGGCCGTCGAGCAACTCGGTGGTGATTTCCTGGATCGGCTCGCGCAGAGTCTTGGTCATGTTCGGGTTGATCACCTCCGCCAAATGGCGGCGGAGCCGGGTATGGTTCGGCGGGTCCTGGAACACCATCCAGATCGACAACCACCGCATGACGTCGGCGGCGGAGGCCTGATCCTTTTCCTTGAGCCGGTCGAAGACCGGCACCAGGCGGTTCGCCGAGAACACCGTCGGTGTCGTGAGCACCGTCTGAACGGACTCCGCGTCCACCGCCAACCAGGCTGACAGCTCCGCGCTCCAGTGCACGGGCGCCTCGGCCCGCATCCGCGCGAACGTGTCATACGGGTTACGAAGGGTCGCAGGATCCGTCGGGTCGAATTTAATAGTCGAAGTAGACACTGTTTTCTCCAGATCATGTGGCTGGGGCCACCACCTCTGCCCGCGGCTGGGACGTGGCCGGCTCGTGTTTCGAGCATCACACGGATGAGTGCGGAGCCGGTGCGGCCGGCGTCGAAAACTTTGGACATCGGCACAAATAGTCATCGACCCTGGTGGAGGACGAGATCCAGGCTCGGATGGCCGGCGAGTCGAGGACGGCAGGCGCGCTGCGAGGGTTCTCCTCGCCCTGCAGGCCCTCCGGTACGCAGGCCCGACGACAAAGGTGTCCTCGTCTAGTTGGATAAGGGCACAAAAATTCGTCTCGTGGGCGGCACGGTAAACGAGAGCGTTATGAGACTGTCGTCACATGAGCCTTCCAATCAAACGCGTGGTCACCGGTATCGATTCCAATGGCAAGTCGGTCGCCTACGAAGCGGCGGATGTTGAACCCGTCGAGTTGGCGATGATGCCCGGCGCCCAGTTCTTCGCGATCTGGGGCACCGAGGGAGCCCTCGAGAGTCCGGTCGTCTCCCCGCAACCGGCCAACAAGACCTTCTTCCCCGGCCCGGGGGGCACCCGGTTCGGGTTGCTCCGTTTCCCTCCCGAGTCCGCGGCAGAGCCGGACGCCCCCGCTCCCACGGAAGAGGAGCTTTCCGAGTGGGCCGCGGAGGCCGAAACCAAGCTTCCCGGCCTGGTCGGAGTCTTCGAGCCCGACGCCCCGGGTATGCACCAGACCACGACGGTCGACTACTCCATCGTCGTCGAAGGTGAGCTCTACCTCGAACTCGACGACGGCGCCGAGGTGCACCTTCCCACCGGGGCGACGATCGTTCAAAACGGCGCACGCCACGCCTGGCGCAATCGCAGTGACCGGGAGGCGACCCTCGCCTACGTGATCCTCGACGTCGACAAGTAGGACGAGTCGGCTGGAGCTCATCAGTGCCGCCGAGACAGATCCTCACCGCCCGGGCATCCCGGGATACCTAGGAGATGGTTGTGCCTACCAACCCTTACAAGTCGCTCGATCTGACGGATAAATCGCTGATCGTCACCGGCGCCGGCAGCGGTATCGGCCGCGCCAGTGCACAGCTGTTCGCTGCGCGCGGTGCAAATGTGATGGTCGCCGACATCAATGAGCAGAACGCGAAAGAGACCGCAGAGCAGATCAAATCCGGCGGCGGCCGGGTCGAATACCTGCGCATCGACGTCTCCGTCGAAGAAGAGGTCGAGGCCCTGGTGCACACCACGGTCGAGAAATTCGGTGGCCTGCACGGCGCGTTCAACAACGCCGGAATCGGGCCACAGTCACCGCTTCACGAGACCAGTGCGGAAGACTGGTACCGCACCCTCGGCATCAATCTGACCGGTGTCTTCTTCTGCCTCAAGCATGAAATCGGATACCTGCTACAGCACGGCGGCGGGTCGATCGTCAACACCGCATCCCTGGCCGGATACAAGGCAGTTCCCGGGATGCCGGCGTACGTGTCGAGCAAACACGGCGTCGTCGGACTCACCCGCGCCGCCTCACTCGACTACGCCTCCCAAGGCATTCGGGTCAACGTCATCTTGCCCGGCACCATCGCCACGCCGATGCTCGACTCGGTGCTGCACGATCCGGTGCTGGCGAAGTCATTGGCAGAGGGTCAACCGATCGGACATGTCGGGAACTCGATCGACATCGCCGAGCAGGCTGCCTGGCTACTCTCCGACGCCTCCGCCTTCTCGACGGGTTCACTGTTCTTCGTCGACGGCGGCAGCAGCGGTGTCTGACCGGCTTCCTCACTAATACGAGTCCAGGACATCGTGGTGGTTGCTTGTGGGACTGTCCAATTCTGCCAAGCGGCCGCCGAGGTGACCGCGCCAATGCCCTGCTACACAGGGAACATCGGCATCACCTTCGGTGAATTCCTCGAGGATCGGTTCGCTGCCACCACCTTTCGCGCCACCGGTGTCGTACCAGCTGGTGCCGAGAAGCGGGCCCCCGCCCGCCAGGGCGTCGAGTCCTCGAGCCGGTCGGTGCCTAGGAAATCGCCTACGCCGGGGCGCCGACCGCTTCCATCCGCAACGAAAGAAGTTCACTCATGACCAACGCGGTAATCGTCGATGCCGTGCGCCTCGCCTCCGGCAAGGGCAAGCCGGGTGGTGCCCTGTCCGGCACCCACCCCGTCGACCTGCTCGCCCACGTGCTGCGCGCCGTCGTCGACCGCAACAACCTCGACCCGGTTCTGGTCGACGATGTCATCGGCGGCTGCGTCTCCCAGGTCGGGGAACAGGCGCTGAACATCTCCCGCACTGCGCTGCTGTCGGCCGGATTCCCGGAGTCGGTGCCCGCGACGACCGTCGACCGCCAGTGCGGCTCGAGCCAGCAGGCCGCGCATTTCGCGGCGCAGGGCATCATCGCCGGCGCGTACGACATCGTCATCGCCTGCGGGGTGGAATCGATGAGCCGCATCCCTTTGGGTGCCGCGTCGATCGGTCAGGACACTTCCGGCCCGGGCATCGCCGCCCGCTACCGGCAGGGCCTGGTCCATCAGGGCATCTCCGCCGAGTTGATCGCGGCCAAGTGGAAGTTCGACCGTGAGGCCCTCGATGCGTTCTCGGCCGAATCCCACCGCCGGGCCGCCGCCGCGGCCGCGGACGGATTCTTCGACGGTGAGATCGTGCCCATCGCGGTACCCAACGCCAACGGCAGCGTCGTCGAACACACCGTCGATGAGACGGTGCGCGCCGCGACCACCGCCGAGGGCTTGTCCGGACTCAGGCCGTCGTTCCGCACCGACGGGTACGCCGCCCGGTTCCCCGAGGCGCAGTGGCTGATCACCCCGGGCAATTCGTCGCCGCTGACCGACGGGGCGTCGGCGGTGCTGATCATGAGCGAGCAGGCCGCGGCCAAGCTGGGCCTGACTCCGCGGGCGCGGTTCCATTCCTTCGCCGTCGCGGGCGACGACCCGCTGTTCATGCTCACCGCCCCCATTCCGGCCACCCGCAAGGTGCTGGCCAGGTCGGGGCTGGGCATCGACGACATCGACGCCTTCGAGGTCAACGAGGCCTTCGCGCCGGTGCCGTTGATGTGGGCGCACGAGTTCGGTGCCGATCCGGCCCGGATGAACCCCCGAGGCGGCGCGATCGCCCTCGGGCACGCCCTCGGCTCGTCCGGCACCCGGTTGCTGACCACGCTGGTCAACCACCTCGAGGTCACCGGTGGCCGCTACGGCCTGCAGACCATGTGTGAGGGCGCCGGCCTGGCCAACGCCACCATCATCGAACGCCTCTGAAACGAAAAGTCGGAACAACAATGCAGCGCACCTTCTTCGAAGAAGACCACCAGGCGTACCGGGAGACGGTGCGCGAATTCCTCGCCCGCGAGGTCGAACCGCACTACGAGCGGTGGGAGACCGAACGGCTCATCGACCGCTCCGCCTGGCTCGCCGCCGGCAAGTCCGGGATCGTCGGCCTCGCCATACCAGAGGCCTACGGCGGTTCCGGCGTGACCGACTACCGATTCCGTAACGTGGTCGCCGAAGAGATCGCCCGCACCGGCACCACATCCTTCGGCGCGGGTATGAGCCTGCAGGACGACGTCGCACTTCCGTACATCATCGATCTGGGCACCGACGACCAGAAGCAGCGCTGGCTGCCCGGCATGGCCGCCGGCGAACTCATCGGCGCCATCGCCATGACCGAACCCGGCACCGGATCGGACCTGCAAGGAATCAAGACCACCGCCGTCCGCGACGGTGACGACTGGATCCTCACCGGACAGAAAACCTTCATCACCAACGGCATCCACTCCGACGTGGTGATCGTCGTCGCCCGCACCGACCCCAGCGCCCGCGCCCGCGGCTTCTCCCTGCTCGTCGTCGAACGCGACATGCCTGGCTTTACCCGAGGACGCAAGCTGCACAAGGTCGGCCTGGCCGGCCAGGACACCGCCGAACTGTCCTTCGACCAGGTGCGCGTACCAGGATCGAACCTGCTCGGCACCGAAGGCCGCGGCTTCCTCCACCTGATGGAGCACCTTCCCCTCGAACGGACCTCCATCGCCGTCACCTCGATCACCGGCGCCCGCGCCGCGTACGAATGGACCAAGAACTACGTGTTCGAGCGCACCGCGTTCGGCGCACCGATCGGCGACCTGCAGACCACTCGCTTCGCCCTCGCCGAGATGCTCACCGAGATCGAAGTCACCCAATCGCACATCGACCGGTGCGTCCTGGCCCTCAACGCCGGGGAGCTGACCGCCGTCGACGCCGCCAAGGCCAAATGGTGGGCCAGCGAACTGCAAAAACGCGTCGTCGATCGGTGCGTGCAACTGCACGGCGGCTACGGCTACATGCTGGAATACCCCATCGGCCGCGCCTACGTCGACACCCGCGTCCACACCATCTACGGCGGCACCACCGAAATCATGAAGGAAATCATCGGCCGCGACATCGCCACCGACATGTCCTCACCTGCGTAACCAGAACACTGCGTAACCAGAACACTGCGTGACCAGAACACGTAACGAGAACACTACGTAGACGGAAACTTCCGTGGCCGGACCCATCCAAGGAGACGAGCCCGGCGGCGGGCCCAGTTCACAGGAACTGATCCAGCAACACGAGGCTGACGAAGTAAGCAACTGCCGGGGGTCCATGCGGCCACCCGGCGTAAGCGAACTGAGGTGAATTGTATGGCCAAGCCCGTACTTCTCGTGCACGGTGCCTTCACCGGAGCATGGGCGTGGGACAAAGTAGTCGCCGAACTGGAACAGCGCGGCATACGGGTAAATACCGTGGATCTTCCGAGCCGCGGTCCGGACGGAACGCTCGAGCGAGATGCCCAGGCAGTGCGCGACGCGCTGAAAGATTTCGAGGAGCCGGCCGTCTTGGTCGGCCACTCGTACGGTGGTGCTGTGATTACCCGTGCCTCCGCGGACAACGACGGCGTGGCACATCTGGTCTATGTCTGTGCCGCCCTGCCGCAGGCCGGCGAATCGGTAAGCGACCTCCTGAGCCGCGACCCGGAGCCACAGGGCGATCTCACGGCAGCGCTCGAGCCGCGGGAGGACGGGACCGCCACGCTCAAGCGGGAGGCAGCACGGGAGACCATGTTCAACGACGCCCCAGACGAGCAAGTCGCCCCCATCTTGGACAAGATGGGCCCACACGCGCTCGGCACGCTCGGCGAGACCGCCACTGGGCTCGGCTGGCAGCAACACCCCGCCACCTACGTGATCACGCTCCAGGACAAGATGTTCTCCGTCGCCTTGCAGCACGAGTTCGCGAGCCACGTCGACACTGTCGTCAAGGTGGACGCGGGACACGGACCGATGTTCACCAAACCGGCCGAGATCGCCGAGGCGATCGCCGCAGCGGCGAGCTGACACTGTCCAACAGGGCCGGGCCGGAATGAATTCCGCCCGGCCCTGTGCAAGCGAAGTCAGCTGTATCTAGAGGAAGCCCCTGGCCCCTTTTTGGCCGAGCAGTTCGCTCGAGGACCCTGGAGTCGGTCCTCAGGTGGGCGGGTGCGTGCGTTGACCGTGCCGGCGAGCTCGGCGTTTTTTTCGAACACGATGCGTCACAATCCCAGCAGCGTCGAGCAGCTCAGCGGCTTGCCGATCACGACCCGGTTCGCGACTACATGACGGGCCCGGATGGGCGTTGCAATGGCTCGGGCGACCGCTATTGGGCCGGATCAGGGCCGTTCCGGCCACCGACTGACGGCTCGTCGAGGATGCCCGTCTCGTCGATCTCGAGCTCGGCGAGCACTTGACGGGTTTGGTCGCTTCCCCACGCGGTGCTGCCCAGCGGCCGAAGCGCCGTTCGGCTGAACCGGGGCGCCGGCGAGGGAAGGAGATCGTCGCCGGCTCGGGTGAAGATCCCCCGTTCCCGGTTGTGCGGGTGGTCCGCGGCCTCCGCCCCCGTCAACACCGGCGAGATGCAGGCACCAGCGGCCTCCGCGTGCTCGGACCACTCGGATTGCGTGCGCTGGGCGAAAGCGGCCCCGAGTCGTTCACGCCACCAGGGCCAGGCGGCACGATCCCACCGATCCGGCCCGTCGTCTCGAATCTCGAGCAGCGCCAGCAGGGACTTCCAGTACCGCTCCTCCACGGCTCCGACCGCGACAAGGCGGCCGTCAGATGTTGGGTACACGTCGTAGAACGGGGCGCCGGAGTCGTTGAGGTTCGAACCCCGGTCTTCGTTCCACCGTCCCTCGTTGCGCATCTCGTGACTCATGGTGCTGAGCAGTGCGTGGCCCTCGAGCATCGACGTGTCGACCACCTGTCCCATACCCGACTCGCGGGCCTCCAGCACGGCAGCGGTCACCCCAAGCGTGAGCAGCATGGCGCCCCCGCCGTCGGCGAGCAAGTTCATCGGGGGCGCCGGCAGGGTGCCGGCGCGTCCGAGGTGGGCGAGTACGCCGGAGACGGCCAAGAAGTTGATGTCGTGGCCGGGCTGGCTCGCCAAGGGCCCGGTCTGCCCCCAACCGGTGATGCGTCCGTAGACCAGCCGGGGATTTGCGGCCATACAGTCAGCGGGTCCCACACCGAGGCTCTCGGTGACTTCAGGTAAGAAGCCCTCGAGGACGGCATCGGCCCGGCTCGCGATCGTGAGCGCGGCCCGCCGTCCCGCCGGGGTGCGCAGATCGAGACTCACTCTGCGTCTGCCGCGCCCGAGCCCGGCATCTCCTGACGGCGTGATGTCATCGGCGGGCCGCGGACGGTGGATGCTGATCACCTCGGCGCCGAGATCGGCCAGCAGCATTCCGCTGAAGCGCACCGGACCTCGGCCGCCGAGCTCGAGCACCCTCAGTCCGTGCAGGGGTCCCACGTCGATTCCTTTCGCGTTCGCATCATCGAGCTTTGAGGGCCCGCTCGCGCTACTGCACGAGCGGACCCGCAACGCGCCGATGTCAGCTAGGCAACAGCGTGCGCGGCATCAAGCACGTTGCTCGTGAACACGTAGCTCGAGAACCCGCCCTCGACCTCCTGATTCACCGCTGTGACGTAGTTGCCCAAGCCGCCCAGATAGCACAAGGTGCTCGGCTTCTTTCCGGGCACGTTCGCGCCCAGGAACCACGGCCGATCGCCCAGGCCCTGCTCGAGCAGCGTCGCCTTGAGGACCATGTCGCACTGGTCCGACCAGGCCTCGACCCCTTCCGGAGTGGCCTCGACACGGGTGACCTTTTCGGCCAGGGCGCGTTCGAGGATCTTTTCGATGAGGTCGACCTGCGTCTCGATGACCGGTGGGTGGCTGGCGAAAGGGGCCTGAGGTCCCAGGATCGTGAACAGGTTCGGGAAGCCGGCCGCGGACAGACCGAACAGCATCTTGGCCCCATCGGCCCACTGCTCCGCGATCGTGCGACCTCCGACTCCGCGGATGTCCAGGTTGGCCAGGGGGCCGGTGATGGCGTCGAATCCTGTTGCGTAGATGATCACGTCCAGCTCGTACTCGGCGCCGCTCGCAGTACGTAGGCCGGTCGGCGTGATCTCCTGGATCGGATCCTCGCGCACACTCACCAAGGACACGTTCGGACGGTTGTACGTCTCGTAGTAGAAGCTTCCCAGCGGAGGGCGCTTGCCACCGATCGGGTGGGTGGTGGGGCAGAGCAGGTCGGCGGTGTGCGGGTCCTTCACGATGGTGCGGATCTTGCGGCGGACGAACTCCGCGGCCGCGTCGTTGACGCGCTGGTCTACCAGCAGGTCGTCGACGGTCTCGAAGATGAACCGGAAACCGCCGGCCTCCCAACCGGCCTCGAAGACCTTCTCCAGCTCCTCGTCGCTGAGCTCGGAACCAAGCCGCTGCGGAGATTCCATCGGGAAGCCGAAGACGTGCTTGAACGCCTTGTCCCAGACACTCTCGTAGTCACGACTGAGCTCGGCCTTCTGCTCGGGCGACAACGCATGGTTGCGGGTGGGCACCACGAAGTTGGGGGTGCGCTGGAAGACCGTCAGATGCTCGGCGACGTGCGCGACACTCTGGATGACCTGGACTCCGGTGGCCCCGGTACCGATGACGCCGACCCGCTTGCCGGCCAGGTCGACCGGCTCGTGGGGCCACTGGGACGTCGAATAGAACTCGCCCTGGAAGGAGTCCGCTCCCGGGAAGGGAGGCTTGAAGGCGACGCCCAGCCACCCGAGGCCCGTGATCAACCAGCGGCAGCTGACCTGGAGACCGTCCTCGGTGACCACAGTCCAACGGTTTGTGTTCTCGTCGAAGGTTGCGCCCGTGACCCGCGTGGAGAACCGGATGTGTTTGCGCATGTCGTGCTTGTCGGCGACATGGCGAAGGTAGTTGAGCGTGTCGGGCTGCGAAGCGAAACGCTCAGGGAAGTCCCATTTCTCCCAGCCCTCACGGTCGAAGGAGAGACAGTAGGCCCAGCTCTCGGTGTCGGTCCGCGCACCGGGGTACCGGTTCCAGTACCAGGTTCCGCCGACGTCGGTACCGGCCTCGAACACTTGCATGGACAGCCCGAGCTTGCGCAGGGCGTGGATGGTGCGCAGGCCGGCGAAGCCTGCGCCGATGACGACGGCGTCCACGTCGGACATGGTCTGCAATGGCATAGCGGGTGGTCCCTTCGATCTTTCAGGTTGTGTGTTGCTGGGTGCGCCGGCTTCGGCGGTCGATCTAGATCGACGAACTGGCGTCGAGGATCAGGTGGGCAAGGTGGCCGGCACCCTGCCGTGGGTTGTTGCCAGCCGGACCGGACTCGTCCTGGACGCTGCCGCCCGGACGCACATGCCTTCGGTGGTGACGCCAGTGACGACTCGCTGGAGGGGAACTGTCATGAGCCACTGTGACACGCATCTCAGAACCGGCGGCCCTCACGCGGACCACAAGTTTGTGCACTAATACAGAAGCGGTCCGAGGAGCACCTCCGCTGGGCGTCAGGCGTCCCGCGGTGATAAGGGCGGGTCCGGAACGATTGAGGGTACGTCGACCTGCGGAGAAGGCGACTCCTCTGCCGGCACGCGACCCGCGGCCCCGGCGCCGGTGTTGTCTGCCAGGTTGAGCGGGGGCTGCTGAGGTTTGACCCCGACAGACGATCTTCCTGGCCGGTGCCGTCGACCTCACGGGGCTCGATCAATCAGGCGACCTACAGCGGCGGTTTCCACGGGAGACTTCGGGCAGCCGGTCTGCATCACGGGGAGTACGACGGCCCCGAGGGGTCGAGTAGGACTGGTTTGCCGTGACGGATCCGGATGTCGAGCGGCAGCTCGGGGACCGAACGAGCACTACTACCGGGTCGTCAAAGGGAGCCCGCACCACCACCAGCATCCTGCAGCCCCTGGAACCCGACATACGCGTCACCTCCGTCGGCCGGCAGTTGTGCTGGTGTGACTGTGGGACGACCACTGCGCCCTCTTTGTATGGATACACAGAAATGCCGCGTCGGAAATCATGGCCGCGAACCCCTGGGGCGACTATCGCCGCGAGGCAGACACTGCCGCGGCCCAGGTAGAACAATAGTCGGGCCAGCTCGGACTTCGACCCGGCTACCTACAGAGGAACTGGAAAGTTGCGAGTCCACGTCGCGGCGCGGGTTCTAGCTGCAACAACTCCGTCGACTTGGACGTACGATTTCTCCCTGATGTGTCCAAACGTCATTAGGCACTCTCGCCAGCGACAACAGGTCCGATTCGAGCCGGCTCTCGTGCAGCACTTTGGTTGCCGATCGGAACATCCCTGTGTATGCCGCCGACGACGATGACTCTGCACCCGGTGAATCGGCGGGCGGTGAATCATCGATGTGGATTCGCGGCGGCGATCGTCGTTCGGACTAATGGGCGTTGACGGCGACAGCGGGGCGCGGTGCGAGGTCGCGGCACCGTCGAAATTGGGAGAACCCGTCTGGCGATCGGAAACCCGAGGCCCGTGATGCGCTGCACCTGGCCCGCCTTCTCCGACTCGCACGAGGTGACGTCGATCCCGACGGTGTATCAGGAGATGTCGATGTCGAGTCCCAGCGAAGTGCTGCCCGCCGCACTGGGCCGGGGCGCGAGGCGGCGCAGCAGGGACGCGACTAACTGCTTCCACCTGAGAACAAACCGGCCGTGTAGATCCTGGCCATCGCAGGGCGCCCACGAAGGTCACTGATCGCTATGCGCCTCCAGCAAAGCGGGAACGTCGCTGAAACATAGGACTTGCTATTCCACGTCGGCGTCGGCGTCGTCGGCATCGATCTGATCGCTGGTTTCCGCGAGATGATCTGTCATTGGTAGGGCGGATGCCGGGGGAAGCAGACCATTCATCCGGAGAATGAGAAGTGCGAGCTGTGCAGTGAGCTGGGCGTGTGCATCGGTGGCGACGTCGAGGCCGGTCAGCTGCTCGATCCTGGCGGTGCGGTAGCGGATGGTGTTGGCGTGTACCCCGAGAAGTCGCGCGGCGCGTCGAACGCTCCACCCGGCATCCAAGAAGACGCTGAGCGTGGTCAACAACTCCCGGGTTTTGGCGCTGTCCGACGCCAGGAGCGGGCCAAGTGCGTCATGCGCGTAGCGCAAGGCATCAGTCGGGTCGGTGGAGGACAAGAGCAGACGGCCGGCGCCCAGTTCGTCCACTGTGAGGAATTGAGTGCCGGGAATGCCCAAATGGTGGTGCATGCAGGACAGGACCTGACGGGCCTCGTTGAAGGCGCGGGTGTCCTCACCCGGGGCGTGGGCCACGGTGGAGATGGCAACGTTCAGCGCGTTCTCGGAGGCGATTCCGGTGAGGGCTGCACGGACTCGATTTTTGGCCCAGGCGACGCCGCGACGGTGATCGGCACTCTCGGGAAGCTCGAGAATCAGGGCAATGTCGTTCCCGGATGGCGCAGCCATGACCGCCGAAGGTGAGTCACGATCGGTGAGCCGTTTTGCCAGCATCTGAGGTGAGATTTGCAGGGTCGCGTCCTTCTGCCGCGCGGCAACCAGACATACGACGCGGGGAACGTCCAGACGTAGGCCCAACACCTCGGCCCGCTCCTCGAGGGCCGCGACCGACTCATCGCCACGTAACAGAGATCCCGTGAACGCCTCGATCGTGTGCCATTGAACGGTACCGGCGCGTCGCTCACCGGATCTTTCCAGCGCGATGTTCAGCGCGGCGCGGCGAACCACGGCCTCGTCGAGTGGGCTCAATCGACGACCGTGTTCGGCGACTACCACGTAGCCCCAGCAATCCTCATCGAGCATGACGGCGCAGAGGAGGAGACGATGATGCAGCCCGAGCCAGGGGAGGGGTTGGATCACCGTGGGCGTTCCGGGCTTCAATTGGGCAAGCGATTCCTTGACCGCTGGAGCCTCGCGAATATCCTTGTCCAGCAATTTAGGGGTGAAGTTCTGCGCGGACCTGGCAGGGGAGGACAACACTCGTCGGCGGAATGCGTTGTCGTAGATCGCGCACGGTTTGCCCAGAAGGCGGGCGACCGTGTCACCAATCTCCCTTAGGCTCGACCCTCGAAGAACTATCTCGGTCAGCTGCTCTTCCAGGCTGGCGGCTTGCCGCAGTTGTTCGATTTGGGTGGCTACGGTGGACAGACTCGAGCGCAGCCGAGTGGTCAGCTGTGTCTGCCGGATCGCCGTGGCCCCCAGGTCCGCGAACGCGACAGCGAGTTCCTGGTCCGCGGCGCTGAATTCGACAGGGGTGTTTTCGCTGTCGAGGTAGACGACCCCGATGACTTCATCGTGAAGGACCATCGGAACACCGAGGACGGATTGAGCGTTCCATCGACGCATCGCGGATTTGATCGGGCGCGGGTCAGACAAGGTGTTCAAGAGGGCCACCGGTCGGCGAGTCGTGAGGATCTCCCGGGTGAAACTGTCCTGCATCGTGCCGCTGACCAGCTGTTTGACTTGGGCGTCGATATTGGTCGGGGCATGCGCCGCCCGACCATGCAGAAGCCCGGTCTCCTTATCCACCAGATGAATGCTGCAACGGTCGGCGCCGGTCAATAGGGACAGCTTCTCGGCGATAACATGCAATACGACATCGAGATCGCGGCCCTCGGCCAGCGCCTCGGCCACCTCACGAAACGCGGTGCACGCCCGGATGTCGGCCTGGTACGAACCTGGTGCCGTGCCAGCTGGCTTACGTTTGTCAGGCAAGGGGGCTGCAGTGCTCACACGAATCTCCGTTGATCTGGGTCATGCCTGGAGGCAACCCGTAATGTGAAACCTGCCACATGACCCATGTAGCGCCATGTTCGCGATGCGGAACCCTGATGTCAAATCTCCGCGTGGCTTCATCCAAAATGGCCGCGTGAATCTTTTCGTTGCCTCACGGGAGAATTCCCGCGTAGCGGTGTGTCTATTCACTTCGTGCGGTGGTCGAGGGGTAGGGCCGGATGATGGAACTAACCATGGCTGGCGAAAATCTCGACGAGCTGTGCGCCACGACCGGCTGGCATAGCGACCATTCCCACAAGGCATTACGGGCAGCTTTGACCAGAAGGCGGTACGTCCCGGACAGCGCGCCCACCGACGCCGAACATTGTTGCGGCATTGATCTTCTGCTGGGTGGTGCTGGGAATACCGGGCGGCAAGCGGCGGCGCGGCGTTGCCCGACTCGTGCCCATTCTGCACGCGTTCGGTGAACTCGACATCTACGACGTCACCGCACTGTTTGCTGGTCGGCAGGCCTGCGGCCACCATCGACCGACAGCCGGCGCCGAACGCCAGAACTTGCGGGGCCGGATGTCCGTGTTCGTCACGACACCGACGCACAAGACCGTGGCCTGTCAAAGTTGGATCTGGGGCAGCAGGCACTTGTGTAACGCGAGCCGGTAATCCTCACTCAACCCGGCCGCGCCGGCTTGGCCTTCGACGGTGTTGACGTCGACAGACCGCGCCACGGCCACACAGCGGCCACCCTGGAAGAGAGCAGCCCCTTGCCGTACCGAGGTTCTTCCGATCTCATCGACGCCGATTCCGATCTGTACCTCGCCGGGGTAGGAAACTTCCGCGGCATAGTCGATTTCGACGTGTGCCAGTACCATCCTCATCGCGCGTTTCTCGGAAAGATAGCTGTCTACCATTCGATACAGATGGACCCGTGCCTCTTCGAAGAATCTCGCGATCGCCACGTTGTTCACATGGCCGATGGTGTCAATGTCCCCGAACACCAGGCTGAGGTCGCGCTGACACGGGTACTTGTCGAGCGGCAGGCGATCCAGGGGGTACATGGTCATGAATTACTCCACGGTGTCCGTGTTTCATGGATGAGAAAGCCGACCACAGGCCGAACGCACTCTCCGCGTCGTCGGACGTCGCTGAACCAGGTCGGACATCGCCTACTCAGGTGGTGTGGGGTGGGCATCGGACGAACAAGCATGTGACGATCGTCTCAGCAACGCCAGTGGCAGGGTTTTTCTCGGGGTGCACACGCTGTGCACAACTCCAGAAACTCACGTGAGTGGGACCCACACAACCGAGTCGCTATCCGGCCACCACTGCCGATTGTCCGATTCTTGTGGACTCACCCACCGCCAAAATGCGCAGGAAGCTGCAGTACTTGGGCGAATTCTCGGTTGATCTGGACCATCTCAGGCAAACCACCACCGTCTGAGACCTGCCACATGAACCCATGTAACTGTTCGCCATGCGGAACCTTGAGGGCAAAATTCGTCAACACATAGACATGAGCCGATCGGGGCGCTACCTGAGCGTCGACCGAACTGATCGAGCACAGGGATGGGGAGTCGAGTCCCGTCCAGCCCATCGCTTCGAGGACGGAGACTGTCAACGACGATTTTGGACGAGGGTCATGAGGTGGTGAGCGGTCCTTACGGGGTGCGGACCCAGACCCAGGTGCCTGACTGCCAATTTGCGAACCTGCACACGGCTCGCGTGCAGGGACATACTCGTTCGTCTTTCTGTTCTGCAAGCGCGGCCACCACATCAACGATCCTGCATCGGGGATTGGTCGCCCTTTTGTTGCTTCAGGAGTATTCGATATAGCTGATTTCCCCCGGTGAATCCCTTCAATTGATGTGTTCCCGCCGATTCAATGGTCATTTCTGCACTTTTTATTCGGCGCATGGTCTCACTGTCTGCAAGGACCTCGCGCGGCTCCGCTATTGTGGCGATCCTACTGGCCCGATTCAGCGGTTGGCCAATCCAATCGCCAGCGCTGCGGACAGCAGTACCCCACGCAATGCCGGCATGTATGGGCGGAAGGCCATGCTGTTGGGCGGCGGTAACAATTTTGAGCACAACCGCAGCCAGACGGGTTGGATCGGGTGAGAGTAACATCACCGCGTCGCCCACTGTTTTGACGAACTGGACCGGCGGCTCGATCAAATCGGTAGTTAGGGTGTCAAGTCGATCAGCCAAGTCGCCCAGTTCGGTCGGCGTCAACTGTTCGCCTAAAACAGTGAAACCGACCATATCAGCGAAACACACTGCGATGTCTTGCGCTTCAGGCGCGTGCTCGGCGGTGATGTCTGCACGAATTTGTTGACTGATTTGCTGTCGAAGGCGAGTGGCAACTGCCCGGTGGAGAAGTTGGGATTGAAATTCGGCGAACCGTTGCAATTCACGCGCAAATTGTAAAGCGATCTCGGGTCGATCGCGGTTGGTGTCCAGATTCTTTTGTATCAATGACTTGCTTGCGTCGGCCAAAGTTGACGTATTTCGTCCCACAATCCGGGCGAACGCGAACAATCCAGCGTCTGCGATACCCAAAGCCCGATACTCGGTGAGTAATTGCGCAAGGCGCAGGTCGTCGTCGTTATAATCTACCGAGGTACTTGTAGACACGCCGCGGCCCATTGACCTGAACCATCTCTCAACGTCTTCCGGCGATATGTTGGTCGATTGTGAAATCTGCTCCAACGAGTACATAGCGCCGTGGGGCGACAGGGTCACGTCGAGCAATTGGTGACCTAACTGGCCTTCACGAGTTGCGGACGCCAGGCCATCGGTACTGATCCCTCGGTCGGCGAGATGTTGCAGTATCCGGATCCGGATAGATCGTTCTGTTCCGTCCAGGCCATCCAACAAGTCCGCCTCTGCGAATTCGCGAATACGCCGGTGTCGTCGAAGAACTCGGACGAACGCGGACAACGGACATCTACCCCTTGACGACGGCACCTCAAAATTGTCTCAGGCCGCGCACGAGGCGGCTCGGGACCAGACTCAGCGCCGATTCCATGCCCAGCCGGGGGCTGCGTCGTCTCGAGCTTCCATCATGGCGTGGGCGGACTGGGGTCGGTTCGGCTTCGTGTTGGGGCTGCGCGCGCGCAAGTTCGGGATGACCCATGAGCCTGCACAAGGCGGCAACTGACCCTGCGGGCGATCGTAGAGATCACCTAGCTTAAAGGCCTGTCCGGCACACGCTGCAGCCAGCGACATGGGCACGCCCTCAGCCGACGACCCGAGTTCTCTGTAGAAATAGTTATTGGAATACCGTCCAGGGATCTATCTCCAGGAGGGGATGCAACCTGGGTCGGACGGCTAGATTGCCCCCATGGGTGAAGACAGGGTCCGTGTCCGAGTAGCGGATAACGGTGTCGCGACGGTCACCATGGTCCGCAGCGACAAGCTCAACGCGTTGGATCATGCAATGTTCGAAGGATTGCTGGAGGCCGCCGACGAGTTGGCCACCAACCGACGTGTTCGAGCAGTTGTACTCCATGGAGAGGGTAAGAGCTTCTGCGCGGGCCTGGACGTTCCGAGCTTTCTGGCTGGTCCCACGGGTATCGATGGACTACTCGTCCGAGAACACGGCGGCAAGGCCAATTTCGCCCAGCGCGCAGCTCATGACTGGTCGCGCGTCCCTGCGCCGGTGATCGCCGCCATCACCGGCAACTGCTTCGGAGGAGGCATGCAGATCGCACTCGGCGCCGACATCCGTATCGCCGCGCCTGACGCGAAACTCTCCATCATGGAGGTCAAGTGGGGGCTCGTGCCGGACATGGCGATCACACAGTCGCTACCCAGGCTGGTCGGCATCGACGTCGCCAAGGAACTTACTTTCACCGGCCGCATCCTCTCCGGTGATGAGGCCGATGCGCTTGGCCTGGTCACTCGCACGGCGGAAGACCCGCTCGCATCCGCGTTGAGATTGGCAAACGAAATAACCCAGAAGTCACCCGACGCGGTCCGCGCGGCCAAGCGCCTGTACAACGAGACCTGGTCCGGCACCGACGCCGCCGCGGCACTCATGCTGGAAACGGACTTGCAAACCGAACTCTACGGAAAACCTAATCAGGTCGAGGCCGTCACAGCGGGCGTCTGCAAACGCGCTCCGTCGTTCGCCGATCCAGACTGAGGCCTGCCCCAGGGAGTCACGACACAATAGGCGGAGATCCGACGGCGCATCCCTCATCGCAGGGTGGTGACAGTGGCGTGTGCTCCTCCCTAGCGGTGGCCTAAGTTCGAGTGGGATCAGAATTTGGACAACACACCAGGGCTGATCTGCCGAGTCAGCGGCCCGCTCATCACCTGAAAATTAATGTCGACGGGATACGTCGTCCGTCGGGAGGAACTCGCGTGTCTGCTCCAGTTACAGAGAAGAAGGGCCCCCTCGCGGGCATTCGCGTCGTCGAATTCGCCGGCCTCGGACCGGGCCCGCACGCCGCCGCCCTCCTGGCCGATCTCGGCGCCGACGTGGTGTGCGTCCAGCGTCCCGGAGTGATTCCGCCGGACGGCCCGTACGACCAGATCCAGCGGGGTCGTCGCGTCGTCGAGGCCAATCTGAAGGACCCCGAGCAGGTGGAGAAGGTTCTCGGTCTGATCGAGCGCGCGGACGTCGTGATCGAGGGCTTCCGCCCCGGTGTCACCGAGCGCATGGGCCTGGGCCCGGACGTCTGTCTCGGGCGCAACGAGCGACTCGTGTACGGACGGATGACGGGCTGGGGCCAGGAGGGTCCGCTGGCCAGCGCGGCCGGGCACGACATCAACTACATCTCGCTGACCGGTGTCCTGCACGCCATCGGCCGCAAGGGTGAGCGTCCCGTGCCGCCGCTGAACATGGTCGGCGACTTCGGCGGCGGTTCGATGTTCCTGATCTTCGGGATCCTGTCGGCGCTGGTGGAACGCCAGTCTTCCGGCAAGGGCCAGGTCGTCGATGCGGCCATGGTCGACGGCGCGCTGGCCCTGTCGCACATGATGTGGGCGTTCCGCGGCCGCGGCGTCTGGTCCGACGAGCGGGGTGTCAACCTGCTCGACACCGGCGCGCCGTTCTACGACACCTACGAGACGTCCGACGGCAAGTACATGGCCGTCGGCTCGATCGAGCCGCAGTTCTACGCTCTGCTGTTGCAGGGCCTCGAACTCGACCCCGCCGAACTGCCGCAGCAGATGGACATCTCGGCGTGGCCGCAGATGAAGAAGGTCTTCGCGGAGAAGTTCCTGTCGAAGACCCGCGACGAGTGGGCGGCCATCTTCCTCGGCACCGACGCCTGCGTGTCGCCCGTGCTGACGTTCGCGGAGGCGCCGTCCAACGAGCACATCGCCGCCCGCGGGTCGCTGATCGACCTCGACGGCGTCACGCAGCACGCCCCGGCGCCGCGGTTCTCCCGCACCCCGGCCGGCGCACCCACCCCGCCTGCCCGCGAGGGCGTCGACATCGACACCGTCTGGATCTGACCTGGAACAGGCGGAAGCATGCATAGCGGCGGCGCCTGTATCGAGGCTGCCCTCGTCTCAGCGATGCCAGATATAACGTCCGGCCGACCTATCCCACCACAGTGCGCAGCGGGTTCACTCATTGTGGCGGTCCGACGGCAAAAAGCCGAGCCAGCGTCGGGCATTTCGTGCAGTTATCTCCTGACAAAGCGCGTCGAAAGTCCGCTGCGCAACCTGGGGAAACTCCTGCTGGTCGTGCAGCCAACTTCTGAAACCGACATCGGGTATCTGAGGGTAAGTGGCACCGATCAGGTGCTGGATTTGCAGAGGGACGCTCCGGCGGCCGCCGGGTGCTCGAGGGGTCTGGGAGGAAGTGGCGAGCGGTGCCAAGAAGGACCGCCCCGAACTCCTGGACCTACTCGGGCATCTTCGCGCCGGCGACACCCTAGTCGTGTGGCGCCTGGACAGGCTTGGGCGATCGCTGAGTCATCTGATCGAGACGGTCGAAGGCCTCCAGGAACGCGGGGTGGCATTCAAATCGCTCACGGAGACGATCGATACCTCTTCTCCCGGGGGGATGCTGATCTTTCAAATCTTCGGCGCGCTAGCACAATTCGAAAGAGCGTTGATTCAGGAGCGGACGGTCGCCGGACTCGCTGCAGCACGGGCCAGGGGGAGGGTCGGTGGGCAGCCCAAAGCAATCGACGCAGCGAAGGCCCGACACATCCGACAGATGATCGAGGCTGGGACCCCGAAGAGCGAAATCGCCTCAGTTCTGGGGATCGGCCGCGCGACACTGTACCGACATCTCTCGGAGACGTCGCTGTGAGGCGCAGTGGAGGGCGATTTCGAGAAAGTGAGCCACGAAAACTCAGTAGTACTCCTGGATGTAGCCGAGTGCCTTTTCGAAGACGTCGTTGTCACGGATCTTGAACTGGACGTACAGCGTCTTGCGCAGGGCTCGGCGAACCTCTTGATCGCCACGGATAGTGGCCTGCCAGCCGTCGAAACGGACAGCACGGACGACCTCGTCGATCCGGGTGACCAGGTTCTCGACGATGACCGGGGTGCCCACGGTCTTAAGCGCATCGAACAGTTCGGTGAGAGCCGCCTTACCCTGTTCTTCCCGGGGCATTTCGTCGACGGCCTTCGCCGCTGCCACGGTGTCACGGGCTAGTTCCAGCAGCTCCCTCAAGAAGTCGAGACTGGACTGTTGGATGTCGGCGTACTTCTCCCGCAACTGGTTCAGGCGCTGGCCAAGTTCGACGAACACCGGGTTGTTGAGGTGCCGGGCGATCCGGGCGGTGATCTGCTTCTCGATCTCCGCAGCGGTGACGTCCTTCTTCTTGCCGCTCATCAAGGATTTTGAACTTCGAGACCCCTTGAGGGTGGAGCATCACCGTGTCGCCAGTCATCACCCGCGATGGAAACCACCCGCGAAGCCCTCTTGCCAGCGGGTTAACATGGACTTAATATTGGACCAAAAGGAAGCGGTGCTGCCGCCATGCCTCGTTCATGTCTGCAACGGCCCGCGCGGGCCCGATTTCGTGAGCTGCATCAGTCGGCTACACCTTGCTAAACGACACAGGTCAGCCGTGCAGCCGACTCCTGAAACTGACACCCGTGCCGCCGAGAGGAAGTCCACATGCAGTCGGAAGTCGTGCCGGATGTGGTCAACACGGCAGAGCTCGCGGTCGCGGCGGCGGGCATCGAGGTCCAACGGTTGGCACGGGCGCTGTTGAGGCACACCACCGAGATCGCCGCCGACGTGACGAAAAGCGTGGTCGAGGCGGTGCCCGAGGTGGCCCCCCTTGATATTCCTGATTCCCTCGCAGCTTTGGGGGAGAGCACCGAGCACAATATTGGAGCGATTCTCTCGATGTTCGCATTCGACGCGGTGCCGACCGCGATCGAGCCGCCGGCGGCGACTCTTCGGACCCTCCAGGGCACGATCTCGGCAGGAGGTGACCTGGCTACGGTGTTGCGAGCCTTTCGTGCCGGGCACGCCGCGGTCTGGGAGCGTTGGTCCACGTACGTTCAGCGGGAGACCGAGTCTGCGCTGGTCCCGAATGTTCTCGCATACTCGTCGAAGCGGCTCTTCGCTTATATCGACGGTGCCTGTGAACAACTCGTGACTCGACACCGGGAACTCTACCCGAACCGCGGTGATCAGCAGGCAGGGCCGCGGTCGCGTCAGGCCGCGTTGGCTGCCCTTCTCGATGGCTCGGCGGCCGACGAGCGTGCTGCCGCCGACGAGCTCGCGTACGACGTCCACGGCTACCATGTGGCGCTCGTACTTGCTCCGGCCGCGGCGTCAGCGAACGTTCGGGAGGCGCTCGGTGCCCTGGTCGCCGCAGCCAGTCCGGTCCGCACGTTCACGCACACGAGCGGGGACGGGCGGTGGTTCGTGTGGCTCGGGTGGGATGTGGCGCCGACGCCCCAGGTGCTGCGCGCTGTCGCCACCGTGGCAACCGACGGTGTTGTCGTCGGGATGGGGGCCGCTGCTTCTGGGATTCGGGGGTTCCGGCGATCTCATGCGCAGGCGTTGGAGACCCTGCGGACGGTGCAACTGCGTCCCACGGCTCTGACGGGGGTTACACAGCACTGCGAGGTCGAGTTGGCCGCCGTCCTCGTCGCCGGAAACGCCGACCGGTCGCGTCGCTACGCCGCGGAGCGCCTTGGGCTCCTCGGCGCGCGCGACGAGTCGACCGCCAGGCTCCGCGAGACGCTTCGCGTGTTCTTTGCGACCGGAGGCAGCCAGAAGCAGACGGCCTCGCGGCTGTCCGTGCACGCCAAGACCGTCGCCTATCGGCTCGCGCGAGCCGAGGAGCTGCTCGGTCACCCGGTTTATCGGCATCGCACCGAGGTCGAGGT
Organism: Rhodococcus sp. 4CII; assembly: GCF_014256275.1. Classification (NCBI taxonomy): domain Bacteria; kingdom Bacillati; phylum Actinomycetota; class Actinomycetes; order Mycobacteriales; family Nocardiaceae; genus Rhodococcus; species Rhodococcus sp. 4CII. The sequence goes on from NZ_JACCFE010000003.1 coordinate 107,626, forward strand.
GGCGCTGCTGATTGACCACGCGCTGGCTGGCCCATAGGGACAAAGATCGTTATCTCGTCGAGAGTAAGGCGCGGGTCCGTGCACGCTTAAGCGAGCCGGCACGCCGCTGCGGCGCCAACGTGCGAGCGGTCACTTAGCTCGGCGAGCGATTGTCGGACGGCGGAGTGCGTGTGAAGGATGGTGTGGGCCCCGTCACACGGACGAGGCCAGGCCGGTATGGCGCTCCCGCCGGCGCCGGCGACACGATCCCGAACCAACCGAGGAGACTCATGGCGTCCACCGTCACGTCGACCGAGCACTTCGCCCGCCACATCCTCCGGCCGGAGGATGTGGCGCGAGAATCGTTCCTCTACAACGTCAAACTGCCCGATCAAGGACTGGTCGGCCTCGTCTACACCTGGGTCGACGCGCAGAGCGTCGCGGGCTGTGCCGCGTGGATCTACGGCGGAAACCCCGATGGATCGGCCATCTTCGAGATTGCCGACGGCATCCAGGTCCCAGCCGACCAGGGGTTCGACGCGTGGACGGTCGGTCCGCTGTCCGCCTCGATGCAGCCCAGCAATGAGGGGACGACGGTCAGCTTCGCGGGCGATCGGATCGACGTCGAGATCGAATTCCATCCGATGCACGAGCGGTACCTCTACTCCGAGGCCCCGAGCGGATGCCCGTCGTACTTTGCTGACGACCGTATGGAGCAGAGCGGTCGGGTATCCGGCCGGCTTCGAATCGACGATCGGTCGATCCCGTTCGAGGCACTCGGCCACCACGACCATTCCTGGGGGACGCGGGACTGGGGCGCCGTGCAGCACTACAAGTGGCTCGAAAGCCAAGCGGAGGACACGGCGGTCCACGTCTTCGATCTTCAGGCCTATGGCGAGAGACACCTCGCCGGCTACGTATACCGCGACGGCGTCCGGTCCGGAGTCCACTCTGCGGACTGGGATGTCACCTACGACGAACGATGGGTCCAGCAAACGGTGGAGCTGCGCGTCGTCGACGAGACGGGCCGGAGGACGACGGTGACCGGCCAGACGTTCTCTGACATCGCGTTCCCCGTAGATCCGAACGCGACTCTTGTCGAAGCGATGGTCCGAGGGGAGGTCGGCGGTCGACCGGGCACCGTCTTCCTCGACTTCCTCTGGCCGCCGGACTACATCGCGCACATCACCGCCAAGTAATCCGGGGCGTCGTGGCGACGCCCTGACCCTGACCCCCGGCGCCGCTGTCTGCGGCACGAACCAAAGGACCACACCATGGCTGTGCTCAACCACTTGGATGAGACCGCGACCAGGACAACCCTGACGCATTGGTTGTCGAAAAAGCTCGACGGCGCGTCGAACGTCGAGATCCCGGCGATCTCGATCCCAGCCTCGGCAGGAATGTCGATGACCACAATCTTGTTCTCGGTCAGCTACGACGCGGAGGGGAGGCGACGCGAGCTCGATCTTGTGGCGCGAGTCACGCCCGCCACCCCCGGGATTTTCCGGGAGCCCGACCTGGCGGCAGAGTTCGCGCTACTCACGGCAGTTGCCGAGCACACCGCGGTCCCGGTGCCCCGGGTTCGCTGGCTCGAAGACGATCCGGCGCTGCTGGGTGGCCCGTTCCTTGTGATGGACCGCGTCGATGGTCGGGTCCCGGGGGACGATCCGCCATTCGTTTCCGAGGGCTGGGTTGTGGATCTCTCGCCTGCTGAGCGGGGACGCCTATTCGACAACGCGCTGGGCGCACTGGCCGAACTCCACGACGCCGACCCCAAGGTGCTCGGGGTCGAGTTCTTGCACAGCAGTGAGTTCCGCGAGCCCGGGATCGCGCACCAGCTCGCCGAGTGGCGCCAGTTCTACGACTGGACGGCAGAGTCCGGTCGGATCGCCAACATCGAGGCGGCATACGAATGGCTCGAGGAGCACCGTCCCGACGACGATGAGCTGGTGCTTTGTTGGGGCGACGCCCGGCTGGGGAACATCATCTTCGGCGCTGACCAGTCCGTAGCGGCGGTCCTCGATTGGGAGATGGCGACCATTGCCAGCCCTCAGCTGGACCTCGGGTGGTTCGTTCTTTTCGTGCGGTACTACTCGGAAGGCATCGGGGTTCCGCTGCTGAAAGGGCTTCCGACCCGCGACGCCGTGATCGCGCGGTATCGCGAGCTCACGGGCCGCAGTGCGGCAGATGTCGACTACTACGAGCGATTCGCCGCCTACCGCCTCGCGATCATCATGGCTCGGATTGGCCGTCTGATGATTTCGGGCGGAGCCCTGCCCGAAGACAGCGCGATGCCGGCGAACAACCCTGCCAGCCAGGTCCTGGCGCGTTTGTTTGACCTTCCAGCCCCCGAAGGTGCGGAGGCCAACTACATCGGCCACCGCTGAGCGGACGCCACACGTGGCCCAGCAGGTCGGTGCCCGTCACCAGTCGCCGTCGCCGGTGACGCAGCCGCAGACGCTGCAGGCGGTGTCGAATGCTGGCTGTTCGGGTTCGCAATGACGGCAGTGGTGTCGACCGATCAGGGTTCCGAAAAGGGCCGTTCACCGGCATCGGTCTGAGCTGGCGGATTGCCGTTTGACCCGTCCGGTGAAGATCGCCGGTTGGGTGTGTTCAACGGTGCAGAAAGATGTGGGTCGGTTGCCTACTGGCCGACGAGTATCGGAATCCGCTAGCAACTCGCGGATTGCACGCGTAACTCAACGTGAGCACGGTTGGCTCGAACGACCAGCCGAGTCCGCCGACTACGGCGACGCGACCATGACAGCGGGCCGATCGGGGTCGTGGGAATCGGCCCTTCTGCTCGACGTCATCTACTTCGGGAACGGCCTCAACCTCATCTCCGACGCCCCCGACAGCGAGGAACACCGGGCATCCGGGCCGAACGGATGAAATGTGGAGGGCCTTACTGGTAACCCCGCATATTCGGTCCGTGCGTATGTGGACTCCGAATGATGACTGTCGTTAGGCGTGAGTTTCATCTGTCAACGGTCGCTCGGCGGCGCAGGACATTCTGTGTGCGCTCGGACACCTCCTGGAACGGTGCCAGCTCGTCCATATCCGCGTCATTCATGATGGACTCCACACCAGTGGTAGCCAGGTATCGGACGCCTCCACGGTTCACGTACGGATACCAGCACGGACCGGTACTTCGATACACCACACCCTCCGGAACTTTCCTCCAGCTGTTCCAGGTGCCCTGATTTGCGTCAGTCATTTTGTTCCTTTCATCTGTGGTCCGCGGCGTATCCGGCCCAAGGTTGCGCCACTTCAGCGGCATGGCGATGTGCGATCTGCTGGCTGTAGCCGAGCATGTCCGCCACGACCGGAGCAGGCACCTCAGACACCAATGTGCGGATCGCTGTGGTGCGAGCACCGAGGAGATCGATACCGAGGGCGCGCAACCGGTCCATGATCGTGTTCGGGTGCAGGTGACGGCCGGGCGTGCGGCCGGGAAAGAGCCACTCCGAGTCGCCATCTCGGACCGCATGCAGGTTGGGCCGTTGCGCGAGGTGTTCGGTGAGCATGCCCGCGAACGGCGCCGGAATGGGCGCAGGATGTGTGCCGAGGACAAGATATGGACCGTCTGACGCCAGGAGGACGTCGGACGTGCGATGGGATGCGATCCTCGCGATTGGTTGAGCGTAGAGGAGCAGCAGTGTGCCGGCGATCCGATAAGGCAGGGATTCGCTGTTACCGGTCAGCAGTTCACGCAGCCAGGCGATCCGTTGGTCCTGGGTGATGGTGGGGGAGGAGCGGGCACGGCGGGGGCTGATCAGGATGGTGGTGTTGACCCGCGCACGTCGAGCCCAGACGAAGAACGTTCGGATGCAATGGCGGGTGGTCGGTCCAACAGCCAGCCATTCATCGACGTCGCGTTGGTTGCATGTCGAGGCGACGCGTCCGTGGGCAGCGAGTAGCCAGTCCAAGAACTTGATTGTCTCGGCAATCTCTTGTTTGGCCGCGTGGACAGGACCGCGCGTCGAGGATCCGGTGGCCGAGATGTCGCGGATCCGCCGAAGGTGGTGCCATGTAGCGAACTGTTCGACGGGTTGCCGCACGGCCGCCTCGCCGATGGCATCGAGCTTGACCCGCAGCCAGTGCTCGAAGCGGGCGAGATAGGCGTCGCGTTCGGGTAGGAGACCATGATGCTCGAGCAGACCCCGGAGGTGGGACGCTCGATGGCCGTGTCCGAGCTCGTCGATCCCTTCGTGACTCATCGAGATCGTACCGACCGCCAGCTTGCGCAACATCTCTCGTACCTGGGCCGGTCGCATCCATGTGATCAGGCTCTCGGGGCGCTCGTCACGGCACAGCCCATCCACAAAAGCGGTCATCGCACCGGGATCCGCCGAATCGACGACCAGCAGTTCTGTGAGGTCGTCCCGAAGAGCGCAGCGAGCGCAGATGCTCCGGCGGTAGTGCTCGGCCTCGACACCACATCGGGAGCAGGCGAGGTCGTCGGTGATGCCGGCACATGGTCCGCAGATCGGGCCGTCGTGGGAATCGAGGCGGCCGGGTAGCAACCGCTCCAACCCGCAGATCGGACAGTGACCGTGCGTGCGCATCGCCGCGTAGAAGCAGGTGCCGCAGATTGCGCCGTCGGGCCAGCGGGCGCGGATCCTGCCTACCTGCCGACCGCATCGATCACAACTGGCATCACCGGTGGTGCGAGGGCGGCCCCGGCGCGTCGACCGGGGCGTCACCTCAATCATCGGAGATCACGCGGGCTCGTCTCGGGCGGGCCGCCTTGTTCATTTCGACCACGTCCGCGGTGGAGGCGGCGCGCTTGCGTCGGGTGTCGGTGGCGGTCACGGTGACCAGGTCATCAACTCCGCAGCCGAAGATGTCGCAGAGCGCTGCGACCATCTGCAGCGAAACACGTTCCGGGCGCTGGGTGACCAACCGGTAGACCTGGGGGCGGGACAATTCAATTCCACGTTCGTGCAGCAGGGGCATCAGGTCGGTGCTGTTGTGCAGCCCGCGCGCGGCCATGAGTTCTGCCAGCCGCCAGGTGTAGTCAACGGTGCGCTTCACGAAAATCGTCCTTCGTCGGAGAGTGCGGCATCCATCGAGGCGTCGAGAGCACGACGCAACGTGCGGATACGGAAGTCACTGGACACGCATGTATAGATGGCGGTGCTGCCGGCGTGGTCATGGCCCATCTGTTGTTGCACGAACAGAGCGTCCCAGCCGTCCTCGATGAGGTGGGTGGCGTAGGAACGACGCAGCGAGTGCAAGTCGAGCCCGGGCTCGAGGTTCAGTTCAGTGCAATACCGCCGAAACCGTCGCAGCACAGTGTTCTCGGCGACGAGGGTCCCGCGTTCGCTGGGAAACACGTCGATACCGTCGTCGAGGTGCCGCTGCCCATTGGCGAGCCAATCCGCGGCGACTTCGGAGGTCCAGTCGAAGACCGTCAGGACGCTGCGCCGTTTCGGTGCCGAACCGGGTTTGGCCTTGCCATACCGGATGTGGACCAGGCCGTATCGACCGAACTCTCGGGCGTGCGGGTTCCGGGCGAAATCGACGGTCTGCAAGTGGCGGATCTCGTTGAACCGCAATCCGAAGGCGTAGGCGAGCTTGAACATCGTGGCGTCTCGGTAGGCCGGGAGCCACCCCTTCCGTCCGGACGCTGCTATCCGCGCGACCTCGTCGTCCGCGCGGTCGAACAACGCCTGCAACTCCGGTTTGGTGAAGGCGCGCTTGGACGGACCCGACTCGTTGTCTTGCACGTGCTGCGCGGTGTTCCAGTCGAAGAAGACCTGACTCGGATGCGTGCCGAATCGCTGCTCGCATACCCGGTCCCACCCGTAGGTCGGATCCGCTACATACGAACAGAACAGACGCAGCGCCACCTGGTAATTGCGGACGGTGGACTGCTTCGCGTGCCGTATCGAGCGCAAGTCCGCGAAGAACTCGTCGACCATCGCCGGAGTCCACTGCCAGGGGTATTCGTTGGTGGAGTGGAGGAAACGGCGCACGCAACGCTCGCGTTGCTCGATCGTGGCGTGCTGAAGATTGCGGCACAGCTGCTGATTGCGCCATCCCTGGAGCATCTCGGCGACTGTCTGCTCCTCCGGATGCAGCATCGGAACGGCATCCACAAGATGCACCCGGCCGCTGTCGTCGACTCCCACCGAACCCCCTCGGGGCGGTCTCATCTGATGATCGAATGATTCATCGAATGAATCATAGCGAGAAGGTCCCTGCTCCGCGCGGCAACCTGAGGTGCCGATGCGGACGCAGCCATCGTGTCACCGCGACCCGCGCCGACCGACCTACCTGTCCGCGACCGTGAAGTCGCAGGTCACCGCCTCCGGCGACGTTTAGATCCGGACGGCTCCCACGGTTCCCTGCATGAAGCCGATGATGCATCTGATGAAATACGGAGCAGTCGAGTTGACATAATATTCGTTATCGGTAGTTCTAAAAGGCTTTCTTGCAGCGGATTTGGCGTTCCTGTGCGGTTTGCGTCTACGGGTTAAGCGCCGTAATTCTGACCCGGTTGCCCGCGGGGTCGGTGATCGTCGCTGTCCCGTCGATGATCGTTTCCGGGATGATGTCGTGGTGCTCGAGGTCGGCGAGGACACCGACCATGCCGTCTACCTCGAGCGCCACCATGGAGCTGCCGGCGCCGTACGGATCGAGTACCAGTTGCAGGGCCACGTCACCGGTGATCCGCCATTCAGCGAGATCGGGCAAGTGACGGTCGGCAGGTCGGCCGAAAAACGTCGTGTACCAGGCAACGTCGACGTCGACGTCGACGACGGCGACTACTGCGTTTACACGGCTGGGCTTCATGGACGGTCATTCTCCCAAGCGGACCGGAGCGCATCGATTCGACCCTCGACGCCGGTAAAGCGTCATCGGTACTCCGAACTCGCTGACGATGCTGCCGGGATACGGCGATGTGCTGCCTACCGTCGGATGCGTGTGCGCGTATCGGTCGGGGGTGTATGGAGGGTCTTGATAGAACAGAGGTAGTGATACCGATGGTGAGCCTTGAGGGGGCATGTGCGTTTCAAAGATGAGCACCCAGAACTGTTTCGTCAGCTACATCCCACCCGCAATACTGGGGTCGATCTTGATGCGATCACGAACTCTTCACACGAGATGCTGTGGTGGCGTTGTCCCGTCGGTCACGAATGGCGAGATACACCGCTGCAACGGCGATCGCACGCGAGGTGGAAGAAGGGGGATCTCACCGCCTGCCTGTACTGCGTAGCTCCCGGCTGCATCGTTCACAGTTGCGGTCACCGCAGGCTACGGCCCAGCGAGTCCACCTTCCGTGTGCTCGCCCACCCGTGCGACAAGTGCGAGATCACAGAGCACACACGCCTGATCCTCGACGCGGTTGACGATTCGACCGCCGCGGCGGTCCGCCTCCTCGATGACAGCCCCCTTTACACCCTGTTCTGTGGCAAAGCGACCGACACAGTCGAGTGGTGGGATGAGATCTTTCCGCTGGTGGAGGCATACTTCGTGCGGATGGTCAGCGTGTACGTCGCGATCGCGACCGTCGAGCATCGTCCCACGCCCAGCTACCCGACATCGAGTCTGCTCGGCGCGTGCATGCTGCGCATCCTCGACGCACTGCCGCAGAACTGCCGGGAGGAGATGCACTCGGTCGTGCCGGAAGATGCCGGGCACTTTCGGGACGGGTATCTTCCCGGCTGGCATGCCAGCGAGATCGGATGGGCGCTGAAGAAGCTCGGCTTCGACATTTTCGACGCATCCCTACACGACGATATTGAGCGGCGCGTGCAATTCTGCGAGCAACAACGCTTCACCGCGACCGGTGAACTGCCCCCGGTCAACCTCGCAGACAGGCACTATCCCGCCTTCACCCACCTTCCCCGGGACCGCGAGAGCGGAGCGCTGTCGGAACTGGGCCGATTCCGGCCGAAGCAGCTCCCACCGCGGATCACGGCACTGCGGGTCACGCTCGGCGACTCCGCACCCGCCGACACCGACGACCCCCTCGGCCGAACTCACATCGGTTACGCCCCGGATCTCACGCCACAGGAACTGTGGGAGCGGGGACGCGGAGTGTGGAAGTTCCGCGCGGATCACGTCGCCGCCTCGACGATCGTCCTCATCGTGCACGACAAGACGATTGTCCTGGTCGCCTCGATCACCGGACTGACCCTGCACCGCGGCGGTCTCGCCATTCTCGGGGAGCCGCTGACCGATCATCCCCTGACCGGTAAACCGGACCCACTGCATACACCGAATCCCCTTGCGCACGGCGTCATCAATGGTGAGGTCGAACGCAATGGGTGGGAGCCCGACCCTCAACGCATCCGCGCGTTACCGCGGCGGCTCTCACCACTACCGCGAACGGCGTCGTAGTGGCGACCAACGGCTACATGGTCAGCGACCGACATCGGGTGCAGTCGAACCGAGGAACTGCCGAGCTCGTGCGTTTCTTGCCTGAGAATCCCCAACTCCCACAGCTGCTCCACCGTACGCACCAGCCAGGCGGTCACTACCGGCGGAAACGGGGACCACATGCTCCAGCTATCCCCCACCAGATGAACGAAATGGTCCATCTCACTCTCCTTTCGGGCGAAGCCCCCGACTGCGTGTACGCCGGGCTGGGCTTCATGGATGGTCATTCTCCCCAGTGGGCCCGGCGTTCATCACTTTGACCATCGACCCTCGGTCCGTACCTGGCTGCGGATAGCCGATCGAGGTGAAGCGGTGGGTGGGGTGATGTTCGGCGCCGCGGCACGATGATGCGCGATAGTGGCAGGGGTTCGGGCCGCTCGATGAAGGAGGTCTTCTGGTGTCACTGTCGCTGGCCGCGTTGGCGGACCTGGCCGAGGAGCAGGGCCGTAGCACCGTTGATCTGTTGTCGCCGCGGGTGCGGTTCCAGAGCGTGGGTCACAGTGATCTCGATGCGTGCCTGGACTGGTTCGCCGAACTGATCATGACGGTAGACATCGACGACGCCGACGACGTGATCGTCGGCTCACTCGACTTCACGGTGATCCGCCTCGGCACCGAGGACCCGATCGCCCTGTGCCTGGACCAGTTCGATGGCGATCACGAGATGCTGGCTGGGTTGTTCGACGGCAATCAACTCGCCGAACAGGTCGAGGAACAGTACGAGACCCTGACCGTCGTCACCGAGGCAGTCCTGATCCCGAACATCACATTCGTCACCGAACCGCTGCGGGGCCACGATCTGGGGGCGTGGCTGGTGTCGGAGACGATTCATCGGATGCTGCCCACCGGGCTCGTGCTGATGTGGCCCTACCCGGTGCTCTGCACCGGGTCCGCCGCCGGCTCCGACCCAGAGGCTGATCCGGACGCGGATCCGGTGCACATCGCCGCGCTCGACAGCGCCATCGGCCGGCTCTCGGACCACTTCGAGCGGTGTGGGCTGACCCCGGTCGAATCGGCGCCGTGGGCGCTGGGCATGTCGACCACCTTCGAGGCGCTGGCAGTGGCACGGTCGCGACTCAGTGCGGTCCGCCGCACCACGGTGTCGCTGTCACTCGATCAGCTCCGGGCCGCTTCCCCGCCACCGGCACCGGACGAGTAACGGAAATCCCCGCCACCTCCGCCCGACACAGAGGAGAACACCGATGCGCACCTTCGTCCATCTGGTCCTGTTCGCGTGCGCCATTGCGGTCACGATCGGTGCCTTCCTTCCCGTCGCCTGGGGCATTGCGCCGGGCGACGTCGCGCTGATCGATCTGCGCGACGGCTTCCCCACCGCAGTCACCGTCGAGCAGATCGAAAATCAGGTCGTGACCTTCTACAAGTCGATGATGATTTTGCTGCTGGGAGCTGCGGTCTTGCTGCTGGTCGCCGCGCTGGTGGGGTCACGTGCGGCCGGGTGGCTGGGCGTGATCGTGGGGATCGGCACTCTCGCGGTCTTCGGGTGGCGGCTCAATGAGCGTGTCGGCGACTACCTCCGGGACAACTATGACATCGTGCTCACCGATCGGTGGGGGCTGTACCTCGCCGGCGGCGGCCTGATCATCGCCCTTCTTGCGCTGCTGGTTCCGAGGGAACGACTGACGGCGGCTGATTTACGCGTCTGATTCGAGGCGGTCGGTCGGTCGAGGTGGGTGGTGGATGCTGAACCGCTTCGGAAGGTGATGTCGTCGGATGCTGCTAGGTTCATCGGTCAGAGCCGGTTGTTGCACGGCTGACCCCGAGCCGCCGTGATGCCCGCATCATCATTTTCGGTGGCACCCGAGGGCAAGGTCCGCTGGATCTGCGACAGCCGATCCGTCATTGACCGTGGCGGCGGATGCGGGGCGTCGCCCGTGCGTAGTGATTGGACCGCCGCGATGACGAAGAATTCCGCGAAGAAGAAGGCCGCCCGCACCTATCAGGCCACTCACCCCGGAACGACGTTCCCCGAGGCGCTCCGCGCGGTGGAACATCCCGCTTCCGACGCAGGCGATGCGACCGCTCCCGTGGCTGAGCAGCCCGCCCCTGCCCCGGCCGAGGACTGGCCGATCGGCCGGCTCGTCGAAACGATCTGGGCGATGGACGCGGAGGCGAACGGCGGCGTCGACGCCCTGCGGCGGAATCGGCTCGCCGACTGGGTTGCCCGCGCCCGCGCCGTGCACCGGTGCGGGTGGACGGCCGCCGAACCCTGGTCGTCCGGCGAGCGGGAGGCCGCTGCCTGGATTCTGGACGATCACGACGCGATGGACAGGTTCGACACCACACCGGCAGAGATCGTCACCCGCCTCGGCTACGACATCCAAGCCCGCAGCCGCGGGGAAGCCGAGCACTACTTGAATACCGCCAAGGCCGCCTTCGCGGGCGAGCACGATCCCACCACCGGACTGGCCTCCGACCAGAACGGACCATGAGTCATCCGAGACCAGCCGAACACCAACCGGGCTATCCCAGGCCGTCGGTCTTACGCGATCTGGAAGCGCTCGTCGCCGAGTTCGACTTCGACGCGCAGCGCGCCGCCGACGGCTTCGACATACCGGCGCAACGTGTCGATCTGCACACGCTCGAGGTCCCCGTGCTCGATGTTGGACACCCGGTTCTGCCCGACTCCGAGCCGCTCGGCCAGCTGCTTCTGTGTCATCGCCACCGATTCGCGCAGCTCCTGAAGTCGATACGCCCGCACCTCGTCGATCATGCGGGCCTTGTGCGCCTCGACCGCGCCGCGATCGACCGGACGCTCGGCGAGCAACTGCTCGAGACTCTTTGCCATCGTGTTCACCTACCTTCCAACTCGTCCAGACGGGCCGCGAAGCGGGCATCGGCGATCGGGATGTTGACCTTGTACCAGCTCTTCCACTGTCCGGCCTTGTTGCCGGCCACCAACAGGATCGCCTTCCGTTCCGGGTCGAACGCGAACAGCACCCGCAACTCCGAACGGCCACTCGACCCCGGCCGCAGCTCCTTCATGTTCTTGTGACGCGACGCCTTCACCGTGTCGACCAACGGTCGGCCGAGCTGCGGTCCACGCTCCGCGAGTAACTCCAGTGCGGCCACCACCTGCTCGTACGACGACTGATCCAGCGCCAACAGCCACTCTTCGATCAGCCCCTACCTCTACGGTCCACTTCCCCACCGCGCGAGATTATCACACCTAGATGATATCACTTTTGAGTGATAATTGGCACGGCGGCTGGCGGGGAGTGTGGGTTGCCGGACGCGGTGCGACTGGGCGAAGTTCCGGGTCCGTCCCCGGTGAGGTCGGACAGTAACGAATGAGGAGAGCGTGACGACGGCATCGGTGACCCCTCGCCCGCGCCGCCGAGCGTGTCCGCGAGCGAACCGAATGAGGGTCCTCACGAGAGGACAGATCCATGCGACGCCGTACCTCGCACGCCCTACCCGGACGCCGGACGTCGATCACCACTGTCCTGGTCGGACTGGGTGCCCTCTTCCTCAGCGCCGCACCGGTCGCGAGCGCAGCGCCCGCGGACACCGCCCTTCCGGTGCCAGTAGTCGGGATCACCACGCTCCCCACGGGATTCCCCAGCCTCGTCTACACGCAGGTGACGGTGCGCACCGACCCGGAGAGGCGGGGTATCACCGAGTTCGTCGGCTACTGCTCCTGCACCGTGCACTGGCGCAACATGTCGACCGGAGTGGGAGGAACCGTGGTCCCGGCGGTCAAGCCGACACCCGTCGTCACCGGCTCGGGAACCCTGGTTGCCGCCATGACGGTCGACGGCCGGTCCGGCGTTGCCGTCACGGCACTGCCCGGCGCGGGCACCTGGAATGTCCCGTGAGATAGCGGATTTAAGTAGTAGACCAGCCCCACGGCGATCAGGGGTCACCAGATGGCGAGCTGACCGGTTTCCTGCCGGCGCGATGCTGCCGGGGTGGTGTCCCACCGCTTGCGGGACTGGTGGGCGGTCAGGCTGGTGGCTTCGCCGATCTCTGCCCACCCGGCGCCGGCTGCACGGGCGCGAGCAATGTCCTCGGCGAGGTCGAAATGCGCCTGGTGCGCGATCGCGATCCGCACCAGCAACCGTTCCTTCACCGAGTTCGCGGCGGTGCTCCGGTGCGCGTACCAGGCCCTCGAACCCGGCGTGGGAGCGGCCATCACCCGGTCCGCCAGGCGTTCGAGCAGCATGTCCGCCTTCTGCGTCAGCAGTTCTCCGCCGCGTCGGCAATCGCCGCATTCGACACTGCGCTCTCGCCCATACCGCGCAGCGTAGCGACGGGGTACGACACATCCTCCGATGCCGACGAAGCCGCGCCACCCACTGCGCCCGCGCCACACGGCGCCGGTTGCCCCAAGTTCCCGTGGTCGGATCGGGGCGCTGAGCCCAGTACTGTCGTCTGGTCCGTACCGGCGAAGGAGTGAATCTGTGGCACGCAAGGTCGTAGTGGAGATGGTCGACGACATCGACGGCACCGTGTTCGGTGACGACGGCGAGAGCATCCACTATGCCGTCGAGGGCGTCGAGTACGTGATCGATCTCAAGGACGAGCACGCAAAGGAACTCCGGGAGACCTTCGAGTACTACATTGCCCACTCCACCCGAGTCGGGGGCCGCAAACACCGCTCGGACCGGCAGGTAAACCCCGCTACCGTGAGGCGGTCGTCGGGTGAGACCCAGAAGATCCGAGCGTGGGCGATCGAGCAGGGCTACGAGATCTCCTCCCGGGGCCGCATCCCCACAGAGATCGAGCAGGCCTTCCACGACGCCCACTGACCTCCTGTGACCGGTGCAGACCGTGCACTGCCCGGCGGCCCCCTGGCTGGGGAATACCACCCGATGGTCCACTGTTGAAGACGCTGACGGTGGCGCATACCCCGTGTACCACACCAGAACAGTCGTTGCGAGCGACCACTTGCCGAGAGGCGATATGGCGTCACTGTCACCCCCCGACCGGGTAAGACCTGCACTGCGCAGCGTTCCCGGGCGAAGGGGATGAGGAGCCGCTGACACCGGGGAAGGTGCCGGCGGCATTCCTCTGCCCTGGTGACCATGGGAGAGGCGAGAGATATGGGCATGCACCCCCGTGAGCGGCACGCGAGAGCCCCCGTCAGGGGGACCTGACCTGTTCGGCTGGCGGGGGCCTCTGCACCGGTGACTTCGAGGATGCGAAGGACCGGTGGTCGAGGCGGTGCGTAGGCGGTCGATGCCTTGTGCTGGGACCGGTGTTCGACCTCCCGCGGGCGGGGTGCTCGGGGTTCGCCGCGCCGCGTCGACGCAGAGACAGGTGCGGGAGGTGGCAGCGGGCGAACCCCGTCAACTGATGCCCTCGTCGTGGTTCCTTCCTCCTCCCTCGGCTCCTGTCTGACACGGAAAGTATTCGTGCGGTTGTGGTTTCACGCTTTGGGGGGGGTGATCGCTGCGTGGCCCGGATCTCCGGGGCCACCGGCGTCGACACCGTCCATCGCCCCGACACGGGAGGGGGCGGGTGCCGGCGTCCGGCCGCGGTGGTGACCACCCGGGCGAGCAGGGCCACCGCCCGCGGCGTGAGCGCGTCGGCGAGGATGCGGTCCGCATCGGCCATGAGCAGTGCGTAGTCGAGCTCGTGCCACGGCCACACCACCTCGCGTGGGCACTCCGGTGCCGGGATGGGGTCCGCCTCCGCGGCCCTGTCTTCTGCGGCTCCGTGATCTGCGAGGATGTTCGCCGGTGTCATGGTCTTTCACCCCCTCCCGACCCCTCCGGGGTCGGTGCGCTGTCGACGATCCGACTGGGCACCCCCTTTTTCGGTCAGGCGCTGACGGCCTTCTGCTCGGTGTGGCCGTTGCTGCTGATTTCGATCTTGCGGGGCTTGGCCCTCTCCGCGACCGGGATCGTCACCCGCAGCACCCCGGCGTCGTAGCTCGCCTCGATCCTGTCCGTGTCGAGGTTCTCACCCAGGAACAACTGCCGGTTGAACACCCCCCGCGGACGCTCGGCCGCGACCATCGACCGGTTCTCGTCCAGCGCGGACCGTTCGGCACGCACCGTCAGGGTGTTCTTCTCCACGTCCAGATCCAGCGAGTCCGCGTTCACGCCGGGCAGATCGAGCTCCACCACGAACCGGTCGCCCTCACGCCAGGCGTCCATCGGCATCACCGCCGGCCGGGCCGCGGTACCGAGGACCTGCTGCGTCAGACGGTCCAGGTCGCGGAACGGATCCGTGCGCATCAACATCGTGGCCACCTCCAGAAATCCTTTCACTCCACCAGTTAATCTACGGCATGTGCTGTAGGTCTGGTATAGCATTTGCCGTAGACTATGGCAAGAGGATGTGTGAGATAATTCCGATCGGAGCAATGAATGGCTGGAGAACCCGAGCGCGGTCCCGTGCACGACCCCGAATCGCCGTCGCTGCGAGGGGTTTACGGCATCTCGGTGGCCGCCGAGCTCTCCGGTTTCGGGATCGCGGCGCTGCGTCTGTACGAGAACTACGGGTTGATCACCCCGGGCCGCACCGGCGGCGGCACCCGACGATACAGCGACTTCGACCTGGCCCGGTTGCGGCGGATCGCCGAACTCATCGACGCCGGCGTCAACCTGGTCGGGATCGGCCGGGTGCTCGACCTCGAGCACCGCACCGGGGAACTCGAACGCGACAACCGCCGCCTGGCAGCCGACAACGCGCACCTGCGCGCCGAGCGGGGCCCGGCCCCCGCCGGAGTCGAGGACGACGCCGACCGGGACCGGCCCGCAGGGTTTGCGCCGCCCCGGCAGACCCGACGGCGACCGGCCCCCGGGGAGCGTTCCCGTCTCCGAGACGGTCCCGCTTGCAGCCGCGGATCGGATGAACGAGAACACCACTGACGCACCGCTCACCCCGCTCCCGGCCGTCGCCGCAGATGATGAGGCGATGTCGAATGCTGGTCGTTCTCCTCGGCGACGGTCAAAGGGCGACGGTCAAAGATTGGGCAGTGCGGAGCCGAGGAAGATCAGCCCGGCGGCGATGCCGAAGGCGCCGGCGAGCATGCCGAGGAGCGCCTCGGGGGAGGTTGACCCGTGGTCGACGACGTCGGGTCGGCGGGCGGCCAGTGCCCCGGTGGCCAGGGCGGCCGCGCCGAGGAGGATGCCGAATCCGAACATCCAGAACGTCACGATGGATAACGCGCCGAACATGATCGCCACATCGGGCAACCGTCCCCCGTGGGACGGGCGAGGGACAACTCCTGCCCCGAGGGGCGGGTGAGCCGGCAGCGGGGAACGCCGGGCGGGTTCGGCGGGGAACGGGCGGGCGGGGGTGGTCATGATCCTCCTGTCGGACCGAAGGAACGGCAGAGCGCCAACACCCGAGCCAGCGCGACAAGGTTACTTCTCAGCCATCACGTGCGCGGCCGAATGCGGGATCGCACCGAGGAAGCAGTGCGGAGAACTGCTCTGCGCCAGTAATGTTCGTGCCGTTCAGGTGTCGTCCCGGCAACTTTAGCACTCCACTGTAGAGAGTGCTAACTCCGGCTTGACGGTGCAATCTTCCGGCAAATGCTGGCACCGCGGGTTGCCGAGTGCTAATTTCTTGTCCTGCACAGTGACCGCGCTCGTCGGGGGACGGGCGCCGGAGTCGAGGGAGGTGCAGTGCTGTGCGCAACGACGATCGACACCGGAACGAGTCCGGTAAACCCACCACCGACGATCCGCTCGTGACGGGTGAGGCGGTGCGCTGGCCGGATCCGAGTCCGCTGGCGAACTGGTGGCAGCAGATAGTCTTCGGTAACCGGAGGGCCGCGTGAGAGCTGTGCGGGTCCCGCGGACCGTTTTTGCGTGTGCCCGTTGCGATCGCGCGTATCGATCGCGGGAGGGCGACCGACCGGGGCTCGCTGCCACGGTGGCCCGGGTCCACGGCTGGGAGATCGGCGAGAGCCCTCTGTGTCCCGGGTGCGCCTCGATCACCATCACGGTGGCTTCCTAGGTTGGAGGGTCCGATTCCGGTGGTGGGGTGTCCTCGCCGGGATTTCCGAAAGTGGTGATGTGACACCCGGTGGCGGTGGACGGTCGAGGCTACCCGCGGTCACTGCGCGCGGCCGCGGAATCCGGGCTGACCCGCGTCCATTGCCTGGTCCCGGTCGCTTTCCGGCGCGGAGAGCAGTGGAGTGTCCACCGCGTTGCTTTATTTCGCGCGCAGTCGGGTGCTGGCGGACTCCAGGTGAGATGGCGCACGGATCGGAGGTCACGGCAAAGGGTGCGAAATGCGCGGCATCGGACAGAAGACGGTGCTGTCCTCCTCGTCGGGAAAGCAGAACGTCAACGCGGCGATCAGGGTGTCCGGAGCGAGAAGACCAGCACGTTCTCCACGATCACCCCAGGGAATCAGACCAAACCCTCTTTCGTCACCACCGGCGGGAACCTGCTCACCGACGGCGGCACCTTCGGCATCGTCATCGTCACCCACTTCGACGAACCGATCACCGACAAAGCCGCGGCCGAAAAGGCACTTCATGTGCAGACCACACCTGCGGTGACCGGATCCTGGTACTGGGCCGACGATCAGAACGTGCACTGGCGACCGGAGAAGTACTGGGCGCCGGGCACCCGGGTCACCGTCCGTGCCGACGTGTACGGCATTCCGCTCGGCGACGGTCTCTTCGGGCAGGAGGACGCGACCACCTCGTTCACCATCGGTGACGCCCACATCTCCGTCGCCGACGACACCACCAAACAGGTCACCGTCACAAATAACGGGCAGGTGGTCCGCACCATGCCGACGTCGATGGGCCGGGGCGGCACCGAAGTCGTCGGTGGGCGGACCTTGTCGTTCTGGACCCAGCCGGGCATCTACACCGTCATCGACAAGGCCGACCCGGTCATCATGGATTCGTCCACCTACGGGCTGCCGGTGAACTCCCGCCTCGGCTACAAAGAAACGATCAACCACGCCACCCGCATCAGCAACGACGGCATCTACCTGCACGCACTCGCCGACACCGTCTGGGCGCAGGGCAACACCAACGTCTCGCACGGCTGCCTGAACCTCAGTCCGGACAATGCCCGCTGGTTTTACGACTTTTCCGTGCCCGGCGACATCGTCGAGGTCCGCAACACCGGCGGCGACCCGCTCGAGCTGTGGCAGAACGGCGACTGGTCCGTGCCGTGGGATCAATGGCAGGCCGGCAGCGCCCTGACCTGACCACGGGAAACGGGAGATCCCGGTCGCCGAAGAGGAGGCGCTCGGGCACTCTGCGGACACGGTGTGGATCGTCTTCGAGGTAGGCGCAGCCCGTGAGGATCGGTTCGGCTGCGCAACTGGGTACTGCAGCGGATCTCTCGACCCCATGCAGTCGCAGCCGTCCCACCTGCGAGGAGACCTCGTCCGGCGGCCCAGGAGCGTTCGCTGCCCAGCACCCCGAGCTTGCGTTTTTCCCGCCCCCTGTCCGGGTACGCGCGTGAAAAGGGGTGTGCTCGAGGTGGTGATCGTGGTGCCCGACTCCTATGCCGATGTGGTCGAGCGGTTGTGCGGCGAGTTCGACGGCCGGGTGCCGCTGCCGATGGTCGCCCAGATCGTGCGTCAGTGCCGCCGCGAAGCGGTTTGCTCCGGCTCCACTGCCGACCCGAATCCTCCCGGACTCGAAAGTGCGGCACGCGAACGACTACTGGCTGCCTCGACCACCCGCGGGACGCCCAGCAGCGCGGACGAAACGTCCTGAGACACTGTCCGCTGCACTCTGGGTCGGCGGCATCGTGACCGGGTTCGGTCGACCGCGATCCGGGCTCGCCCGAACGGCTCACCAGTGTCCGAGGTTTCCCTGCCACAGCGCCGAGATGACGGACAGGACGATGACCAGCGGATAATACAGATTGCCGAGTGAGTACGCGGGAGCCGCCCGCACCCCGTAAGAGCGGGTGGCGCCCACCCGAACGGGCAACGGCCACCCCACGTCCGACGGCGGTTCCCGGGCCACGATATCGCTACGATCTTTCGCAACAACAATAGATTTATTCGTTTTGACATCGTAGAATATGTCCAGAATTTCGTTGGGTATACGGGAGGTGATCTCCCGGTTCGAACGGAAAGGGTGAGTGCCGTGGACGACGCATTCGATACCGTGTCCGAGGCCGATCGCCTCGACCAAGACTTGCCCGCCGACCCCACCGCCGCTGCACCGGCTCGTCCGACCGGGTCGGCGGTCGTCGACGAGGCCTGGGATGTGCCGGAGGCCGACCGGTTCGAGCAGACCCAACCGGCCACCCCTGCCGACGGCGACCCCGGGGGTGCGGAGGCGGGATGGGATGTGCCCGAGGCCGACCGGTTCGAGCAGGCCATCACCGTCACCTTCGACGACGAAGACCGGGCGGAGAACGAGGGTCGGGCGGACTACGAGGACCAGGAACTCGCGGACGAGGTCGTCGAGGAGGATCCGGAGTAACCCGACCACCACGGCCCACCGGATGGCGCCGGCCCGGGGCCCGCCCGAAAGGGGTGCGCGATGAGCGTGCACGACACCGGTCGACTGTCCCTGTCCGAGGCGACGCGGGAACATTGGAAGGGGCGACACCATGGTGGGGCGGGCACCGGGACCGGTGCGGTGGTGGCGGCTGCAGCCGTGCAGCCGTAACCCGTTGATGCGCGGCACCGATCGGGTCGAGTCGGCGGTGGTGGCGCTGGTGCTCACCCTGGTGCTGTTGTGGTTGCCGGTGTGCGCGGCGGTGGGCACCGAAACGTTCACCTCGCTGCAGCAGCAGAGCCGGGCGCTGCAGGCGCAGTCGCGGCCGGTCCCGGCGGTGCTGCTGATCGACGCCGGCTCCGACCCGCAGATGGAGCCGGCGGTGCGGATCACCGACACCGGTGCCTCGTCCTGGGCGCGGTGGACGGTGGACGGGCGTGAGCACACCGGCCGAGTTCCGGCGGACCCGCAGGCGCGGACGGGGGACACGGTCACCGTGCAGGTGGGACCGGACGGTGACCTCCTCGAGACCCGAGGGGGCACCGAGAACGCGGTGCTGGCGATCGCGGCGGCCTGTGGGTGGTGGGCGGTCGGCGCCGCCGGCGGCGCGCTGGTGCTTGTCGGGGTGCACCGGATGCTGGTCCGGTCCCGGCTGCGGGTGTGGGATCAGGCATGGGAGAAGTTCGCGCAGCCACCCCGCTGACCACTGGAATGGTCAGCCGGCTTCGGTGGAGAACGGGCTGACCCCGAGATCGAGGACGTCGACTGAGGCGGGCAGGCCGATCTGATGCCAGCCGGTGGTCAGGGTGAGCTCGCCGGTGCTCGGGTAGCCGGGGATCCAGTAGCGCGGTGCGGTGCGGTACCTCTCCGGCGGTCCGTTCGGTGGTGAGCACGAGAGCGGTTCGAACGGGTCGGCGTCCCCGGCGATGTCGTCCATCCTGATCCGCACCCGCAGATACGACCAGTGCGCGGACTCGTCGCGGGGGTCGGTCAGCGGGCGGGTCTCGTGGCGGGCGCGTGCGGCGGGGATGCCGGTGGCCTCGAGCACCAGGCACAGTGATACTCCGGCAGGGTAGGCGGTTATCCCGGTCAGCTGCACGGCCAGATCGGGCCGGGAGTTCAGGACCCGGTGGCCGTGCACCGCCACGCCACCGGTCTCGGGTGGGGCGATCCCGGGCCATCGATTCCGCGCCATATCCCATGGTCGCACCGGGTTCGCTCACCCGGCCACCACCGCACCGAGGGCGGGACCGGAAGAGCGTCGCACACGCCGGTGTTGAACCGAGTGTAGGGAAACGGTGCAGTGCGAGCCTGCCGGTGCCGTGGCCTGTCCGCCACCACACCGGGGGGGACGGAGGTGCCAGAACGCGATGAACCGGCACGTACGCGGGGCCGTCGCCCGATTCCTCGGGGTGGATCTGGACTGGGCGACCGCGGAGCAGATCCGCCGAGTCGACTTCTGCACCACCCTGGTCGAGGCGCAGGCCGTCCGAATGTTACTGCGGGCAGAGGTGTTCCGTCCGAGCTGGAGATGAGAGCGCCTGGTTCGACGGGATCTGCGTGCGACGGGATCTGCGTGCAGGGACGGTCGCTGCGCCGCCGTTTCCGCACGGGCGGCGGGACCAGTTCCCGGTCGACTGCACCGGTCCTCGTGTCCGCTCCGGGCCTCCCCGGTCGCGACGGTGACGGCCACATCGGACGGGGTAGTCCTGCGAGCGGTGCCGCCGGCACCACCGATCCCGATCCGGACCCGGAACCCTAGTTCTTCGTGAAGGAGTGATGCCCTGATGGCTTCGACCCCCGATACCACCGCCACCCTGGTGGCGCAGCTGCGCGCGATCCACGAGCTGACGCACACCGAGATCCAGATCGCCGAGACCCGCATCGCCCAGGCCCGCACCGAGGCGGTGCGCCGGGAGCTGGCCGAGAACGCCGACAATGCCCGCGGGCGGGCGGCGGCGATCGAGGCGGCGCTTCGCGATCTCGGCTCACTGCCCGAGGTGGTGGGTCCGCTGGTCGGACGCGCCGCCGCGGCGGTGAAAGCGGTGACCGAGCAGGCCCAGCCGTTCGACGAGGCCCTGCTCGGGGATCTCGTCCTCGAACACCAGCTCCTCGACCGGGCCCGATATCTCAAGGCCCTCGCCGTCGCCACCCAACGCCCGGAGATCGAACAGTTAGCGTTCCGGTTGATCACCGCGCACTCGGCCACCGTGGACTGGCTGACCACCGTGCTCGCCGAGGACGCCCTCGGGGGTCCGGCGGCGTTGCGGCGCACCCCGATACAGGCGGTGACCGGCACCGCGGTCCGATTGATCAACACCCCGGTCAGCTGGTCCGCCCGCGGTCTGGACCGGGCCATCGACACCGCCCGTGCCGCCCGCCCCCGGCTCGGGGCGCTGCTCGGCCGCGGCGCGCACGCCGGCGACGTCGCCGTCAAAACCCTGGCCGCCTCCCGCGACGCGGCCCTCGAGACCGCTGAAGACGTGACCCGACGGGAAGGTGCCACCGCGGTCGCAGAGGCGATTCATTCCGCCCGCACCAGCACCGGGACCCTCGAACCGGGTGAGTTGCCGATCGGCGACTACGACGAGCTGACCGTCCCGCAGGCCGTCGCCGCGGTCAAGGACCTGACCGACCCCGCCGACATCCGTGCCATCGTCGGGTACGAGGAGGCCCACAAAAACCGGCACGGGGTCGTCTCCGCAGCCCAGACCCGTCTGGCCGCGATCGCCCAGGAGGTCGCCGGCATCGACTGACCTCAGCGGTGCCGGCGCACCGGTCCGACCCACAGTCCGGTGGCGGGTGGATGGGACGGCGGGGACTCGACCACCACGAGGCGAATAAATGGTGGGGCCGCGGCCCACGGTGCTCGCCCGGGCCGTCGACCCCGAGGTTCGGGCACTACCGCCTCGGCTGCCACCCGGTCTGCTTCTGCCTGGTCGTGGGCGGCGCGGTGTTCGGGGTCGCGGAGCAGGGCGTACGCGGTCAGGACGTGCTGGAGGTGCTCGTCCGCCGCCGGGTCGGCGGGCTGGCCGGTGCGGGTGTCGGGGTGGTGCCGGCGCAGCAGCCGCCGGTAGGCGCTGGCGATGTCGGCCTGGGACGCCGACGGGGACAGGCCCAGCACCCGATACGGATCCCGGTCGGTGGCCATCACCTCGCCTCATTCGTGGGACACGAGAACAGGTGGTTCCGGGCTCGGGATGCCGGAACCACCAGGGTGGGGCGGGCCCGGCCCGCACGGAAAGACCCGCCCCCGCTAGTCGGCTCATTGCCAGCTGGGGTGGGCACTGCCCGCCCGGACGGCCGACGAGATATCTGTGCCAGTCAATGGCGGTGCGCCCCGGTCGAATCCGCTCGCGAATGCGTGTTCGTCGGATCCGCGGTCGGCGCCGTCACGGTCATCTCGGTGGATCGGCGGTGCCGGGCGGTGTGCCCGGGGTTCGCCGCGCCGCGCCGGAGTACGTTGACAGGTGACGGAGGCGGCAGCGGGCGAAACCCCGTCCATCGGTTTCCGTCTGGTTTCTCACCCCTTTTCGACACAGATTCTTCGATACATCGGATGTTGCCCGGTTTCTCCGGTTTCTCCGGTCTCGGAGGTGAGCGCTGCGTGGCGCGGATCTCGGGCAGCGGCGGGGCGAGCGCCGTCCGCCCCACCGGAGTGGGAGGAGATGGACGTGACCGGCCGGCCGGTGCGGTGGCCACCCGGTGGAGCAGGACCACGGCCTGCGGCGTGAGCGCGTCGGCGAGGATGCGGTCCGAATCGGCTACGAGCAGTGCGTAGTCGAGCTCGTGCCACGGCCACATTGTCTCGCGTTCGGTGCGCTCCCTGGTATCGGTGGCGTTCACCTCGGCGACCGGAGTTGTCCATGTCATCGTCTGTTCACCCCCTCCCGAACCGTCGAACCTCGGTCAGATGTGCAGCGGGCCGGGTCACCCCGTGCGGTCAGGCGTTGACGGCCTTCTGTTCGGAATGACCATTGCCGCTGATTTCGATCTTGCGGGGCTTGGCCTTCTCCGCGATCGGGATCGTCACCCGCAGCACACCGGCGTCGTAGTTCGCCTCGATCTTGTCGACATCGAGATTCTCCCCGAGGAACAGCTGCCGGCTGAACACCCCGCGCGGGCGTTCGGCGGCGACCATCTCCCGGTTCTCGTTCAGTGCGGCCCGTTCGGCGTGCACCGTCAGGGTGTTCTTCTCGACGTCCAGATCCAGCGAGTCGGCGTCGACTCCGGGCAGATCGAACTCCACCACGAATCGGTCCTCTTCCCGCCAGGCGTCCATCGGCATCACTGCCGGACGGGCGGCGGTACCGAAGATCTGCTGGGTCAGTCGGTCCAGATCACGGAACGGATCCGTGCGCATCAACATCATGTCCACCTACCTCCAGAATCCTCTCATCCCATCAGGTAAACTTCCTACAGATGCTGTAGGTTCGTTATAGCATCTGTCGTAGACTATGACAAGAGAATGAGCGAGAAAATTCCCGATCGGAGCGAAAACATGTCCGAAGAATCCGGCCGTCGGGATGGCGAATCGCCGTCGATGCGTGGTGTTTACGGAATCTCGGTGGCCGCCGAGTTGTCCGGGTTCGGGGTCGCGGCGCTGCGCCTGTACGAGGACTACGGACTGATCACCCCGGGCCGCACCGGCGGCGGCACCCGCCGCTACAGCGACTACGACCTGGCCCGGCTCCAACGCATCGCCGAACTCATCGACGCCGGGGTCAATCTCGTCGGCATCGGCCGGGTCCTCGACCTCGAGACCCGCACCGGCGAACTCGAACGCGACAACCTCCGCCTGGAAGCGGACAACGCGCAACTGCGCGCCGACCAGGACCCCGACGCCACCGCTGCCGAGGACGCCACCGCCGGTGAGCCGGCGCCGGAGACCCCCCGCACCGGGCGGCGCCGGCGGCCGGCGTCCGCGTCCCGGGGCCGAACCCGCGTGGAGGGAGGCGCTGCCCGGGAACGAGCCGGCGGCGACCACCACTAGAGCGACACCGGGACGCTTCACCTCGGGCACTTCGAGTGTCGACGATGACTGCGCCGGCGGCCGGCAGTGCGGGGCCCCGGCGTCGGGGGGTTACGTCGGGGCCCGGTGTTCCTCGAATCCGGACTCGGATGGGATTTTCTTCGGGGAACGGTGTCGAGAATACGCCGCACCCCTCGGCGGTGAACAGCACCCGCCGACCGGTGGTGGCAGGCCATGTTCGAGGACCTTCGGCCTTGGCCGGGACGGTGTCGTGGTCGTGGTGATCGGATGCTGCCGTCCCCGGCAGGTGAGGGCGGCGCCGCGAAGATTGACCCACCGCACGGGGTGTGTTCGGCAACTATCGGGTACCCAACGGGGTGAGCGGCGTCGAACCCGGGACGACATTCTCGCCCCGGCGTCGGCGCACTCCTCAGCCGCGGCCGTCGGGTCGTCACGTCAGCTAAATGTGGACGTGGGCGAATCCGCTGTGCAGCTGAGGTTTCACCTCGCCGGGGTGTGCTGCACCGCAGGATCGATCGGGCCGGTGGGCATCGCGTGGTGCGCTGACGACCCGTGACACGAGGAGGCCGAGGTCGATGACCACATCACCGCATATCACCACCGATCACGCCGAGATCCGTCGATGGATCCAGGCCCATCACGGCGCACCGGCACGCGACGGCACGGGCGGTCTGCGGATCGACTTCCTCGGTGTCGCCACCGGAGTGGAGCATCTGTCCTGGAAGGAGTGGTTCACCGTCTTCGACGACCAGAACCTGGCCCTGTGCTATCAGGAACCGGATGTCCACGGCGGCATCAGCGCCTGGTGCGAACTGGTGCCGCGCGCCCGAACCGCCACCGGCGCAACCGGTTCGGCCCGATGAGTACACCGACCCGCTCGACCACCCCTCCCCCGGTCGGCCTGCCTGCCGGCGGCGGGGCCCGACCGATTCCCGGTTTCTCCCGCCGGCTGCGCGATCACGGACGGGACAGGGTGAGAAGTGACAACGGCCGAAGTGGTGAGGGTAGTCGTGGAGGAGCGGCGACGGCATCCTCACCGCCTGGGAGCAATCCGCCGCCGACCATGACGAGCTATCCCTCGAACGCGCCACCCGCGACCTCGACCACCGCCACGGGCCGGTAACCGCGCGGCGGCCCGGGTCCGGGCAGTTGTCGACGCCGCCGCGCACGGGCGTTCGGATCCGGACTGGCCCTGACCAGCGCCGGTCGCGGTGTCGGTGTGGGTCGCCGTGATCCCGGGTTCGCCGACGCCGCCCGAGCAGGTCCTGCGCCCGGGCGGTCGCCCGAGCGACGTGCGGTCCGGCCTGCTTGATCAGCAGCAATACACTCTCGATGTCCTCGAACGCTTGCACCCCGGGTGCCCCCCGGCCGCCACGCCTGGGCGCAGGTCGTCGTGACCGCCCGCCACAACGACTCGGTGTGGTGGAAGAGGATGCTGGAGGCCATGACGACCGTCCCGGATCCTCCCCACCGCGGGGTGCTGCGGCGCGCCCACATCGGGCCGAGTGCGGACGGCATGCCACCGGTGCGGCTACGCCGGCCAGGCATGCGTCACCGCCTCCCCGGGCGAAGTCAGCGGAGGGGTGGCCGGTGATCGGCAGGAGCAGCGCCGCGCCGGTGGACCACGGTCGGTACCGGAAAGCGGTCCGGGGACCGGCATTCGAGGTGCAGCAGGTCGGTGATCACCTCGTCGGTCCGATCCGCGATGCACTCCGGTTGAGGCTGCCGGCCGAGCCCGAGCCCGCAGATGATCAGGACCCGATCGGGGCCCTGTCCCTCGATCCCCAACGACCACCCGAAATGATGGTTCCAGGCGAGAAGGATGCGGCGCCCGCTGTAGTACCGGCTCTGCTTCGACAGCACGACCATCGCGTCGAAGGTGACCTCGTCCCATCGGCGGATCGTCTCGGCGCTTAATGCCCGCGCGACCGCGAACACGTACGCATTGCTGTCGGGATTGTCGCCGGCGCCGACGCCGCTGCTCATCGTGAACACTTCCTTCACCCGCGGAACCATGCACCCGTCCGCGGCGATGTCGAACCTACCCCTCGGCGCTGGTCGGGGTCGCACGATCGAGCGATTTCGTTGGCGGCGTGGGCCTACGGTGGGGTGGGTACCCGGTGGTCATGGGGTCCGATCTCGGCGGACGCTTCCGCCCGGATGCGGAGGTGGCCGGCCACCTGCTGGCGCTGGTCTCCGAACACCGGTACGCCGAGCTGGGCCGGGAGCTGTCCTCGCTGATGGCGCCGCCGGATCCCGCGGCCGGCCGCGGGAGTTGCTACGGCGGGGTGCTGGCCTGGCTGACCGGCGCGATCGCCGACGTGGCCGTCGCCCGGCTGGGGCGTGCTGCGCAGGGCGAATCGTTCATCCTCGAGGTTCGCACCGCGGCCGGGCAGCTCGTCGATGCCCGGCAGCTGCCGCCGCGGCAGGCCCGGGTGGCGCGGTCGGTGCTGGCCCTGCTGGCCGGCGACCGAGCCGCCGCCCGGGCGCAGTGGGGCGCCGCCGAACGTGAATCCGACTCGCAGGTGCGGGTCACCACCCTGATCGAGGCATTGACCTGGCTCAACGCCCTCCTCGACGCCCCCACCCCGGCGCTTCCCGACCCACCGCCCGAATAGGAAGAACAAAGGTGATCGCCACTCGGCGGACCGACGACCAAGCGGAACGCGAACAGGCCCGGGCACCAGGGCCGGCGAACGAGCGGACCCACGAACAGAGGGTGCACGGGTTCGGGTGCGGGGTCTCGGGTATTCCGGTCAGTGATGCGGTGAGTCCCCTCGATGAGACAAGGAGTTCCGGTGATGTCAACACAACCTGCCCAGCGTGGTTCCCTGTTCGCCACCCCGGTTCAGGCGGCGTCCCTCGTGGTGGGGGCGGTGTTCCTGGTGGTCGGGGTGCTCGGGTTCATCCCCGGGGTGACCACCGACTACGACACGCTCACCTTCGCCGGTCATCACACCGAGGCCGCACTGCTCGGCATCTTCCAGGTGTCCATCCTGCACAACATCGTGCATCTGCTGTTCGGGGTGGCCGGGATCGCGGCGGCGCGCACCGCCGCCACCGCGAAAGGCTTCCTCGTCGGCGGCGGGATCATCTATCTGGTGCTGTGGATCTACGGTCTGGTCATCGACCAGGACAGCAGCGCGAACTTCGTGCCGGTCAACACCGCCGACAACTGGCTGCACCTCGTCCTCGGTGCCGGGATGGTTGTCCTCGGGTTGCTGTTGCCGCGGCTGCGCACCACCGGGACGGCCACCGCGACACCGAGATAGACCCCACCGCCCTACCCGGCCCCGGTGCCGTCGCCCCCGCGGGTGTTACCGGCGGCAGCCGGCGGCGCGGGGGTCGAATCCGGCGGCCTTCTCGGCCGTGTCGTAGGCGCGCAGCGCGTCGACGGCGCTGCGGTCCAGTCGGGTCGGCACCGCGACCTGTACGGTCACCCGCAGATCCCCCGCGGTGCCGGCGCGGCGGCGGACGCCGCGACCCCGCAGCCGGAAGGTGCGTCCGGACGGCGTGCCCGCGGGGATCTTCACGCTGACCCGGCCGTCGAGGGTGGGCACCGAGATGGTGGCGCCGAGGGCGAGTTCGCCGAAGCTGACCGGCACGGTCACGGTGAGATCGTCGCCGTCGCGGCCGAAGACCGGATCCGGATCCACCGTGACGGTGACGTACAGATCCCCCGCGGGCGCCCCGCGCAGCCCGGGCTCGCCGTGCGCGGGCAACCGGATCCGTTGGCCGTCCACCACTCCGGGTGGGATGCGGACGTTGATGGTGCGGGTGCGGTGCCCGACCCCGGTGCCCTGGCAGTCCGCGCACGGGTGGTCGACGATCATCCCGGTGCCCCGGCAGTCGTCGCAGGATTCGCTGAACCCGAAGCCGCCCTGATTACGACTCAGAGTCCCGGACCCGCCGCAGGAGGGGCAGCGCCGCGGAGCGGTGCCGGGCCGGGCGCCGCTGCCGTGGCAGGTGGTGCACCCCGTGGGGCCACTGACCTGCAGCGGCAGCACCACCCCGGTCACGGCGTCCCGCAGCGGCAGCCGGGCCTGCGCCTCGACGTCGCTGCCCCGGCGGGGGCGGGACGAGGCGGTGGTGCGGGTGCCGCTGCGCCGGAACAGGTCCCCGAACACGTCCCCGAACCCGGCGTCGCCGGAGGTGAACGAAGCACTGCCGCTGCCGAACAGGTCGGAGAGGTCGAACCCGCCCATCCCGCCGCCCGGTCGGGTGCCGGCGCCGGCGCGGGTGCTCGCCTGGCGGAAGGCTCCGGACCGGTACAGCTGCCGGGTCCGGTCGTACTCGGCGCGGGTGGCCGGGTCCGAGAGCACCGCGTGCGCCTCGCTGACCGCCTTGAATCGTTCCCCGGCCGCGCCGTCGTCCGGGTTGGCGTCCGGGTGCAATCGGCGGGCGAGCGTGCGGTAGGCGCGTTTGATCTGCTCCGCCGACGCCGTGGAGGGCACACCCAGGTCTGCGTAGAAGTCACGCTCGATCCATTCCTGCTGCGTCACAGGGTATCTCCTCCCTCCATCAACGACGCTGCGTCACCAGTCACCAGTCGTCATCACCTCGGGGACAGAATCCGATGGATCCGGCCGGCCCGCCGCGGACCACGTCATCCGCAGCGGTAGGGATTCGGGTCGTCACCCGGGTCCCCGGCCCCGCCGGACTCCGGCCGCGCGTCGGTGTCCGCCGGTGAGTCCGGGTCGGCCGGTGCGTTCGGGTCGGCCGGAGGGCCGGGGTTGCTGGTGTTCTCGTAGCGGTCGCGGTCGATCACGGTGACCAACGCGGTCCGCAGCACCTTGTGCACGCCGAAGGTGTAGCCGCGCCGGAGCACGGTGTCGATTACCAGGTCGGTGCCGTGGCCTTCGTGGCTGGCGGCCTCGTGCAGGGTGGGATCGAAGCGGTCCCCGCGTTCGCCGAACGCCGCGACCCCCATTCGGGCCAGGATGGTCCGGATCTTCCGGTACAGGCTGTGCAGCGGCTCCCGGGCGGTGTCACCGTGCTCACGCGCCCAGTCCAGATCGTCGAGAACACCCAGGAACGCGGCGACCACCGTCGCTTTCGCGTTCTCCGCGGCCGCCGCCCGGTCCCGCTCGACCCGGCGCCGGTAGTTGGCGTACTCGGCCTGCAGCCGCTGCAGATCGGCCGTCAGCTCCCTCAGCCGGTCGGCATCGGTCGGCCGGGACTCTGGCCGCGTGGTACCCGCGCCGTAGGACGATGTGCCGGCCTTCTCGCCTGGGGACGCCTTCCCGCTCAGTGTCGATGCCCCTCGATCCTGCGGGGAGGGGGAGCCGGGAGTGTCCTCGCGGACCCGGCCGGTGACCGGGTCGATGCGGCGCCGGTCGGTGATCGCGATCGGTTCGCGCGGCGGCTGCCGACCGTTACCCCTGCGACCGGCCTTTCCGGAACGGTGTTGCTCGTCGTGTGGGGTATTCATCAGTGTCCCTCCCGGGGTTCGTCCACCACCTCCGCGTCGACCACATCGTCGGCGCCCTGGCCGTTGCCCGTCGTCCCGGCGGACGCACCCGCCCCAGCCCCGGCGTCGCCGTCACCACCGGCTGCCGTTCCCTGCTGGGCTTGGCCGGCGTAGATGGCCTGGCCGAGGGCCTGGGATTCGGTGCTCAGTTTCTCCACCGCGGTCTTGATCGCCGTGATGTCGGTGCCGGCCAACGCGTCCTGCACCTGTTTGATCGCCGACCGGACCTTGTCCTGGACGTCGGTGGGCACCTTGTCGTCGTTGTCCTTGATGACCTTCTCGGTCTGATACACCAGCGACTCGGCCTGATTGCGGGTTTCCGCTTCCTCCCGGCGTCGGCTGTCCTCGGCGGCGTGCGCCTCGGCGTCGCGGATCATCCGGTCGATGTCCTCCTTCGACAGTGCCGAGCCTTCCTGGATGCGGATCCGGTTCTCCTTGCCGGTGCCCTTGTCCTTGGCGGTCACGTGCACGATGCCGTTGGCGTCGATGTCGAAGGTGACCTCGATCTGCGGCAGCCCCCGCGGGGCCGGCGGAATCCCGGCCAGCTCGAAGCTGCCGAGTAGCTTGTTGTGCGCGGCGATTTCGCGTTCACCCTGATACACCTGGATCTGCACCGACGGCTGGTTGTCGTCCGCGGTGGTGAAGGTCTCCGACCTTTTGGTGGGGATGGTGGTGTTGCGTTCGATGAGCTTGGTCATCACCCCGCCCTTGGTCTCGATGCCGAGCGAGAGCGGGGTGACGTCGAGGAGCAGCACGTCCTTGACCTCACCGCCGAGGACACCGGCCTGCAGGGCGGCGCCGACGGCGACGACCTCGTCCGGGTTGACACCCTTGTTCGGTTCCTTCCCGCCGGTCAGCTCCCGCACCAGGTTCGTCACCGCGGGCATCCGGGTGGAACCACCGACCAGCACCACGTGGTCGATGTCTTTGACGGCGATCTTCGCGTCGGTGATCACCGATTGGAACGGGGCCCGGGTGCGGCCGAGGAGATCGGAGGTGATCTTCTCGAACTCCGCCCGGGTGAGCTGTTCGTCGAGGAACAGCGGGTTCTTGTCCGCGTCGACGGTGATGTACGGGAGGTTGATCGAGGTGCTCTGCGACGAGGACAGTTCGATCTTCGCCTTCTCCGCGGCCTCCCGCAGACGCTGCATCGCCATCTTGTCCTTGGTCAGGTCGAATCCGCTGGACGCCCTGAACTTCTCGGCCAACCACCGCACGATCTGGTCGTCCCAGTCGTCACCGCCGAGGTGGTTGTCACCGGAGGTGGCGCGGACTTCGACGACGCCCTCGCCGATTTCGAGCAGGGAGACGTCGAAGGTGCCGCCGCCGAGGTCGAAGACCAGGATGGTCTGTTCCTTGCCGCCCTTGTCCAGGCCGTAGGCCAGGGCGGCCGCCGTGGGTTCGTTGATGATGCGCAGCACGTTCAGGCCGGCGATCTGCCCGGCTTCCTTCGTCGCCTGCCGTTGGGCGTCGTTGAAGTAGGCGGGGACGGTGATCACCGCATCGGTGATGTCCTCCCCCAGATACGATTCCGCGTCCCGCTTGAGTTTCATCAGCACCCGGGCGCTGATCTCCTGGGCGCTGTACTTCTTGTCGTCGATCGCCACCTGCCAGTCGGTGCCGATCTCCCGCTTCACCGACCGCACCGTCCGGTCCACGTTGGTGACGGCCTGATTCTTGGCGGGCTGGCCGACCAGCACCTCACCACTTTTCGCGAACGCCACCACCGACGGGGTGGTGCGCGAACCCTCGGCGTTGGCGACCACCACCGGGTCGCCGCCCTCGAGCACGCACACTACCGAGTTAGTGGTGCCCAGATCGATCCCGACCGCCCGTGCCATGACCGTCCCTCCTCACACCCCGGGCACGCCGTCGGCGCACCCGCCGGACCCTTCCGTTGACAGTTCAATTTTCTCTCCGTACAACCGCCGTGGTCAAGAAAATATGCCGCAAACACACGAACTTTTCTCAACCATCCGGAGTCCGGACCGAGCAGAGGCTGGTGCGTGGGATCCGCTCCGGCCCAGGGGTGTCGAGTCGGCGCGGCCGGCGCGGGAGGAACTCGTCGCAGCCGGGCGCGCTCGTGCCCTGCCGCCCCGCGCACCACGAAGGCGCAACGCGTAGGCAGACACCCGAACCGACAAAACCCTTCCGATTCGGAGAGATTTTCTCTGTCAACCGTGCGAGGTCGGTGGCATAATGAAGTCCACTCCGGCAGGCTCCGGATGGTCGGCGCCCGCACACACGTGATCGGGGTGGTGAGGATGACGGACGAAACGCTCGTGGCACTGAAGAACTACGAATATCTGATCCTCGAGCACGGCTGCGAGAACGTCAGCCTGGTCTGGCACACCGATTCGGTGGTCTTCGGCGACGACGGGTGGGCGGACATCGACATGCTCACCCAGCCGGGTTTCACCCCGGCCACCGAATGCTTCGCCCACCGCGACTGACCTTCGCTCGAGCTGTCATTTGGTGCCGGTACCGGTGACGGCTCGAGCGAGGTCACCGATCGTGGTCACGGCGCGCTCATCCGAGGGATCGACCCAGGACGGGTGACCGTGCCGGATCCGGGGCACCCACACCGCCGCGTCGTCGCGGCAGGGCCACTGCACCCGCAGCTGCCACAGCAGTGCCGCCTGCACGGTGTTGGCCACCCATATCGTCGCCTCGCCCGCCGGCAGCGACGAGGCCAGGCCGCGGCCGAGCACACACCGGCCGGCACCGATCTTGTCGTGCGCACCCGCATCGGGCTCCTTCCCCGGCCGGCTGATGCCGTGTGCGCCTGCACGGTGTTGGCCACCCATATCGTCGCCTCGCCCGCCGGCAGCGACGAGGCCAGGCCGCGGCCGAGCACACACCGGCCGGCACCGATCTTGTCGTGCGCACCCGCATCGGGCTCCTTCCCCGGCCGGCTGATGCCGGGTGGGGCCGGATTCCAGGCCAGCACAACCCCGTCCGGATGGACCGCGAGCTCCCAGCACGCCCCGTCCCACCGCACCGGCCCACCGCGGTGACAGCACCGCAGATCCCGGGACACCGCCACCAGGGCCGCCGCCCAGCCCGGCGGCGCACCGGGAACCGCCCGAGCCTCCTCGAACACCGGGAACCGCCAGACCCGGCCGCCGTACTCCTGCCCGCCCACCTGAGGCATCCCCCCCATTCTTCCGATCCTCGACTGTTGCGGCCAGGGCCGCACGACCCGATCCGGGGCGATGCACACCCCGCGGTGTCCCCGGGATGCCGGAGGCGACGACGACCACAACCACCACCAGCAGCCCTTGCCGGGGGCGGGGCGGTGAAGTTCTGGCTTCTGGCCGGACGTCCTCACCGGGTGCCCGCACATCCACCGGCACCGCTGCGGTGCCCGCACCGGGGCATGGACGAAGACGAAGGTGAACGGCACTACCCCGGATAACAGCCCGCTATCACGGGATTGTCCGAGGAGCGGACCGGTGGTGAGAGTGGCGGGATCTCGGGCGCTACCCGGTATACGCCGACCGGGCCGTCACCGGGTGCCGTTGACGGCCCGGTCGAGGTCGAGGGTGAGGGTCAGCGCGTCGAGCACGCTGGCGGGGGTGATCTGGTTGGCGGCCTCTCCACGCAGGACGGCCAGGACGTGGTCGATCATGGCGGTGTACTGGTCGGCGGCCGGCAGGGCGAGTTCGGTGGCGCCTTCTGCGGTGTAGGCGGTGACGGTGCCGGTGGGTTTGCCGTCGAAGCCCATGGTCGAGGTGGCTTCCAGGACACCGCCGGTGAAGGTGGCGGTGTAACCGCCGCGCGCGCGCCCCACGGCATCGGCATCAACGCCGACACGCTGTCGCGGACGAACGCGCCAGGGAAGATGAGGGTGGCATCGATCGATCCCGAGTCGTCGTCGCGTGCGACGGTGGCGACCCGCAGGTCCTCGGGCATGCCGAGGGTGCGGGCGACGATGTCCATGTCGCTGTGCATGGCCTCGAGCGGCAGCACCGTCAGCCCGAGTGAGGCTCCCGGCCACAGATGGGCGGTGGTGTTCCACAGGTTCAGCTGTTCGAGGCGGCCGTAGGCGCCCTCCCGCACGGCGTCGACCAGGGCCTGGTTGGCGGGGATGAACCGTTCGAACATGTCCACGAACACCTGCCGGTCCGAGCGTGCGGCGGCCTCGATGACACGCTGGGCGTCGGCCAGAGTGTCCGCCAGCGGCAATTCGACCAGAGCGTGCTTACCGGCATCCAGCGCGCGCACCATGTAGTCGGCGTGCAGTCCGATGGGAAGGCAGATATCGATCAGGTCGAACGAATCATCGGTGAACGCCGCATCCATGTCGGTGGAGTGCTCGAACCCGAACTGCGGGCCGGCTTTCGCGGTCTTGTCCGGGTCACGGCCGAACATCACCACCTCGACGTCGGCGCGTGCGGCGTACACCGCGGCGTGGGCCTGACCGAATCCGGTCCCCAGCAACGCGATCTTCATGAGGGTCGTTCTCCTGACGTATGACGGGAGCTTCCGTGGCCGCCGAGGACGTCGATTCCCCGGGTGTCCGCGAGCCGGCAGTTCGGGGCTGCGTAGTTCTCGGTCCGTTCGGGGTGAACGCGCGGTGGGCCGACGCGTCGGTACGCGTCAACGGTAGGACTCCAATAGGTCAACAGATGACCTATATCCCTGACACGATTGAGCGTCCTACGTGACCCCTCGGCCCGGGTGTGGCAGCTGCTGCCTCTGTTGCAGTCCCCTCGCGAATGGACCGGTCGCCGACGACCCCTGAACCCCACGAACCGATTCGCCAGACAGCGAGTGAGCCAGTAGGTGCATCTGCCCTTACGAGCGCGGGGTCGACAGGTCAGAGCAGTGTCCCGCACCCGCAGCGGTGTGGTGGTGGCGGTTTCGGATTCGGCGATTTCGGGTACCAATTGTGGTGCACGAGAACAGGCCCCGGGCGGTTCTCGCTCCGGAGGGCCACGGAAAACCGAAAACACGGTGGCAGAACGGGGAGGTGTCCTGATCATGGGTGCACCTGCGAATCGCAGCGGCGGAGAGTCCGGGCGGTGGGACCCGACCGCCGAGCTCACCGACAGCGCACATCGGATCGGTCCTCTGCGGGATTCGATGCTGGGCGCATCGCCCGGCGGCGGGCAGGCATGGCGACCGCTGGCGGAGGTCTCCGAGACCGACGACGGGTACGTGATGGAGGTGGGGTGCCCGGGGTGAAACACGAGGACCTGAACATCACCCTCTCCGCCAACGAACTCGAGATCAGCGGCGAGTTCGCGGAGAAGAAGAGGGCCGGATGGTTGCGAACCCGCAGCCGCACCCGCCGGACCGGCCGCTTCGAATTCCGCACCCTGCTGGCCCGCGAAGTCGATGCCGACACGATCACCGCCGCACTGGCCGATGGTGTCCTGACCGTCACCATTCCCAAGAGCGCGAGCGCCCGATCGCGGCGCATCGAGGTCACCACCGACCGACCCCCGCCGCCGTCCCCGACGCCCACCCGCGCACCGGCGAACCGGCGACGGTGGCAGCCGATCGGAACACGAAAGGGAACCCACACATGACCTCTGCCGGACGGAATCGTGATACCCGGCAACATGTTTCGGTGCAACGCCGCAGTGAGGCGGCGATCATGTGGGGCGGGTTGTCGGTGGCCTTGTTCTGGGCGTTCGGGCTGGGGATGGTCCTCGGTGCGGTCGCGGTGGTCACCGGCGTCACGGCCCTTCGAGGCCGGCCGGAGGACGGCGGCGGTCCCACGGCCCGCGACGCGCTGGTCGGGATCGCCGCCGGGGCGGTCGGCATCGCGCTGGGAATGCTGTTCTTGCTCTCGCTGATCCCGCCGACACCTCCGCCTACCCCACCCTGACCGGCCGCCCACCCTGCCCGGTGGGTGCAAGCCGGCGCCGGTGGGTGCACCGACCGACATCTACGCAGCACCTCGGAGACCGACACACGGAGAACCAACAAGAGAGCACAGAAAGGACACTGATGATGGACGACACCGAATTCCTGTCACGGGTCCGCGAATACGGCGAATACGACAGCCTCGGGGAGGCCACTCGGGTGACGACGGTGGTGCTCCGCAAGCTCGGGGCGCGGCTGACGCCCGGAAAGGTGCGGGCCCTGGCCGCGCAGCTGCCGCCACTGGCGCGCAACGCCCTCGGCCCCATCGAGGACGGACGGTCCGCACCCGACTTCGGGGTCGAGGAGTTCCGGCACCGGATCGCCCAAGCCCTCGACGCCCACCCCGCCACCGCCGAATGGGACACCAGCGCGGTGCTGGCCACGGTCGCCCAGGCCGTCGACGACGACTGCCTCCGCACCGTCCTGGGGTCACTACCCGAGGGTTTCGCGCCCCTGTTCGGCCGACCCGAAACGGTATGAACCACCCCCTCCGGTCTGCCGGATCACGCCTCGAGGTCTTTGCCGGGTGACGTCGACACCCGGCGGTCTGCTGTGCCTGTCACAGGCGGGCGGCCCCGGCGAGGACGAGGACGATCGTGCGTGCTGGGTGGGTGGAGCTGGACCGGGTGAGCCGGTTCCCGAGCCCGTCGCGCCGGTCGATCCTGGACGTGACGTGCAGTCCTGCGAGATCGGCCGGCCTCGGTCACCTCCGCCGCATCCACGTGATCGGGCCGGGCGGGTTTCGGTGTCATCAACCACACGAAACCGGTGTCGGACAACACCATCCGGGCAGTGATCAGCTCGTCGGCGAGATCACCGTCCCCGCTGCGCCACCACAACAACTCCGCATCGAGACGCCTGGAGAATTTCCGGTCATACCGGACACATCGGACCGCGCGAGGCCCTCACCGCGACGCCCCGGGTTGCGCGATGCACCGGACCTGTGCTCACCTCCCGCGCGGAGGTCCCAGGGAGCTCGACGTCCGCGTTCTTACTGGTGACACCGGGTGCCGAAAACATGCTGGACGCCCGTCCGAGTAGCACAATCCTGGCAACTTCCTGTACAAAGGAACTCATCGACACCTACTTGTGACTCATCTCACATCAGTTTGTGATGTGGGTGTACGGATGGACGTTTGTTGTGCAACCGCCGGCCCGGACCCCGTCGGCGTGCGCACCCGGGGAGAAATGGGTTCTGTACCGATGTTGTTGCCGATGTCGCCGACCGATTCGTTGTTTCTGCTGGGGGAATCCCGCGAGCATCCGATGCACGTGGGTGGGCTGGCGGTGTTCACGCCGCCCGAGGGCGCCGACGCCGGCGCGGTGCGGGAGATGTTCGAGGCCGCGGTGGCCGACGAGCAGGTGGCGCCGTTGTTCCGTAGACGGGCCCGCCGGTCGCTGACCTCGCTGGGCCAGTGGGGCTGGGAAACCGCCGACCACGTCGATCTCGGTCATCACGTCCGCCGGGACGCGCTGCCCCGGCCCGGGGGCACCGAGGAGCTGCTGGCCCTGGTCTCCCGGCTGCACGCGACCCTGCTGGATCGGTCCCGCCCGCTGTGGGAGATGCACCTGATCGAGGGTCTGGCCGACGGCCGGTACGCGGTCTACACCAAGATCCACCACGCCCTCGCCGACGGCGCCTCCGCGATGGCCCTGCTGCAACGCAGCATGACCGAGGACCCGGACCGCCGCGGCATGCCCGCCCCCTGGCAACCCACCTGCGCCGAGAACGCCCGCACCCGGTTGAGTACCCCGTTGACCGCACACCCCGCACCCGGATTCCTGGCGGAGCTCCCGAATCCGCTGGCCCTGCCCGGCCAACTGCTGACGGCCGCCCGCGGGGTGGCCGGCGAGATCGCCGGCCTGGCTCCGGCAGCGGCCGCGGCGGTGGAGCGGGCCGCACGCGCCCGGGGCGGCCCCCTGTCGCTGGGTGCCCCGCACACCGTGTTCAACGTCCCGATCGGCGGGGCCCGGCACTTCGCCGCCCGCTCCTGGCCGCTCGAACGGGTCCGGCTGCTCGCCAAACACGCCGACGCCACTGTCAACGACATCGTGCTGACCCTGTGCGCCGGAGCGCTGCGCCGCTTCCTCGACGGCCTGGGCGCGTTGCCGGCCGATCCGCTGATCGCGATGGTCCCGGTCAACCTCCGCAACCCCGAGGTGGACCGCGATGGGGCGGCTCGGGCCGGGAACCGGGTCGGGATGCTGATGTGCAACCTGGCCACCCACCTCCCCGATCCCGCCCACCGGCTCGACACCATCCGCACCTGCATGCGCGACGGTAAGGCGGTGGCGCGGGCCATGAGTCAGACCCAGCTGCTGGCGCTGAACGCCCTCGGCGCTGCCCCGCTCGGGTTGGAGCTGCTCACCGGCCGCCGCGGGCCGCAGCGGCCGCCGTTCAACCTGGTCATCTCCAACGTCGCCGGCCCCACGACCCCGTTGTACTGGAACGGCGCCCGCCTCGACGCCCTGTATCCGCTGTCCATCCCGGTCACCGGGCAGGCGCTGAACATCACCTGCACCAGCACCGACGACCAACTCGTCTTCGGCCTCACCGGCTGCCGCACTGCCGCCGGGGACCTGCGCCCGATGCTCGACCACCTGAACACCGAACTCGACACCCTCGACACCGTCGTCGGCCTCTGACCGACCAGGAATCATCCCTCCGGCAACGACCACGATCTACCACCAGATCCGGGAGAAGGGACACCGGCCATGCACCCCACCACCACCGGCCACCACCACGACGGGTCGCACCCTGCCGGGCGGCTGCGCGCCGGCGCGGTGATCGCCGCGGTCGCCGCCGCCTGTGTCGCCGGCCCGGCCTGGGCGATCACCGGCTCGGCCGGGGCGGCCGCCGCCGTCGCCGCCGCCACCCTCGCCGCGGTCACCGCCGCCGCCGTCATGATCTGAAGACCACTGATACCGAGAACATTTCGTCAGTAATGGAAGGTAGGAAGCTGCCGACATGAGTGTCACCGCCCACCGAACATCCACCGCCGGTGCCCGCACCGCCGTCATCAGTACCGCTGAGATCAAGGCCCGGCTCGCCGCCATGTTCGCCAACGAACCCAGCGAAGACCCGGTTCCACGGTCCGGGGCGATGTCAACACACCCCGATTGAACTGCGCCAGAATGATTCCCGAACGGACACCGTTCCGGTCACCTCCGAGGAGGAATTTGCTCTCGTGAACACCAACGTCGCTCTGCTGCTGCTCGTCCTCGCCGGCGGCATCGGGGGCACCGCCGCCGTCCAGTCCGCCCTGTCCCGTCCCGCCGCTCGCCGCCGCGGCCGCGGCCGCGCGATCCCGTTCCACCTCGAAGGCTGACCCCGAAACGCGAGGAGGACCCCTGATGAGAGCGCTCGGTGCCGCCCGCGCAGCGGTGCGGGTGCCGTACGAGCTCCTCCGGGTCCCGATGTCGGTCCTCGACGAGGCCGTGCTGCCGATCGTCTTCGATGACGGCGCCCCGGTCCGGTTGGCGTGCGAGCATCTGCTGGTCGGCTGTGACCGGGCCGCCGCCCGCTGGCTCGCCGACCCCACCGCCGCTGCCCGGGCGAACCGGATGCGTCGGCGCAGCGCCACCGTCCGGTACGCGATCGCCCGCGACCGTCGCCGGAGCCTGATCGACACCGACTCGGTGCTGGCAAGGCACCGGGCCCGGTTCGAACGACGACGGCACGCCGCAATCTGATCCCGCGAACGAACGAACGCCGAGATGCCACCGTCCCCACCACCGACCGACAGCGACGGTGCGGACAGCGGGAGGGGTGAACCCGTTGACCGTGATGACGGTGGCCACCTTCCAGACGGTGTTCCGGGAGACGGCCGGGCTGTACGTCGAGGGCAGCGACCTGCCCCGATGCAACGCCGTCCTCACCCGCAGCCTGTACCGGCTGCTGCTGACCGGGCAGCGCGCGGCCGCCGACCATCACCGCTACATCATCGAACCCGACGACCTCCCGGTCACCCGTGGACTCGAGGAGAACATCACCCACTTCCGCCGGCTCGGGCACCACCTCGACCCGGAGCGGATCCTCGCCCAACTCGCCACCTACCCGCCGCTCGACCGGATTCCCGCCTCCGGCACCGAGGCCCGCTTCCCGGACCTGGTCGGCGGGCTGACCGTGACCCTCGCCCGCACCCTCACCGTCATCGCCCCCGGTCTGGCCCGACCGGGGCCCGCGCACTGGGAGACGCTCCGTTCCGTGGCCGACCTCTACCTCTGACCCGGCACCAGGACCGCCGACTGCACCCCCAACACCCGTGCCCCCGGCGCGGACGTCTGCCGCACTCCGACGCACAGCGCAGGCAGAACCGAGGAGAGAGCCGGCCGGTCGACAGCGAGGGGATGCGCACGCACTATGGGTGTGACCCCGGTAGCGGATAGCCTGACCGTCGTGAGGAAGGGATTGTCATGGTTCTTCCTCGCCCGGTCCGCGGGCACCAGTACTGGGAGCAGCAGGTCTTCACCGAGCAGCACACCCAGCGCCGCCCCGACACCTCCGCCCCGCCCGCAGAGAACCCTGCGGAAAACCCGGCCTCGCTGGTCGACCACTGCCACCCCGGCCGGAAGGACGAGGGCTGCGGCGTCGGTGACGGCGCCGGGCACGCGGACCGACCGCATCCTCACCGGGTATGCGAGAACGCGACCAGCCAGGGCTCTCGTGCATTCCAGAATGTTGAGGGCGCGATTGAAGTTCAGGGACAGACGGGTACGACCAGGGTGTAGATCTGCTGCGTCTGCTCCGTGGTGGGGATGGTGCCCTGGTTTTCGGCCAGCTCGGCGATGATCGCGGTGACGGCCTGCTCGTCGACACCGTTGGCGAGGTCGATGCAGGGTTCGATGGCGATGTGCTCGATCGATGCGTCGTTGCGGTTGCGCGCCAGCTCCGGGTATCGGGCACGGAACACCGCGACGAAAGCGTTGAGGTCGGCATGGTAGCGGGCCATCTCGGCGGCACGGTCCACATCCTCCACGGCGCCCGGGGCCTGGGAGGTGGCCGTCGTGGCTTCGGTATCGGTATCGGTATCGGAGCCGCATGCCACCAGCGCACACACCGTGGCCGCGGCGAGACCGACCACCCGGGCAGACCTCATGACCGCAGGCTAATGCGTAACCACGAGCAACGGCAGGCGAACCCGACGGAGTCGGTCGAGCCGCGCCGACCTCCCGCCCGACACGAACACCGGCCCGCGGTGCGCCACCACCCGAAGCGGAAACCCGGTCCGTCCAGCTAATCCGGAGGCAGGCCACTGCTCCACCTGCGACGAAACCCGTCATGGGGTGATTCCTCGGCGACCATCTTCCGGTCGGGAGGGGGCGATCAGCCGTCGATCGGTTCGCCGATCGCGACAGGGCCGGGACAGCCCGGGGTGGCGCACTCGTACAGATCAGTTTCGAGCAGCACGCCGCCGAGGCTGGCATAGAGGTAGTGCCGGAACGCGGCCTTACCGCACGTCACACAGTCCTGATCGATCTGAATCCACTCGCCTCCCACAGATCGAATCCTAAGCGGACGCGACCCTCCAGCGGCCGGCCGGTTGTGTGGATTGACAGGGCGACGACGCCGGCGAGGTCCGACTAAACGGTGTCGGCCCCCGCCGACCCGCGGACGGTAGGGGCGATCAGCCGACAGAGGGGTGCAGAACGGTCCGATCGGATCGGGCGGCAATCGTGATCTCTATCCGCAGCGCGTTGGTGCAGTAGTCATGCAAGGCTCCGCGATCGGGATCGTAAACATAGTCAGAGGGGATACTGACTCCACCGTCGTCGGCTCACGTAGCCCGAGCGGCTCCAGATGTGTTCTGCCCGAGCACTTCTTCCAGATCAAAGCCGTTTGCAGCGGCGTATCGTTCGACCAGCTGACCAGGGCGGTGAACGTCCCGCTCCCGGACGACGACCACGAAGACAGCGACGACGACACCTGAGGGGCATCGAGGCGGGGCGTGGGGTGGCCCGAGTCGGGCGCGTCGGCTCCGCGTGACCGATCCGCATCCGGGGCGCGAACCGAAGCCGTCCGGTGACAGGAGACTCCGCCCACCCCACGACAGAATTTCTGTATTCACGAATGTAGACATTGAAGGGTTGCCGATGTAGAGTTTGTCACGTCGCAAGGAAGGGTTCACGAGATGCGGGAGAGGATGAACTGCCCGCAGAGCAGGACCGCACGTCGGGGTAAGGGTTGTGAGTGTGTAAGGCCCCGGCACCTTCCGGCCGCGGCCGGGCAGCGCTAAGGCCCGACCGCCGGTGGAAGTGCGGTGAGTACAGAAGTGCAGTGAACAAGGAAGTGAAAACCGATCCGGCCCCCGGTGCCTCACGGCGCCGGGGGCCCCGTCCGTGAGAAGGTCACCTCATTCCGGAAGATTCACCCGACCGTAGCCCGGCCGGGAAGTTCGACGACGAGGACTACCCGGCGTACAGCATGGGTCATGCCGCCGAGATCCTCGGCGTGACACAGGCATTCCTGCGCAGCCTCGACGCCGCTAAACTGCTCACCCCAGGGCGGTCCGCGGGCGGGCACCGCCGTTACTCGCGTTACCAGCTCCGCCTCGCCGCCCGCGCCCGGGAACTGATCGATCAGGGCACTGCGCTCGAGGCCGCGTGCCGCATCATCATCCTCGAAGACCAACTCGCCGAAGCCCGGCGCATCAACACCGAACTCGAGCGCATCCACCGCCCAGCCGGAAAGGAGCCCGGCCCGGCCCCACGGTGAGCTGCGGCCGACCGTGGTGTGCCGCATCGCCGGGGTCCGCGAGCTGGTGGCGGGGGTCGAGGAGCGGGACTGCGAAAAGCGGCGCTAAGCCGCTCTCTGGCACGTGACGCCATCAAAGGTGGCACCTGAAACCAGCTACCGCAGATAATTTCGCGACTCAGACACCCGAGACAGGCTGTCAGGCCAGCAAGCGGATGAGGGTTGCCGCAGATAACGCGCCGTAATCTGCGGCAACTCCTTAGCGCCGGATCTGGCGCGACTGCTCCCCGACCCCCACACCGGGCAGCAACTATCTGCCCGGTGTGCTCGCCCGTGCCGTACAGGGAGCTACTCGCCATGACCGAGCCCAAATACCAACTTCCCCAGCTCGACCTCTTCACCCCATGCGCTGTCCATGCCTGCGACTTCCCAGTCGTGGAGGCCGAGAAGGTGTGCGCCGGATGCCTGGACGACTTCGGCGACATGCTGCGACCCGCCGCACGGTGCACTCCAACGCAGCTCGAGCCCGCGCACTCCGCCGGCATCCCGGAGCGAAACACGCCGCCTCGAATTGCCCATCCTGCCGAGCTCGACCGGAAGGCGAATCAGCGGTGATTGTGCGAGGAACGTCGGACCTGCACGAGGTGCGTGGCCGTTGGGAATGCCGAGGGTGCACCCGCGGATAGCTAGACCGCCCGTCCGGTGCGGCCGATGAGAATCCCGCACCGGACGGAACTAGGAGGATTTCCGAACATCGGGGATAGTGTAGCCCCCGCCGAGTGCGGTCGAATTCCATTCTCGCACCGTTTATAAAAGTGTTTGAATTACCTGTTCTAATTCTTGGTATTCGGTAATTCGGGCAGGTGTATATGCTCGCTCCTGAGGCAAATTTAATTCCGGTAATCCGCTTCTTCCCGGGTGAAATGCGTCGCCGTACCGCCGTGCGCTAAACCGCGAGTCGATTCGATGAAAGTCCAGCTAAACGCCACGATGCCGAAGGGTGTCGGCGCACTGGAGGCGGACGAAAAGAAGGGCTCTAAATAGCTCGAAAAACTAGCCGGTATATGTAGAAATATCTCCATTTTCGACTACAATGAGAATTGCAGGGTCAGCGCAAATGGGGAGGATTGAAAATGTCGGTTCAGGTGTACAGCAAAAGCTCGTGTGTGCAATGCGATGCCACCTATCGGGCCCTCGATAAAGAGGGGATCGAGTACTCCGTGATCGATCTGGAGGGCGACCCTCACGCCGTGAACGCTCTGCGGGCGCTCGGCTACAGCCAGGCCCCCGGTCGTCATCGCCGGTGACCAGCATTGGGGCGGTTTCCGTCCTGACCGCATCAAAGCTCTCGTAGCTGCCTGAGTCCCCACCGACCCCGGCCCGCCGACCATGCCATCACGAAAGGACCGCCCAATGACCGCCGCCGCCCTCGCACTCGTCCCGGATGACACCGCCGCCGACACCGACCAGATTCAGGTCGGCGACATCGACACCAACACTCATACCGACGTCGAGGCCCTCTGCCTATGCGCTCTCTTGTGGGCGCCCAGTGAGGCTGCGGTCCGGGCTGTCGCCGCCCTCGAGGCCGAAGATTTCGAACGACCCGTCCATCGCGAACTGTTCACCGTTATCGCCCGACTCGTGCGCGCCGGAAAACCCCACGACACCACGATGGTCGCCGCCGAACTCGAACGCACCGGAAACCTCGCCGGCCACCACGGCTCCGAACGGTCCCGCTATCTGGCAAACATCACCACCCGCGGAGCCGATCACATCGCCGTCGACCACTACACCCGCACCGTCGTCAGCCAGGCATACCGGCGCAGCTTCCGCGCCGCCGCCCAGTCCCTCGCGCAAGCCGCCGAGCAGCTGCCCGAAGACCAACTCTTCGAGCACATGATCACTCTCGGCCGCCAGCAGCGAGCCGCCACCAACCGTCTCAACCACCTCAGAGGAGAAGGCCAGTGACCATCCACGCCAACGGCATACACACCGACGACGAACGTGACGCCTGGAACCTCCACGAAGCGGGGCTCAGCTGGACGCAGGTCGGCCGGGAGATCGGATGCACCGAATCCGCGGCCCGCGCCTTCGCCTCCGCCTACCAGCAGCGCACCGACGCAGCCGCGGGCGAGAACCAAGGCGCCTTGTTCTGATGTGGGCGACGAAGCCGAAGCCTCTGTCGGCCCATCCTGCACACAGGCTGGCGGCAGGCCCGCCGAAGGAGGCATCAACATGACCCGGATCATGCGCAACACCGTGCTCATCCAACTCTCGATCGCGCTCGCGATCGCGGCGATCTTCGGCGTTCTCGTGTCACTCATTTGGGATGGCCTCTACGGGATCGACCCCACTATCAGTCCCGGCCCCCCGTGGCTTGCCGGTCTGATCGCAGGCGGCGTTGTCCTCGCCGGCGTCGTGATCACCACGCTGATGCTGCACAACGGTGGAGACCTGCACGATGAGCAACCCGGGGACCACTGGCGAGACGGCCCCGATCTCCATCGGCTCGCCGCGACCGTAGTCGAGGACGACACCCGCGACCGTCCGAGCCGCACATGAGAACCGCAGGAACGGAAATACGGAAACACGGATAGGCGGAAATCCGTATGAGGAGAGTCCCCGGCCCGAGGCCGGGGACTCTCTCGTGTTTGAGGTCTCGCGGATCAGCTGCCGA
The DNA here is from genome assembly GCF_014256275.1 of Rhodococcus sp. 4CII. Taxonomy (NCBI): domain Bacteria; kingdom Bacillati; phylum Actinomycetota; class Actinomycetes; order Mycobacteriales; family Nocardiaceae; genus Rhodococcus; species Rhodococcus sp. 4CII. The sequence continues at coordinate 152,112 of NZ_JACCFE010000003.1, forward strand.
ACCGGAACCAGAACCTGACCACCCGGCCGAGGGCGACGATCACCTTCGCGAAGTCGCGGAGACCGGCGGTGCTGCCGGTGAGGATAACGATGAGGATGGCGGTGACCAGGCAGGCGGTCACGAAGAAGACGAAGCACGCGGCGATCACCAGGGCGATCGAGACCAGGATTTCGGGTTGGGCCATGTGGACCCCTTTCTGTTGGCGGACACACGACGACAGCGACCGTTCTGGTGCTGCCCAAATGAGTGATCTCCAACAGAGGGGCGAGCCCTCTCCCCACCGCAGGTGGGATACCCAAATCATCGCTTGGGCCTGGCACTTCCGTCAATAGAGACGTCGCAAACAGCATGCGGGGTTGACACAGCCCTGCATGGTTCATACTTTTAACTAGTAAAAAGTATGGAGGTGGGTGGTGGAAGATCGAAGCGCATCGGACACAGGGGCGTCATGGCGAGACATCGCGGTATGTACGCAGGTGCACCCAGATCTGTTCTTTCCGGTCAAAGGCGACGGAACGAGCCGACGCGAGGATCTCCGCGCCGCGCAATCGGTATGTGCGGGTTGCCCGGTCTGGCGCCAGTGCTTATCCGAGGCATTGGCGGCCGGCGAACAGTGGGGCGTCTGGGGTGGGGTGAACATGGAAGCGATCCGCACGGCAAAGCGCCGCCAACGCGTGAAAGCGCTGCTGCGATGACAGGCCCTCGGTGGCGGGGGTGGGCTGAGTCCGCCCGCGGTCGTCCATACTTGGTCCCAGTACCAAGTATGCGGAAGGGGCTGGCCTGTGATCGTGTTCCGGATGGGCGACGAGGAACCGCTCGGCCCTGGGGATCCCCTCGGCCGGACTCAGGTCGGATACCGGCCTGGATTAGGCGAGGCCGAATGCTGGAACCGCTCCCGGGGAGTGTGGAAGCTGAAGGAGGGGCGGGCCTTGGAGCAGGACCTTGCGGTCGTGGTCGATCCGGACTGGATCGTGCGCGCCGTGGCGCGGGTGACCGCGGTGTCCAAGCATGGCGATCGCCGAGCCGTCGAAGGCGATGTGATCGAGGGGCATCCGATGGTCGGGCAACCCTTCCCAACCCCGAATACCAGCCGCAACTCGATCAGCTACCACCCCGACGACGCCTTCTCGGCGTAGCGGCAGCGGCCCGGCACGGTAACAGTCTCACCGAGCGCCGAACCAAGACTTTCGTGTGTCGGGCACCACACTCGAGTGGCGCGATCGGGGTGGGATGAATGATGATCTTGAGTTATCGAAGCGACAATCGCTCGTACGCTGAGCGCGGGACGGCGCCTGAGCGTGACGTGAGCATTGCCGCCGTGGTCAGTCATGCCCCGCGGCGGTCGATGCACCGCACGCAGGGAAGGTCCGTATGGCCCGCAGGACGATCACCGCACACCCCTCCCATCTGTTTCGCCTCATGGCGTCTGTGGGCGACCCCGAAAGCGCGTGCGCTGACGCACGCAACTTGCGCGGAGGTCGCCGATGAGCGAGATGCGCGAGACCGGCGAACAATTCACTCAGGAAGGACATGACGATGGCGGAGTTCGATCCGACGATTCGCGCGGAAGTGGAGCGAATCTGGCGGGAGCATCTGGGCGTGGACCCGGCAGCGACAAAGACAGAGCTGGCGGCGCAGTTCGACGAGGAGGCAGCGAGGCTCTCGGAGCTGGTGTTGCAGCGAGTCGGGGGCGGCCAGGGGTACCTGGTGCGGAACTGGAAGGCAGAGCATCCGGGGCAGGATCCGGACGTGATGACGACCCATCAGCTGATCGCCCAGGCCGAGCACGACAGCCGGGAGGCAGTGCTGACCGAGGAGCTGTACTCGCAGGTGCCGGAGATCAGCGAGGAGCAGATCGCCCGGGAGTTGAAGATCGAGGAACGGATCGAGGCGGAGATCGCGGCGAAGCGCCAGGCCCGCGACCCCGACCGATGGCGGACGGGGATGGTCGAGGTGCCGGACCTGGCCCGTCAGGTGGTCCGCAGGGTGTGGCCGAGCGAGGCGATGACGTTTCGGACGTACGCGGAATCACTGATCGCGCAACGGATGGAGGACAACGTGAAGACGCCGCTAACGGCGGCGGATCCGCTGGCCGACGAGTTGGCGCAGATGATCGACGAGCAGATCAAGGCATCGAAGGCCGCGGGGAACCGAGTGGTGTAGCTCCACCGGAGTTGGTGGCCTATGCGCAGGCCGCCCGACATCTCGACGAGGTCGAGAGCAAGCTGTCCACTCTGATCCGCGGGGCACAGCAGATCCAGGTGCAGGCCGCCGAAACCGCGTTGCTGGGAACCGATCCGGAGCTGATCGATGACTTGACGGCGACCGCGGAACGGATGGCGGCCCGGGTCGAGCGGGTTTCGGCCGATGCGCACGAGGCCCGCGACGCCGCGGCCGAGCGTGCCCGGCAGGTGTGCACTGATGCCGGCTACGACGTCGACGGGGTGGATGTCGCCGCGGTCAGCCGGGCGCGGCCGCCGCGCCGGACCTGGCGGGATCGGCCCGCCACCGACCGCCAGCAGTCGTATCTGCGCACCTTGCGGCGTAGGCGTGGGTTGCCGGTGCGGCTGCCCGACGACCTGACGATCGGTCGCGCCGACGAGCAGATCAAGATGCTGCGCGCCCGGTCCGGGAAGGTCGCCGACGCCTCCGATCCGGAGATCGCCCGCATCCTGGCCGAAGCGGAAACGCAACGGGCGCGGGACGAGCACGCCGAGCACACCGGACCGCCGCTGTCGCCGGGGCAGGCACGTGAGCGCTCCGCACTGATCCGCGACCAGCTCGAAGCCCAGAAAGCGGACCGGGAACACCGACCACCGCAAACGCCCACTCCGACACCGGAGACGGAGAACCTCACGGGTCGGCGGCCGCTGCGGGAGCTGGTTGCCGAGTTCACCGCCCAGCGCGAACCCACCGCCCCCGTCGAGGACGTCACCGCGTTGCTCGACGAGATCACCGGGCAGGTGATGGCCGACGAGGACCTCAACCTGGCCGCCGGAGCGCAGTCGAACACCTTTGAGCAGTTCACGTCCTGGGCCATGCGCCGCGCCCACGACGAGGTGCAGGCCGGTCTGGTCGAGCAGGTGGTGAGCGAGGACCCGCAGATCGCGGCCGTCGCCCGCGCCGCCCTCGACGACCCGGCGCACTGGCAGGCTGCCGCCGCCCAGCTGCCCGCCCGCCTCTGGGCGCAGCACCACCCCGACCGTGCGGCCGCCGACGCCGCGGTCACCGCCCTCGAAGCCGACCCGGCCGTTGCCGAGGCCGCGACCGGCCGCGCCGAGCAATTCACCGCCGCACTGCCGGTGCAGCAGGCCATCGACACCGTCCTCGCCGCCGCCGGCCCCGAAACCGAAACGCAGCGGCAGCAACTGGCCGAGGACACCCTGACCCGGGTACAGGCCAACAGCCACCGCACCGACCCGGTGGACTGGCGGCAGATCGGCCGCGACGCCTGGACCGAACACGGACCCGGCGGCGGAGCCCCGATTCCGGCGGCGGACCCGCGAGTCCGCGCCGCGCTCGACGGCGTCCCGGTCGGTGACCCACGTACCGAGCAGATCTTCACCGACTGGAACCGCGGCTGGAACGGCGCCCGGACCGAGTGGGCGCGCGAACGCGAGGACGAGGTCCTCACCGACTCTCAGGCCGAGATGGTCACCCACCCCCGCCTGCAGGTGCTGCGGCGACGACCCGAGGACTACCTCAGCGTCGGCCGCCACCGGCTGCTCAACCACACCGTCAGCGACTGGCTGCTGTCCGTCGACTCCGCCGACCCGCAGTACCAGGCGGCGGCGCACTGGCTGCACGACAACATCGCCACCACCCTCGACACGGTCCACGAGGCAGTCAAGACCTCCCCGAGCTGGCCGCACCCGCACCGGAGACCGCACCGGCCGTCGAGGCTGACGTGGCGGCCGAGATCCCGGCCACCGCGGTGGACGCGCCTAAGGCTGCTGTGGAGGCCGGCGACGAGATCCCGGACCGGGAGAAGATCCACGCCTGGCTCGATGCCCACGCGTGCACACCGCACTGATGCTCGACGGCGCCGATGACACCGTCATGGCCGAGGCCGAGACAGGCGGCCGCCGGCGCCCGGGTTCTGATCCCGGACGCCAGCCTGCGCGCGTGGCAGGCGGCCGGGAGCATCGACGACCGCGCCGCCGACGTCGAAAAATGGCGGGACTGGGCCCAGAGCGAGCTACGTCAGGACCCCTGGTGGTGGCCCTGGCGGCGAGCACCCTGGTGAGCAAACGGACCAGCGTCGTCCTCGAGGCCGCCGCCGCAGACCTCGCCGACCGCCTCACCGGCCGCCCGGACCTCGCCGCGGTGATCGACGACCACGGCGGTCACCAGTGGCTCACCGCCGAGGTCCGCGGCCCCATCCTGGGCGCACTCGGAGACACCTACCGCGACAAGGCCACCGACTGGCTCGCCCGCGACATCAACACCTTCGTGGCGACGGGCCGTCCCCGCACCCAGGTACACCGGTTCACCCTGCACACCGGCACCCCCATATGGGAGGTCACCACCGACGGCGGTAACAGCCGAGAGCTGTGGGGCGGGCATCACCTACCCGCGGTGCGCCGCGCCACGACCTCAGGCCGCGACACCAGCGCAGGTCCGGTCCGGGAGGGCCTTACTGCCGAACAGGCCCGCGGCCGGTTCGCCGAGATCACCGGGCGGGCACTGAGCCAGGACGAGGTGTTCGCCGCGGCCGCAACATCGCTGCACCCGAGCCTGAACCGGACCGGGTTCTTGACCTCGCAGGGATGCCGGGAGCTGCGCGGACGCGTCCTCACCGAGTTCGAGCGCGACCACCGCGACCTGGCGGCAGCCTGCCGCGCCCACGGACTCGACACCTCGGAGCTGTTGCGCCTGGACATCGCCCATCAGGCTTTCGACACCCTGCACACCAGCGCCCGTGAGCCCGACGACTTGTTCACCGCGGCGACCGGACCGGCCGATCTCGAGGCGTTGCGGGACTCGGAATACCTTGTCGGCGAACCCGGCCAGGACCGGGCGCAGGTCAACTATCGGTGGCGCACCAAGGACTGGCAGGTCACCCGCGGCGGCGCCGAACCGGTCATCACGGCAACCCTTGCCGAGGCGATCGCCACCGCCCGCACCGGACGGCGCGCCGAGTCGGCTGCGGCGACCGAGGTCACCGCGAGCATCATCGGTGAGCGCGACACCCGCGACCACCTCGAGAACGAACCCGCAGCCGACGCTCCGCCCGTCGCCGTCCAGCCGGTCCCGGACCAGCCGGGCGCGGCGGCCGCGAACTTCGTCCTCGGAGCCGAGGTACTGGCCCCGTCCGGGGCAAAGGCCCGCGCCCGGGCGAACATCGACGCGATCCGCCTGGTGCACCAGCTCGGCGACGAACACCGGGCAGCGACCCCGGCCGAACAGCGGATCCTCGCCGCCTGGTCCGGGTGGGGTGCGGTCCCGGACATCTTCGACAAGCGCAAACCGGAGTGGGACGAGCTCCGCACCGACCTCTCCGCCGTGCTGACCCCGCCGGAGATCGACGCCGCCCGCGCCTCCACCCTCAACGCCCACTACACCGATCCGGCGATCGCGGCCGAGATGTGGTCCGCGCTGGGCAGAGCCGGGTTCACCGGCGGCCGGGTCCTCGAACCGGGCTGTGGGGCCGGCAACTTCATCGGTCACGCCCCGAAGGGCACCCGGATGGTCGGGGTGGAGCTGGACCCGATGACCGCCCAGATCGCACACCACCTGTACCCGGGGCACCAGGTCCGGGGTCACGGATTCGAGAAGTTCTCCCCCGACGAGGGCGCCTTCACCGCGGTGATCGGCAATGTCCCGTTCGGCAACTTCGCGGTCGGTGACCCGCTGCACAACCCGTCCGGGCTGACCATTCACAACTATTTCCTCCGTAAGTCCCTGGCGCTGACCGAAACCGGTGGTTACGTCGCGGTCATCACCAGCGCTTTCACCTCCGACGCCCAGCGGACCAAGGCCCGCGAGGAGATCGCCGAACTCGGCGACCTGGTTGGCGCACTGCGGTTGCCGACCAAGGCATTCGACCGGCAGGCCGGTACCGATGTGGTCACCGACCTGCTGATCTTCCGGCGCCGCGAGGCCGGTCGCGCACCGGCAGCGGCGACCGAGCAGTGGATCACCACCTCGAAGGCTGAGCTGGCCGACGGTGAGATCCAGGTCAACGACTACTTCCTGGCCAACCCGGAGAACGTGCTCGGCGAACTCGGGGTCGGGTCGGGCATGTACTCGGCGGCCACCTTGAAGGTGACCGCCGACCCGTCCCGCCCGTTGGCCACCCAGGTCCGTGACCGGCTGACCGCGATCGTCGACGGCGCGAAGAGGGCGGGGCTCGGGCAGGACGCCGAACAGCCGGCCGCCGACCCGATGCTCGATCGGGTCGGGCTGGTCACTGCGGAAGAAGCCGCGATCACCGAGGTTCCGGGATCCGTGCGGTTCAACGACGAGATCGAAATGTTCGAGCAGCTCTCCCTCGGCGGCCGGTGGACGCCGGTGCCGTCGAAGATCGACAAGGCCCGCACCGCCCAGTGGAAGTCCATGCTCGCCATGGCCGGCACAGTCACCGACCTCGTCGACTCCCAGCGCACCGGCGGCGACGAGGACACCAAGAACCGGCTGCGGGCGCAGCTGAACCGCCAGTACGACGGGTATGCGCGCAAGTACGGGCCGCTCAACCGGTTCACCTGGGTCACTCCGGGCCCGCCGACGCAGAAGGTCATCGACAAACGCTTCGCCGACCTGGAGAAGAAGTGGCGGACCAACAACGGCGACGAGACCGGCCCGGTCACCGGGGCACTACCCGAGGACGTCGCCGCCCGACTGCTGGCGGAGGCATCCGAGCCGAACCCGCCGTGGAAGAAGATGCGGCACCTCGAGGGCGCCATCCGCTACGACCCGGCGATCCAGCTGGTCCGCAGCATCGAAATCTTCGACGAGGACACCCAGCAGGCGCGGAAGTCGAAGATCTTCACCGAGGACGTCATCACCCCGCCGCAGCGAGCCCAGTCCGCCCAGGACGTCGCCGAAGCGCTGGCAGTCAGCTTGGACGAGACCGGGCAGGTCGACCTGGACCGAATCTCCGGGCTGGTCGGCATCGACATCGACGCCGCCCGGAACCAACTCGCCGGGCTGGTCTTCCCCAACCCGGAAGACCCGACCGAGCTGATCCCGGCCCCGAGGTTCCTGTCCGGAAACGTGCGGGAGAAGTTGGCGGCCACCGAAGCCGCCGCCAGGTCGGACCCGCAGCTCTACGCCGGCGCGGTCGATGCACTGCGGCAGGTGATCCCGGCGGATCTGGATCCGACCAACATCACCGTCCGCCCCGGCGCGAACTGGGTGCCGACCCCGATGTACGCGCAGTTCATCCGGGAAGCGTTCTCGGTGCACCCGGACACCCGCATCGCGGTCGAGTACTCCCCCATCACCGCGTCCTGGGACTTCACGATCGCCGGGGACCAGTACACCGACCCCTACGGGCTGCCGTACGAAACCGCCGGGGACCGGCGCGGCGTCGACGGGTTGTCGTTGCTGGAGAAGATCGCCAACAACCAGCCCATCCGGGTGTTCAAGACCGAGGCCGAACTCGAGCACTCCCCCAAGCCGCGGTTCCACGAAGAGCTCACCGAGGAACTTCAACAGCGGGCCGAGATGCTCGAAACGGCGTTCGGGGACTGGCTGTTCAACGACCCGGCCCGCACCGCCGAGCTGACCCGAGTGTTCAACGACCGGTTCAACTCCTTCGTCGACCCCGCCTACAACGGGCAGGGACGCACCTTCCCCGGACTGCGGATCGCACCGCATCCGCACCAGGCCGCCGTCGCGGTGCGGCAGATCAACGAACCGTCGGTGCTCCTCGACCACACCGTCGGCACCGGCAAGACCTGGTCGATCACGATGTGCGCGATGGAGATGCGCCGCCTCGGGCAGATCAAACAGCCCTGGGTGGTGGTCCCGAACCACCTCATCGACCAGTGGGGCCGCGAGGTCGCCGACGCCTACCCCGGTGCCCGGGTGCTGGTCGGGGACGACTTCAAATCCCGCGCCGACCGGCAACTGTTCATGGCGCAATCGGCGTCCCAGGACTGGGATCTGGTGATCGTCCCGGAACCGGCCTTCACCAAGATGCAGTGTTCGGTCGACACCCAGGCCGCCTACATCGCCGACGAGATCACCAAGCTCGAACAAGCCCGGGAAGCCGCTACCGGGCAGAACACGATCAAGGAGATCGAGAAGGCCAAGAAGCGGTGGCAGGACAAGCTCGAGAAGAAGATCAACGCCGACTCCAAGGACGTCGGCTTCTCCTTCGAGCAAACCGGCTGTGACTACCTGTTTCTCGACGAAGCGCACATGTGGAAGAACCTCTCCCGCCAGTCCAACAACGCCGACCTGGCGCTGCGGGAAGGATCGAGCCGGGCCACCGACCTGGACATGAAACTGTCCTACCTGCGGCGGAAGTACCGCCAGCGCGCCGCCGTCGAGGGCCGCAAACCCGTTCCGGAGAAGGTCGTCACCTTCGCCACCGGCACCCCGGTCGCCAACAGCATGTCCGAGCTGTGGGTGATGACGAAGTACCTGCGCCCGGACCTGCTCGAGGCTGGCGGCATGGAGAACATCGACGCCTGGGCGGCGAACTTCGCCGCGATGCGCCAATCGGTCGAAATGAACGTCACCGGCTCCGAACTGCGGTCGGTGTCGAGGATCGGCAAGTTCGTCAACCTGCCCGCCCTGATGGCGATGAACGCCCAGTTCACCGACGTCGTCATCCGCGAGCAGGTCCCCGCGACCCTTCCCGAGATCGCCGGCGGCGGCCGCCAGAACCTGACCTTCGAAATGCCGCAACAGGTCCGAGACTTCATGATCGACCTGGACGAGCGGATGCAGATGTACACCGGCAAGACCGCGCACATCGACAACCCACTCAAGATCGGCAGCGACGGCGCCAACGTCACCCTCGACCCCCGCCTCGGCGGCCTCGACGCACCACCAGCGGGCGAAGGCCGGGTCGACCTGCTGGTGAACAAGCTCTGGGAGATCGAGCAACGCACCGCCGACACCGTCTACTACGACGAGGCCGGCAACCCGGAACCACGCACCGGCGGTCTGCAGATCGTGTTCCTCGACCGCGGCACCCCCAAGACCGGCCGCGACGACACCGTCTACGACATCATTCGCGCCGACCTGGTCGCCCGCGGCATGTCCCCCGGCGCGGTCCAGTTCATCCAGGACTACCCCAAGCCGAAGGACAAGCGGGAGTTGTTCGCCGCCTGCCGACGCGGAGAGGTGAAAGTGCTCATCGGCTCGTCGGAGACGATGGGCACCGGCATGAACGTGCAGAAACGCGCGACCGCGCTCTACCACGTCGACTGCCCCTGGCGGCCCGCGGACCTCGAACAACGCGAGGGCCGGATCATCCGGCAGGGCAACCAGAACAAGACCGTCGAGATCATCAACATCGTCGGGGAACGCTCCTACGACACCACCAAGTGGCAGACCGTGGAGAAGAAGTCCGCGTACATCGAGCAGCTTCGCCGCGGGGCGATCGACTTCTCCGAGGCCGAAGACATCGGCAGCGACGACATGACCTCGTCGATGGCCGCGACCAAGGCCGCCGCGACCGGCGATCCCCGCTACATCGAGGTCGTCGAACTCGAAACCCGCCTCCGCAAACTCAACGCCGAAGCCCGCGCCCATCGCTCCGACCAGGAGCGAATCAAGTGGCAGCTGCACGACAACCGCACCCGATTGCCGATCCTGACCAAGGAGATCGAGGAAGGCCGCGAAGTCGCCGACGCCCTCACCGCCTGGGGTGAACTGCCCCGCAAACAGCGGACCCTCACCGTGGGCGGGCGTGCGGTCTCATTCGCCGAACCGGCGGAGGTACGCAAGGCGGTGCAAACCCGGCTGGCGCACATCGCCGGTGACCTCGAACGCCAACCCGACGGCCAGCACATGGTGGTCGAGATTGCCGGCGCCGAAATTTCGATGGGCCGGCTCCCGGTCGGCGGGTACGCATTCCGCCTCACCGGTGGCATCGTCCGCACCGTCGACGCCGAGGTCGTCGACCTGGCGCTCGGCAGCGCCGACGGCGGATCCGGCATGGTGACCCGGCTGACCAACATGGCCGCCGACCTGCCCGCCGCGATGGACCTGCACGTCAAGGACCGCGACTACATGGTCACCCAGACCGAGCAGCTCGCCGACAAGCTCGGGGTCCCGTTCGCCAAGACCGACGAGATCACCCGCCTCACACACCTACAACGAGATGCGGGCCGACCTCGCCGCCCGGGAGAACTCGCCCGAGGCGCTCGCCGAGAAGGAGGCGACCAAGGAACGATTGGCGGCCGCCGGCATGTACCGCGGGTGGACCCGCGACCTCAACCCCACCCGCGGGCACGCCGAAGACCAGGGCATGACCGAGGACGAGCTGCGGGAAGCCACCCCGGGCCGGATGGTGGAGGCCGCGAAGGAGCACGCCGAACGCAAGGCTGAGCGGGCGGCGAACCCGCAACCACCGCGGTGGCAGCGCACCGACGAGATCGGCTCCGAGCTCACCGCCGGATTCGACCGTGACACCGGCGATCCCGGCGCCGTGGTGAAGTGGACCGGCCGCGACTGGTACTGGTCCGCCCACAACGACAGGGAAACCCTCGACAGCGGCACCTTCCCCCACCGGGACGCCGCGATCTCCGCCGCCGAGAAGACCGTCGGAACGGTCCTCGCGGAAGTCGCCATTCCACCGGTGGCGGTGTGGGAAAGAGACCACGCTGCGCTGACCGAGGCGCGCGCCAACGGCGGCCAGCCTGCGGCCGCCGCCGAGACGGTGACCGACACGGAGTTGGCCGAGGTCATGCGGCTGGTCCAGTCCGACTACCCCACCCACGCAACTGCGGCCGCCGCAACGAACACCGCCACGATCGAGCGGATCCCACCCGGACTGCGAGCCGAACGCGGCCGCGACACCGGCCGGGAACGGTGATATCAGGCGGGCATGATATGCGTTTAACGGTCGCTGGATGTCGTGCCCGCCCAATTCACGGCCGGAAATAGTGCCTACCATCTAAGCTCCATCAGCAGGTAAGGCTGTGGTGATCATCCACGCATCAGCCCCTGCGGTCTACCGGTATGAAACGATTGATATCCCATAGCTCATTCGGGGGTGCAGATGTCGAACGATGGCGGCAGGGGACGCATCGATGATCCCGGCGAGGAGGAGAGTGTTCTCCGAATCCTCCAAGGGCTAACCACGGTCACCAAGGAAATCCAGCGACATCTCGGTACGCTCACCGAGTTGCAGAGCGCACGCGGCCTCTCGGCAGACATACTAAAGAAGCTGGCACGGCCAGAGGATGAGCTGATACGTGTCGCGAACATCTTGAGAGTCGCTGCACCCACTTTGCTGGATCTCCCTGACTCGGCGCGGATTGCAGCGCTCAGAGACCTAGCTGGGGAAGTCGCTCAAAGGGTCAAGGTCCCAAGCGCCGAGTTCGCCAAGCGTGTTGAACCCAGGGACCGGGACTTTGTCTACTGGCTCTCGCTCGAAGCGGAAACCCTTCTCGAATTGCTAGTCAGGGAGGCGGAGGAAAGCGCGGTCGACGAGGCGTCGAACCAGCGGCCGCGTACAGCCGAACTACACCTAGATACCGACGACGAAGTGGCAATCGCTCGGGTACAGGAAGCATTGGACGATCTCGCGGTCGCTGTCGGCCTCGAACTGCAGTTGGACAGCGAATGGCGTGGTTCGGTTCATCGCGGATTTTTTGCTCGAATCCGGTCAGGATTTCGATCGGACGAAGTGCAGAAGCGAGTTCAGAAGCTTGAGACCCAGGTCGAGATGATGACTGTGAACAAGTCTCGGGCTGAACTGGACACGGCGTACGCCCAACAGGTCACGGCACTAATCGACAGTTTGCGCGCGAGCAATGCCAACGCCGTCATCCGCTTCTTCGGAATGCTGTTCGTGGCGCAGTGCGAGGGCGGTACGACGAAAGTTCTCGCACTGGTGTTGACGGCGGACCAAGCAGAAGCACTCGATCGCTACGCCGGTGACATCATGGATCCGCGTGCAGTCCTTGATTACCTCCAGCTCAGTCAGCGAACGATACAAAACGCGGACGTGGAAACAAGTGAACTCGAACGTTAGCCATGGCCAACGATCATCCTGAATCTGAAACTCACTCGAACCTCCCGCAATTAGTCACAAACGCCATTATCTGAGAGCCGATTCGGCCGTCGCTTCGTCTACGGTCGGGTCGGCTTCTCGACGTGGGTATCGATCAGGAAGCCGGCGACGGCGAAACCGGCGTTGACGGCGAGCTTCGCGTGTCGCGGTGCAGGCCGGACAGACGACTTACCGCGACCGTGTGAGTCGCTCAAACTGTTGCGCATTGCAGCCAGCCCGTTCACGACGGTGCCCACTCCGCTCAGTATTTGTTTGATGATTTGCTCGGTGTGTTGGTCCGGGGCGATGTTCATAGCGGAAGCTGCAGCCTTGTACAGCTTCGAGAGGTCGCCTCCATCGTCGTACGACGCGCCACGTTCGTCACAAATGTGCTTGCAGATACTCTCCAAAGTGGTTCGAGTTGCGGTGATGGCACCCTCGGGATCACTGACGATCTTGTCCAAGGCTGCGTCCCACGACCGCCGCACCGCATCCCAGTCATCGAGCTGGTCAAGCCTGTCCGATGCGGCCATCGAACCAGGTACGGAGCCCTCCAGCAGCATGCTGCGCAGCTTCGCGATGTCGTCTTCTGAGGGCATCGTGTACTTGCTCGAGCCATCGTAGGTACACAGATCGAGCAGGAATCGACGCTGATCATCGACGGAAAGGCTGTTCAGCCCCGTCTCGAACAGCTGCCAGCGGGACGGCCCGCCACCGGACATCGTGTACGACCCGAGCACGTCGGTGTAGTCGGCGAAGATCCGATGGATGTCCGGCCCGCTAAACCCGGTATCTCGCGCGAACATGTCGGTCGCGAGCTTGATGATCCTGTAGGGCAATGTGGAACGAGAGGATGGCATCAGAGGATCGTTGCACCCGCAGTGCCCCGATCCATCGGGAGGCCCGGGATATTGGCCTCGTGTCGCTAGGCTCGCTCCGCAACTGGTGGGCAGGAAGCCGCCAGCCGCAACCGTCCTGGATGCGCCGCCACGCGGTCAGTTCGTCGCCAGGACCCGTTCAAGCGTGGCGAAGCCTGCTGGTTCCCAGGTCGGTTTGCCCCCGGGAAGACCAATCCTCCCGTTCTGTCCGATCCTGATCATGCCCAGGGCACGCAAGACAGCCCAGCCACGGGCCCGGGTAATGGTCGCTTCGTCGACCTGCCCATAGGCGTCGAAGAACCGACTCGCCGCCCCGGCAGGCAACAGGATCCAGGCAGCTGAAAGATCGGTCGCGGGATCGCCGGCGCACATCTCGCCGAAGTCGATCACCCCCGCAAGCATCCCGTCCCGGACGACCACGTTCGCCGGATGCAAGTCACCATGCAGCCACAGCGGCGCACCCTGCCAGACGGGCGCTGCTACAGCCTTCTCCCAGACTTCCCGCGCACCCTTCACGCTCGGATGGTCGGCAATGATCTTGAACCCGCCGTCGACCCCTTCCCGCAACCTGGCCAGAGGAATGCCCCGCACAGGGTTAGCCGGCGCGTCGGCGGGCGCCTCTATGTGCAGCGCACCAAGGAACTCGGCGAGAACCTCGGCCGCATCGATGCGTGTGACTGGCACGTGATCGGCCGGCTCACCCTCAACCCAGCGCGCGATCGTCCAGATGTGCTCGAACAGGCTCGAAGGTTTGCCGATACGCACCGGAATGGGTGTTGGCAGTGGCAAGCGGTTCGCCAACACCGGCAGCCAGGTCTGCTCAATGTGCAGTAGAGCAGGCGCGCGCTCAGTGCGAGGCAAGCGCACGGCCAGCTCCTCCCCGAGTCGCCATTGCTGGTTGTCCCAGCCCCCGTTGATGTCTCGGAGCTCAAGGTCTGCCAGATCTGGATGCTGATCCCGTAGCAACGTTCGCACCAGGTCCTGCTCGAACTTGACCTCGTCCATCAATAAGCTCCGATCGCTATGTACGTCAGCCCGCCCGTTGAATGAGCCACGGCCGGTCTCTGCGGCGGCGAATCCTTCTCCGCCGTGGCCAGCGTCGATCACGATAGTCACCGTCGGCGTTTCTGATTCTTCCTATCGGCAGTGTTCTTCCGGGCATTCGGCCGGGCACCTGGTTTCCGTGCGGCGGCGGTCCGCCGTTCGGCTTCCGCCGCGTGCTTCGCGGCTTCTTCCCTGTCGATCTGGGCGAATACAAGATGTTGCTGCCCGTAGGTCCAAAGGTTGTTGCTCACCCAGTACAGCAGGATCGCGATCATCAGAAACGGTCCGCCGACGAGAACGCCGAGCGGGAACACCCAGAGCATCAGCTTGTTCATGATCGCCGCCTGCGGGTTCGCCGCCGCCTCGGGGCTCTGCCGCCCCAACGATGCCCGGGCGTTGAAGTGCGTGGCGAGACTCGCGATCACCATCAGCGGGATCGCCACGGCGGCGATCGTGGCCACCGTCGGGATCCCGCCGTAGGACGCAAACGACGCCAGAGTGCTCTGCGGGCTGGTGATCGCCACGGAGATCGGTGCCCCGAACAGGCGGGCGCTCAGGAACGACTGAACATCCGCTGTGCTGAAGATGTAGTTCGGGGTGTTCGCGTTTGCCTCCGGCGACATTCCGAGCTGGCCCAAACCAGTTCCGGTGCGGTTGAAGGACCGAAGGACGTGGTAGAGGCCGAGGAAGACCGGCGCCTGCACCAACGCGGGCAGGCACCCCATCAACGGGTTGAAGCCGTGTTCCTTCTGCAGTTTCTGCATCTCGGCGGCCTGCTTTTGGCGGTCGCCGGAGTACTTGCGCTGCAGGGCCTTGATTTGGGGTTGTAGGTCCTGCATCTGGCGGGTCGTGCGCACCTGTCGGATCGCGGGATTGAGCAGCAGGATCCGCAGGGTGAACACCAGGAACACCACGGCCAGAGCCCAGGCGAAACCGTTGTCCGGTCCCAGCACTGAGCCGAAGATTTTGTGCCAGAACCAGAGAATGGCGGAGACGGGGTAGTAGACGAAATCGAGCATGGAGCACCTCGCAACTGCACGGCGCGTTTGTCGCGGCATCGTGCGAGTGGGTTCACGCCGGGCCTTGTGGGAGGGCGGCGTGCGAATGGACTAGGTCGGCTGGGAAGGACCGACGCAACGCGTTAGAGCGCTACGCGGCCTGCAGGACCAGTCCGGGTGCTCGTGGAAGGCGGGGACGACCGGGGGTGTCAGGAGCGCTCTGCCGGCGGAATGCGCCACGCAGGCGTTGTTCCTCGCGCGGTGGGCCGGATTCCGGTTCCGTGATCAGGTGCAGTGGGGATCGTGAGCTGTGGCCGGCCACCGCGAGAAGCAGGAGAACCGCCACCGCGACACCCACCACCGCGGCCGGTGCGTCGATCGCCAGCGTTGCCGCAATCACCAAAGTCAGCACGGCCACCCAGGTGAGCTGAACGAGATTCAACCCCTGGGTGAGGACAGACCAGATCCGTGCCATGCACGAATCATACCGAGGGCGACCGCGGATCTCCGGGTCGACGATTACGTCACCCAGCTGTGGATGCTCTGGAGGTTCGCCTTGATCGGCTCCATCGCGTCAACGGTCAGGTGGGGCACCGTCAGCGGTGACGATTCCGCACGCGAACGTTGAACATGGGCCCAGTCGACCTCGTGCCAGCCCGGGATGTTCCGCTGTCGCCCTTCGACTCGGCGGCGATGCTCGGTCTCGTCACTACAGACACATTCGACCACGTGGAGCCGGGTGCCGTACTTGTCTGTCACTTCCTGCCATCTCAGCGCAACCGTGTCGTCGATCCCGCAGTCGACCACCGCACCCTGGTCGAGCATCAGCTGCCGCGTGATCAACGACTCAAGCATGCTGTGATACATCGCGAGGTAGCGCTGACGATCCAATCTCGCCAGCACCGGATGTGCCGGGGCAAGGGATCCCAGCAGCCAGTCGCCCGAGAAGGCGGGTACACCGAGATCACGGGCAAGCCGGTCCGCGAGGGTCGACTTCCCGGTGCCAGAGAGTCCGGTGAACACGACTACTGGGCAGCTCATACCCTGGATCGTCCTATAACTGACAGCCTCGCGTCGCCAACCACCCACCGAGTCCACGAACGATCCTCGCTGTGGACGCGCATCGTTGGCGCTAGGCCCGGCGCACCATGTCACCGTCCCTCCGGTCCGGTGCTGGCCACCTGCGGTGTCCCCTGATTCGAGCTCCGCTGCGCTCCGCCCGGTGAAGAGCGTTCTTGTTGTTCCCTTCTGGCCTTCCGAGTCTCGCCGGCGGTGACCTGCGCGCAACCGCCGACGCCTGCGGCGGCCCAAGGGCTCCGAAAATTCTTTCCTCCGCTTCGCTCCCCCAAGATTTTTCGGCTCGACAGTTGCACTCCGGCCCCCTCATACCGGCGGTCCTCTCCTTTGCCAGAAGGGCACAAAAAATGATCTGGGCCGCGCAGGTGGCCCGGCTGAGTATCGGAGGTTCTGAGTGAGCACCACCATCGTCCTCGACACGGTCATCGACCCCATCGCCGTCGCGCGTGCGATCTACGCCGACTTGCGGGTCGAGGAGGACCCCGACTTCGACGACCTGGGCACGGATATGCGTGCCGAGCTGGTGGGCATGGTCTTCGGCCTGGTCCCCGACGACCCGTACATCCAAGCGGCCGAGATCCGGCTGGTCCCTGCCGACTTCGGCCTCTGACCACATCCAACCCTTCAGAAGGAGACACACATGCGCACCACCTTTTCCGCCGTCGTGATCGAGATCGACGGCACCATGACCGCCCAGGACCTCCCGGTCGACCCGTTGTGGGCGAGCCTGCGGATCCCGGCCGGTATCGGCGCGGCGCTGGACGCCGTCGGTGACGTCGGCACTACCGGGTTTGTCCTCGGACGCGGCCCGCACCAGGGCACGGCGAGCCTGCTCGTGGGGGCGAACCACCAGCATGTCCCCGCCGTCCCGGTCAACCAGTTGGCCACCGCGATCGTCCACCGATATGGCCCGGCGACCGACCGACCGATTCGCGGTCGCGCCGTTCTGGTCGCCGGATGGGATGAGAACCCGGAACCGATCCTCGGGCCGGTCGCGGAGGCACTGATCGCCAGCCGCAGCACTCGCCCCGCCCAGGCGGCGTAAGCACTCCGATCCGGAACGTCGGTGGGAACCGGGCAGCAACTATCTGCCCGGTTCCCACCGCCACGACGGACACCACTCACGCGACTGGGACCGGAAAGTTCCGGTCCCATCACCACCGAAGGGAACCTCAGATGAATGTGACACCGGGAGCGCCGAGTGTGCCGATGCGGGTGCTGCACAACGATGCACGGGACGCGATGCTCATCGGCTACACCGACGGCGACCCCTTGCGCGAGGTGGCCCGGTTCGAGATGGATCCGCGCCGCGACCTGGAGGTGAACCTCGAGGAGGTGTTCGCGGCGTTCAACGAACCCGGCCCCCAGCTTGTCGGACTCGAAGTGGTCCGCCGGTACCGGGCCGAGCGGCACCGATCGCTGAGCAAGGGCGACGTCCTGTTCTACGGCGAAGTCGCGTACGCCGTCGCTGCCGCCGGATTCGTCCGGGTCTACCCGACGCGCGAATCCATCACCTTCCGCTGACCATCAGGAGATCTCAATGACCGAGGAGACGGTCCGCATCATCCGCGAGCAGGGATTCACCGCCGGTGTGCTCGCGTCGTGCGGCGAGAGCGACGACGAGCCGCTGTACGTGCTCGCCGAACGTGCGGGCATCGAGTTCGGCTACATGGCCGCCGAACTCGACACCTTCAACGACGGCTTCGCCGCCGGGTGGCAGATGGCACGGCAGGCGGACGGCCCCGCCGATACACCGGCCCCCCGCTGACGAGGAACCACCCGGAAACAAGAGAACACCGGGCAGCAACTATCTGCCCGGTGTTCTCGCCCGAGACAGTACAGGAGAGAGACATCATGACCGCAACACAGCAACCGGTGGGCGTTGAGCTGATCGAGGTCGACCCGCGCACCCTCGACGTCGGCAAGAACGTGCGCGACCAGGTGGACCTCGAGGCGACACCGGGATTCGTGGCGTCGGTCCGCGAGCACGGTGTGCTGCACCCGATTACCGCGAACCGCCGCGAGGACGGGAGCCTGGTGGTGATTGACGGACAGCGACGAACGTTCCCTGGAAAGTCAGCGTGTTGTGCCTTCAGATGTTGTCTCGAAGTTTACGGCTGGTAGGGCACCCCCGCCGAGGCCAAGGCGCTGGGCGCGTTCTACCACCGCCAGCTCACCAGCACCGCGGCGGCGGTCGGCGCGGGCTACTCGGCCGGCGCCGATGACCTCGAGGGAGGGTAAGCCGGTGCTCATGCGCCGCAGGGGAGCCTGGCCACCGGCCTACCGTCCCCCGCCGCTGCCGTTGAACGGGATGACCTCGGTACGTGACCCATCAGGATGACGGGGGGCTACCGAGGAATACTTGCTGACGCCCCGGTCCCGGAGCAGTTGTCGAGGGCGGAGGGAATCTACAGCTACCCGGATCCACCGGAACCGGGAACGAACCTGCGGCCGGACTTTAGGGGGTTCCGGTTCGATAGATCGGCGCCTGAAGTAGTGATTCATATCACAAATTCTAGGCCGACTCTCAGCGGGAGAAGATTCCTCGGCTTCCCGGTCACTGCAGCAAATCGGATCGCGAGATCGACGACTACACCACACTCTCTGCCTGCGTGGCCGCCCATGCAGTGGCGAACAGCAGCATGCGAGAGGCCAGATAGGTGAACACCAGCACACCGATGATCGGCCCGAACGCCACACCGGCCGAACCTCTCGTGACAACTTGCAGGTAGATCGCACCGACCTGCTTGAAGATCTCAAAGACGATCGCCGCGAACAGCGCCGCCGTCGTCGCATTCCGGAAGGTGACGGGTCCACGCGGCAGGCGCGCGATAACCCAGATGAAGACCACCCAAGTGGCGACCAGCGACAGCACCACCGACAGCACCCGCAGTCCGGCGTCGACCGCGGCGACCTCGTCGAGGTTGAGGAACGCGAGAACGGTGCGGCCCCCCCGGCCCGCTGCTGAGCGCCGACCCACCGAGGGAGACGACGAGGGCGAGGCCGAGACCGACGAGCGCCGCCGCGTCGCCAGCTTCGTGCGGACGAACCCCTTCGGCGCATAGGTGCACCCCCACATCACGGTCAAGGCGTCACGCACGTTCGCCATCCACCGCAGCCCCGCATAGGCCGCACCAACCAAACCCAGGACACACACTGGTACGGGATGCGATCGCCGTGTCGATCACGTCGTTGAGGGTGTCGCCGAGCGTGCCCGGAATGTTGTCGGTGATCTCGTCCTGCAACTGCTGCAACAAGTCGGGCTGGCCCACCAACACGAAACCCGCGATCGCGAAGACCACCATGAGGATCGGGATCAATGCCAGCACGCTGAAATATGTGATTCCCGCGGCATAGTAGAGAAAGCGCGGTTCGCCAACCATGCTCCCCCCTTCGGTGTCAGCAAACCTACCTTGTCGCGCACGGTCTGCCCGCGTTGCGACGACACCGTTCGGGGCGCTTGGGGTGCCGGGCCCTGGTCCGCTGTCCGCGCGAATCCTCGGCGTGACATCGGCTCGGCAGTCCCCGCTTGGTGCGGGTCATTGGGGGCCGGGGACCTGCGGCGGGGTTATCCGCGCCGCCCCTACCCGCCGCGCGGTGCTGCCACAAATGTTGGGCCCGGAGCAGCGCAGCCGCGGCGCAGCCCGCGGGAAGGTTCGCCGCCCCGAACTTCATCACCTGTGGGTGAGTCGGCGCCCGCACCCGTTCGGCATGCTGGCCGAGAGGAGTGCTTGGACATCACATGGGGGCATGCCGTGCCGGATCCGCCATCAGATTGGCCCGAGAACGTGTATTACAGGTTCGTTCTCGCTGAGGGTGTGTCCGAACGTGTCCTTGCCGCCTTCCCGGAACTGGTGGCACGTAGTGGGCCGGCAGACGAAGTCACGCTCTACGGGCGGGTTCACGGTCCCCCGGATCTGCGTGAGCTTCTCGCCCGCTTCGACGATCTCGGATTGACCGTGATCGAGATCCACCGAACTACCACTTGACGGTTTTTCTCTCCGACCGTCCTCAGGTGCGGGCGATGAGGAGATAGGTCAGGTAGAGGGCGTAGCACCCGACGAAGACGGCGCCCTCGAATCGCGAGACTTTGCGGCCGGTCACGAAGACGGGCACGCAGGCGAGCGCCACGGCGGTCATGACCGGTAGGTCGACGCGCAGGACCTCGGGTGGCACCTCGATGCCGCCGGGTGCGACGAGTGCGGTGATGCCGAGGATGAGGGCGATGTTGTAGACGCTGGAGCCGAGAAGGTTGCCGAGGGCGACATCGCGGTCTCCGCGCACCGTCGAGATGAGGGTGGTGACGAGTTCGGGCGCGGAGGTGCCGATGGCGATGATCGTCAGTCCGATGACAGCCTCGGAAACTCCGAAGGCCCGGGCGAGGTCCACCGCGCCGCCGACGAGCACTTCGGCGCCGACCACCACGATCGCGAGACCGCCGACGAGGAGGGCGAAATCACGCACCAACCGGGCGGCCGACTTCTCCTCGGGGGGTGGCGCGAATTCGTGGTCGAATTCGGCTTGGACGGTGGCCGGTTCGTGGCGTCCGAGGCGGACGATCGCGGCGGTGTAGCCGAACCCGAACAGGATGAGGATCGTGCCGTCCAGCGTGCTCAGTTGCCCGTCGCGGGCCAGGACGAGAAGCAGGACCGCCGCGAATGCGATGACGGGCAGGTCGGTGCGCAGCGTCTGGATGCCCAGCGCGATGGACCGGATCGCGGCGCTGCCGCCGAGGATCAACAGCAGGTTCACGATGTTGGTGCCGACGATGTTGCCGA
Source organism: Rhodococcus sp. 4CII (assembly GCF_014256275.1). NCBI lineage: Bacteria > Bacillati > Actinomycetota > Actinomycetes > Mycobacteriales > Nocardiaceae > Rhodococcus > Rhodococcus sp. 4CII. The sequence goes on from NZ_JACCFE010000003.1 coordinate 173,065, forward strand.
CCGCCAGCGCTGCGCTGCCGGTGAGTGCCGCGTCGATGCCGATAGCGAGTTCGGGGGCACTGGTACCGAGCGAGACGATCGTCAATCCGATCACGATCGGTGCAATGGCCAGCCGCGCCGCGATCCGGGATGCTCCGCGTACCAGCAGCTCGGCGCCACCGATGAGGACGACCAGGCCGCCACCGACCGCGAGTGCTGCATTCACCGATCTTTCCCCCTGCCCTCGGTGTCATGACCGACTCGACATGGCGGGCAGGCAGGCACCGCAGCACCACCGGCCGTGGGGCAGGTCAAGGTCAGCTCAAGGCCTTCGCCTTGAGCTGCTCGAACTCCGCCGAGCTGATCGTGCCGGCGTCGAGCAGTGCCTTGGCGTCGGCGATCTGCTCGGCTGGGGACTTTCCGGCAATGTCCTTGATGTAGGTGTCGGTGGCCTCCTTGGCCGCCTGCTGGGCCTCGCGCTGCCGGTCGGCGATGCCCCGGCCGCGGACGATCAGGTACACGAACGCCGTGAGATAGGGCAGCACAATGAGGAAGATGATCCACAGGATCCGCGCGATGCTGGACATGGTGCGGTCGCGGAACAGGTCGGTGAGAACCTGGAACAGCACGATCAGGTAGGCGACGAAGGCGAACACCATCAGCGTGTACCAGAATAGTTCCCAGAACGAATCCAACATGGTCGACTCTCCTTCAGGTGTGGGGCTGCCCGGGTTCGGGAAGCCTCGGGGTGCTCGGGGCGGTCTCACTGGAGGCGGTGCGGTTGCGGGCCACCGCCGGGCGAAGTGCCTAACCTGTTCGTAGAGGGCGGATTCGGCGCTCTCACCGCTCGTTGCCGTATCCCCTCGGCCGTGCCCGGAACCTGCGACTTCACTTCACCAGTACGACCGGCAACAGCACGGTGTCCAGTGCGGTGACGAGCCGTACGACGATGGTCGCGAGGATCCAGGTACGCCGGCCCGAGCTGGTCAGGCCACCGAAGAGCGATGCGATCAGGAAGATTCGTCAGTACCAGTACTGGCGTCCGCCGACCTTCTGCCCGCGCAGTCCGAGCAGCAGGAGGATCAGGCCGAGGACAGCGACGATGAGGCCTGCGATCCACAGCGTGGAGATCTTGACGATCAAGCCGATGACGATGAGAACAACACCGATGGCGATCATGGCCAATTCCTTTGTAAGAGTGGGCTCGGGTTTCGCGCACGGTCAGAATTCGATCGGGTCGCGGCTGATGGGGCAGGTCATGCAGTGGCCGCCGCCGCGGCCGCGGCCCAGTTCGGCGCCGACGATGGTGATCACTTCGATGCCTTCCTTGCGGAGCAGGGCGTTGGTGTGGGTGTTGCGGTCGTACGCGAATACGACCCCCGGTTCGGCGGCGACGAGGTTGTTGCCGCTGTCCCATTGCTGGCGTTCGTTGGCGTAGAAGCCGCCGCCGGTTTCGACGATCCGGAGCTTGCTGAAATTCAGGGCTTCGGCGACCACGTCGACGAACGGTGCCTTCTCCTCGGTGACCTCCACACCGGTGTCGGACGGGCGCAGGGAGAAGGTGTGGATGCCCCCGACGATGTCGGGGAAGATGGTGACGCAGTCCCGGTCGGCGAAGGTGAACACGGTGTCCAGGTGCATGGCGGCCCGGAGTTTCGGCATTCCGGCGACGATGACACGGTCGGCGGCCTGGTTCTGGAACAGGGACGCGGCGACCTGGGTGATGGCCTGGCGGGAGGTGCGTTCGCTCATCCCGATCAGTACGGCGCCGTTGCCGATCGGCATCACATCGCCGCCCTCGAAGGTGGCCAGGCCCCAGTCCTGTTCGGGGTCGCCCCACCACACCTGCGCCTCGGTGAAGTCGGGGTGGAAGGTGTAGATCGCCTTCATCAGCAGGGTTTCGTCGTGCCGGGCGGGCCAGTAGAGCGGGTTGAGGGTGACCCCGCCGTAGATCCAGCAGCTGGTGTCGCGGGTGTAGAGGGTGTTCGGCAGCGGTGGCATCAGGTATTCGCGGACCCCGGTCTGTTCGCGGGCGAGAGCGAGGTATCCGGGCCTGAAGTCGTCGGGCAGGTCCGCGGTCGCCAGGCCCCCGATCAACAGGGTGGCCAGGGTGCGGTCGTCGAGGCCCTCGAGGTAGGCGCGGGTGTCCTCGACCAGGCCGAGTCCGACCTCGTTGGCGACGATCTTGCGGTCCAGGATCCACGTCTTGGCATCGGGGACTGCGAGGGTGTCGGCGAGCAGGTTGTGCAGTTCGATCACCTCGATGCCGCGCTCGCGCATCTTGGTCATGAAATCGAAGTGGTCCCGTTTGGCGTTCTGCACCCACAGCACGTCGTCGAAGAGCAGGTCGTCGCAGTTGCTCGGAGTCAGCCGTTCGTGGGCGAGGCCGGGGGCGCAGACCAGGACCTTGCGCAGGGTCCCGACCTCGGAATGGACACCATGCGGTGCGCTGCTGACCATGTTCTTCTCCTGGATCACTGGTGTGGAAGATACGGGGGCTCGGCCGGAGTGGGCTGTTCGATCTGGATGGCACCGGTGGCCATCAGCACGATGCCGACGATGGCGCCGACCAAAACGACAGCGAAGATCGTCAGGCCAGGACGGGTGAATACGGTCTCACCCTGTTTACGTCGCGCGGAGTAGTAGAGAAACGTTGCCGGAGCGAGCAGCACGCACGAGAGAAAGAGGAACAGGTAACCGGCCGCCCACAGCAGGAAGAGGGTGTAGACGGTGGAGATCGCAGCCACGACAAGTTCACGGGTGCGACCGGGGTCGCCTGCGGGGTAGCCATCGTGCGTGAGAGCGATTTTCAGGGCATAGGCGGAGGCGAGCGCAAAGGGTAAGAGTGCCAGCGCCGCGGTGAGGTCGAGGGTGAAGTCCAGGGCGTTGCCGATGAACTGCACGGCGAACAGGATCGCGGTGACCAGGATCGAGGTCCACAACACCGCCGACTCAGGGGCGCCGTGCTTGTTGAGTCGTTCGAAGTAGGGTGGGAAGTCTTTGTCTTTCGCTGCAGCGTAGACAACATCAGCGGCGAGCAGCTGCCAGGCGAGATAGGCGCCCAGGACCGAGACGATCAGTCCGACCCTGATGAGAGTCCCGCCCCACTCGCCGGTCACGGATTCGAGCACGCCTCCGATGGAGGGCTGCTGCAACGCGGCGATCTCTTCTCTGGGGAGGATGCCGTAGGACAGGATCGAGATACTGGCGAACAGAGCCAACACCGAGAGGAACCCGAGGACGGTTGCCCGGCCGACATCGGACCGCTTCTTCGCGTGGCGCGAATACACGCTCGCACCTTCGATGCCGAGAAACACGAACACCGTGATCAGCATGGTGCCTTGTACCTGCTGAAACAGGGAGTCCCCGCCGACAAGGTCGTATCCGCCGGTCAGATTGTCGGCGAAGACGTCGGACTTGAAGAAGAAGATCACGAGAACCAGGAACAGCAGCAGCGGAACCAATTTCGCGACGGTGACGATCGTGTTGATCCATGCCGCTTCCTTCACGCCGTTGCGGATGAGGAAGAAGAACCCCCACACCGCGACTGCCGACACCGCGAAGGCCCACCAGGTGTCGCCCGACCCCAGGATCGGCTCGAGATCCGGGACCAACTGCGACACGGTGGTCATGATCAGCACCCAGTAGAATGCGTTTCCGGCGCAGGCGGATGCCCAGAACCCGACCGCGGAGAGGAAACCCGGGTAGACGCCGAATCCCTCACGGGCGTAGACATACACGCCGTTGTCCAAATTCGGTTTGCGCCGCGACAGGTTCTGGAACACGAAAGCGAGGGCGAGCATCCCGGTGCCGGCGATCGCCCAGGAGATCGCCGCCCCGTACACGCCGGTCTCGCTCGCGAACCGCGAGGGTAACTGGAAGACTCCTGCGCCGACCATCGAACCGACAACCATCGCGGTCATCGCGGTCAGACCCAGCTTGCCCGTTGCGTTCGCGGTGCTCACCGCGGCGGTGCCTTCGGCCATGATTCGACACTCGCTCCCACCGCGCAGGTGCCGCGGATTCAGTAGTTTGCGATTGCGACAGTATAAACCCCGATTACTGCCCGTTGCCGATTAATGATCTTTTGCTGTACGACACGAGGGTTGGACCCACACATGTTCGAAACTCGCTGGTGACAGCTCTGTTTTTGCGGGCGCTGTGAGCGTACGGGTCCGCTAATTTTGGCCTGATTGTGAATTCCTTTGTCCCTGAATCGGGTCGCCAATTTATGGGAGTTCACTTATCCGTAAATCCGGTCCGTTCGGCGCACCCATGGAGATCGGTGCGCTTCCCGATTCGATTCTCCGGTGGCTGACCGACGCCGGCTGGGACACCGCGCCCGCACTGCGGTGCCCCGATCACTCATCCAAGTAGGACAGTCCCTCGATGTGGGCCAGGGAGTGCCAATTTCGGCCCAGAACAACCGACAAAGCAACCCCGGTGGTTACGTCTCACTTGATGACGAGGTTCCGAGCTCGAGGTAATCGATCAGGCGCGGATGACCGGAGCGGCGCGTGCGTCGCGGTGGAGGTTGTCGTTCTCGATGGTCAGTACGTGCAACGCGCGAGCGAACGTTTCGCTGGTCAGGCGGTAGCGGTCTCGTTCGTCTCGCAGCGACTGGTTGGTCTTCTGCAGGGTGGCGATCTGCTCGCGGAGCTTGACTTCGTTGTCGGGTATTCCGTGGCAGGTTCGTCGCTGCGCGTAGAAGAGATCTTTGAGGTCGGTGTGCTTGTGGGTCAGTTTGTTTCGCTTCACCCCGGCTTCTTGTGCGAGGGTGACGATGTCGAGTTTGCCGGACGACCGCAGCGGTGTTCCCGTGAACAATCGCTGCATGGCCGCGGTGATGGCACGCCGGTCGTCGTCATCGGTCAACGTCGGTCTCCTCGCGGTTCGTGGTGCGGGTCTTCTCGTGTTGTTCGACGAGTTTGTTCAGGTGGGCTGCTCGTTGACGGAGGCGTTCACGCAGCGGCATCGGGGTGGCCGGCTCGGCGATTTCGTCGCGGAGTCGGGCGATCTCGGTGCGCAGTGCGGCGATGTGGGTGTCGGTGCGCGCAATGTTCGCACAGGCCGGATCGCATCGGTCGGTCGCCGGGGATTTTGACCGGCCGGACGGGTGGGCGCGATCTGGGTGGCAGAGCGCTTTGGTGGGGTCGTAGTTGCAGGTGAGGAAGGCCTCGGGGTTGTCGTGAACGTGGAATTGCGGAACTTTGAGCAGGGCGCGGGCCTGTGTAGGGGTCAGGAACATGCCCTCGTACCGGTTCCGGGCTTCGGTGGCGGCGCTGATCAGGCGGCGTGCGGCGGGCCCGGAGACGTGTTCGCCGCGGTGGAGACGATCGGCGACGGTGTCGAGGTAGTCAGCCATGGCTCGTGCGGTTTCGATGTCGAGGGTGCGGCGTAATCCGTCGCGGGCTCGTCCGGCGTAGCCGTCGGTGACCGTGGACGCGCGTAGGTGCCCGTACTGCACCGCGAGCGCGACGCGCCCGCCGGGCAGGCGGGCGATGTGCCAGGCGAGAGTGCGCCGGAAGCGGTTGACGTGCACCGGGCCGTGCGGATCGTCGGGGATGCGTTCGTCGGGGCGGGTGCGGGCCGCGTAGTCGTTCAGCCATGTGGTGAAGGCCGAGATCCGCGCGTTGGCGCCATGACAGGTCAGCGCCTCTCCACGCCGCTTCCGGGAGCCTGACGTGGTCGAGGCCCAGGAAGTTTTCACGGGGAACAACAACGGCCCATCCGCCATTCGCTCGAGCACGCGTACCGCGCGGACCACCGGCGCGATCGCGGTCCAGGGCGTGTCCCGGGGAAGCCCTCCGACCACATGCTTGCCGTCGCCGTCGCGGGCGCCCTTGAAGTAGTTGCCGTGGATTTGGTAACCGTGGGGGCGCGGGTCGTCGGGCCCGGGTTCCGGGCAACACCTGACCCGCAGTTCGAGCGCTTCACCGGGTCTCATCCCGGTCAGATACAAGATGACGATCAGGCAGGCGGTGGACAGTCGGTGCATGAGCTGAGGGGCCTCGTGGAAGGTGATGTGCTCGAGCCACGCTTGCCCGTCCACGCGCCCACGAATGGGGCTGCTCAGCGGTGCCTCCTCCGCCACGGACAGGTGCGATCCGTAGGCCCGGACGGCGTGGCTGGCCTGCTCCTTGCTGGCATTGGCGCGGCCGGCGAGGTAGGAGATCGCGAGCATCGGGCGCCCGTTGTGGATGCAACCGGGCAGCGGCCGATTCTCGGCGGCGTACTGTTCGACCAGCTTCCGCATGGCTGCGGACGCCGCGGGGTCGGCGTGCGGCCGGATCCGGCCGGTCAGCGTGTGGTGTTCCTGCCAGGCGGCGAGGATGTCGTCGGCGAAATCGTCGACGAACCGCATCGCCCAGATCAGCAGCGGCGACATCACCGCCGGGTGGATCGGGGGTGTGCCGTTCTCGTTGGTGGTGTCGGTTCGGGGCAGGTAGTCCCGCATGCATTCGGCCTGCCACGGTGGCATCGGAATGCGGTCGCCGGGCGGCAGGTGCGGGGCGAACCCCCACAGCAGGCTGACGGCGGCGAGGCGATTGACCGCCGTCGTCGTGGAGATCCCGCGACGGCCGACCTCGACGGCGTAGTCGGAGAGGTCGTCGACGGTCAGCGCGTCGAGGTCGGTGATGTTGCGAGCGAGCAGCCACTGCGCGAGTTGGCACCATTGGCCGACGACGTTGCGCATCGAGGCCGGGTGTAGCCACTTGCGTCGGTGAGCATTTCGGCTCCCCAGCAGCGCGTCGGGGGTCGGGAGGTTGACCAACGCCCACCCGGCCCGTCGGAACGCCGGCCGCAACGGCAGCGGGAACAGCTGCCAGTTCAGGCAACGGTGCGCCTGGTGGTCGTTGGTGTTTAGCGGGGACAGATCCCACCGCAGGTCACCGAACCGGGACACAGCCCCGGGTTGAAGGGTGTCGGGCAGTCGGTGCGGATCGAGGAAGGGGTCGTCGTCGTGTACCAACCGGTGCTGGTCACCGCTGGGGTTCGAGGCGGAGGCGGCGGTCATGCGTCGAAGGTCCTGCGGAGCAGCCGATCGATGGTCGTGCGGTCCGCATCCGTGATTCGGGTGCGGGCGTCGGACCGTTCGGCTGCGGTGGTGTGGGTGTCGAGCAGGGTGGAAATTCGCTGAAAGTGTTGCTGCCACTGCTGCTCCCACACGGCGGTGTCCAGGACGGCGTGCAGTTCGGTCATCCCGTCGTGCAGGTGGACCAGGCGCGGCAGGTGCCGCCGGGTGGCGACCGCGTTCGGGCAGGCCAAGCACAGCAGGAACGATGCGGTGCACGGCAGGCCCGGGTCGGTGTGCGGGCTGTGGGTGAAATCGGTGCAGGCGGCGGTGGCGGTGTCGAGGTCGCCTCGTTGGATGGCGGCGGCGAGCTCGGGATCGTCGGACAACTCGACCAAGGCGTCGGCGTCGCCGCCGAGGACCAGCCGCATTGCACCGATGAGGTGGGCGTGCTCGGCGGCGTCGGTGAGTCCTCGGGCGATCGTCTCGCTCGCTGCCTCACGGCCGGCGGGATCTCGCAGCATGTAGACCGTGTCGTGGACCTCCGAGGTGTTCTGGGCCGGTTCCTTGCGGATCAGCACCTGCACGGTGCGCCGCAGCCGGCGCAGGCTCACCGATTCGGTCCCGACCGTCAGGCTCTTGGCGATGCCGAACCCGAATTCCTGTCCGCGGCGGGACGGACACGCGGTGCGATAGACCAGCAGCCGATCAGTCGGTCGGCCCAGCACCGCCAGGGTCTCCCGGGCCGGTGCCGTGGCCTCGATGACCTGGCGCAGCAACCGTCCCGGACTGCCCGCGCCGCTGTCGACAAGGTTCGTGCTGGTGTGCCGCAGCCGCACCGGTCGGCGCGGCTTGTCGAGCTGCACGGTGAAGACGTCGACGGCGTCGGCCACGGCCGGGTCGTGCTCCGGGATCCGCATCCGGTGCAACACCGATTTGTTCCACGACTCGCTGGCCACCAGCAGGACCGCCGCCGCGAACACTTCACCGCGGCTCAGGAACAGCCGACCCCAGGTCTTCTCCGGTGCCAACCCGCCGAGGGCGGCCAGATAGCGGCGTGACATCCGTCGCCCGGTTCCCTCCTGTGGCGGAAGCAACGGCACCTCGCCCGTGCGGGCCACACAATCCAGTGCCTCACCGATCAACCAGTCGCTGCTCGCCGCCCGGAACTCGCCGGCCCGCCAGCGACGCAGATGTTCACGGTGTCCCGGATCCGGACCAGGGCGCTGTTGAACACGGTCGCGGCGGCCGAGCGGATTCGCAGAAACTCCTGGTAGGTGTAGGCGATCTCCGACGACGCCGGCGCGGGATCGACGCGCCGATCGACGACCTCGAGGGTCTCGGATGGAAGCTCGGGTGCCTGGGCCAGCAGCGATCGGAGCGCGACCAGGTGATGGCGAGTTCCGGCGGTCGGGGGAAGAGACATCCGCCAGGAAATCCACACCGCCGGGGTGATCTGCGCCATCGTCGTCGGCGGCTGCTCCGAGGCCGCCAGCCCGCGCAGCAACAACCGCACACTCTGATAGCCGCAGTAGCAGGTGTCCCACGAACGCCACCCACCTGCAGGCCCGATCTTGCGGTCGAACGCCGCCGCGAACTGTTGCCGCAGCACCAGGGTGCCCGGCAGCGGTGTGAAGTCGAAAGCGCCTTCGGCGATTCCGTTTTCGGACCACAGGGTCACCACCAGGCCGGTGCTTTCCACCGAGGGCGGACGTCGATACCCCGCGTCGGGCAACACCGCCTTGCTCCGATGTCGGCCCGCCACGCTAGGCTCCCCCGTCGGGTGCGATATCGACGACCCGGCCGGTGGACGCGGAGACCCGCGCGAGGACCGCGCTGAGGTCGTCGCTGCCGTCCAGAATCATTCCGAGGCGCAGACCGTTGAGCGGTTCGAGATAAATTTCCCGGGTCGTCTGTTCGCTCCGATGTCCAAGCAGGTCTTTGACCAGCGTAAACGCGTTCCCGTAGACGTTGCGCAGGTAGTCTCGCTCTGCCTTGTCCAGGCCGCACCGGGCATCGAGCCCACGCTGCAGCGTGACCAGCATCTTCAGCGCGAAGGAATGCCGGCAGCTGTGCGGAGTGATGCCGACCGGTTTCCCGAACCGCAGGCACCGGACGTTGGCCGCGGCGAACACCGCCTCCCAGGATCGGTAGTCCATCGGCAGCCCGGCATCGGTGAGCCACAACTGCAGCGGCTCGAGCCCCGCCTCGCCCTCGACGAACAGGCGACGCCGCTGACGCTCGTCGATCGCGGTGACGGGGAGCTCACCGCGGCGCCCCAACCCGTCTTCCCAGGCCAGTCGACGCTGACCTGCCGATGCCTTGGTGACGATCAGCTTCCCCGCCAACCGGTCGTAGCGGCCCGCCCGCTGTGCACGACGAATCGCATCACGCCGGGTCGTGGCGACGTAGCCGGCGATCCCGCTCAGCGTCTCCACGGGGACGTAGAAGCAGCGTTCGCGGCGCTTCGCGGTCGCGGCCGCCACCGGGCCCTCGCAATAGACCTGGCCGGTCATCGGGACCGGAACCTCGACGGTGAGCAAGCAGCCGCCCTCCCGCAGGCGCAGTCCGGTATCGAACAACAGATCCGCGAAGGCCGCGTTGCGGCCGTCGTTGCGGCCCCGCCAACCCGGCTCCGGCACACCGTCGCCCGAGTAGCCGCGCAACCCGATGTCGCGCCACAACCGATAGGTGCGAGGGGTCACCCACTTGACGTTGGCGACCCGCACGTCCTTCGGTCGACTGTCTGCCACCTCGACCACGGCGCCGTCGCGCCGGCGCACCGTGTGTGTCGCCACCGGGCTACGCTGCATCGCGCCGGTGACCACCGCCCAGTCGAACAGCAATTTGAACGCGGCCAGCTCCCGAGCCCACTTGGCTCCACCGATCGGTCGCGGGTTGTCCGTCGACCGGCGTCGCCACGACTCGTAGTCGCCGATGTCGTCGTAATCGGCTTGATCCCAGTACTTTCCGCGGCTCCACATGAAGCTGAAGAACAGTCGGTAATCCTTCACATACGATTGCCGTGTTCCCTCGGCGAGAAACGCGAACCGGGACCGGCGGAAGAACTTCGCCAGAACCGGATCGACCCGGCCGGCCGGGTCAATCAAGATCGGTGTGACCTCGTCGACTCCCGCCGCACGCTCGCGGGCATCGATGTCCACCCATCCGTCCAGCGTGTTGTCGAACCCGACGGGCACGTCGACACCGCGAGTGGTCCAGTACAACATCCACTCGGAGCAGTCCGGCGTGCATCCGGAAACCGCGTCCACAGAGGGCACTTTTCGAACGTAACCCCGTCATGACCGATATCGGTCGCAACACGCCCAGACCTTCGAGGGAACGAACGCTTGCCTCGATCGCTACCGGCCGCGACACCATCCCCGTGTTGGTGCGCTCGCAGGACACGACCGACGAGATCGAGCGTGCCATCGCCCGGATCAGTGAGCAGATGAACTCGAACAACCACCGCACCGGCCTGACGACCGCGCAGAACGCCGCCGGGATCGCCGAAATGCTCGACCTCGGGGTGCCGGTGGAACGAGTCTCGAAGGAGCTGAGCGTCAAGCGGAAGGCGGTCAAGCTGCTCGGCGCAGTCGGACGCCGCGAAGCCGCGCGCGCGAGCCTCGAGGAACAGGGCCTGACGATCGAACAGGCCGCGATCGTGGCGAAGTTCTTTCTTATGTGGACATCTCACGGCGAGCCGCAACCTGGATCGGATCAACTGGTGGTGGGCTGGTGTCATGCACGTGCAGACCGTGAAGACCGACGGAATCGTGTCCTCGGTGGTCCTGGTCGGGTCCGATGGTGAGCCAGTACTGCCGGTGACCCGGTTCCTGCGGTACGTGCTCGATTCCGGCAGGAGCCCGAACACCGCACTGGCGTACGGCTACGACCTGCGCCTGGTGTTCGAGTTCTTCGCCGAACACAACATCGATTGGCGTCGGTTCCGGCCGGCGCACGCCCTGGAGTTGCTGGGATGGTTGCGCCGTCGTCCGGCGCGCAGACCCGCCCAGCGACTGGGCCTGGCGGCCGTCGGACCCCGCGGGCGGTTGTTGGCGCCGGCGAGTGTGGCCCGGGTGTTGGCGGCGGTCTCGAGCTTCTACGACTGGGCAATCGTCGCCGAACTCGTCTCCGACGAGAATCCGATGCGCCGCCGCCGCGATATCGCGTTGGCGATGGTCGCCGAACGGCACCGCCCGTTTGCGGGACATGCGAGCAGACAACAGCCGGTCAGCCGGGACATCCGGGTCCGGATTCCGCGCCGTCTGCCGCGGCCGCTGAGCGAGTCCGAGGTGACCGCGGTGCTGGAGAGCATGACCTGCTTGCGGGATCTGGCGATGGTGCTGTTGATGCTCGACGGCGGGCTGCGGCCGGGAGAGGTGCTCGGTCTCCAGCTCGGTGATATCGCCTACGGGCGACGGCGGGTCACGATCCGCAAACGCGACGACCATCCGCGGGGTGTACGGGGGAAGTCCCGGCACGAACGGGTCGTCGACCTGCTCGATCCTCGCACCTTGGATGCGGTGAATCGGTATGTGCTGCATGAACGTCCAGTGGACGCGCCGAATCCGTTCGTGTTCCTGGTCGGCGGCCGGGGCGGTCGTCGTTGCGTGCCGCTCTCCTATGCCGCGCTCGTGCGGATGTTCGCCCGGCGGCTGGACGCCCTCGGGTTACGCACCGTCGACAAGACTCCCCACGCCTTGCGGCATACCCACGCGACGGTGATGTGGGAGGCGGGGATGCGGGAGTTGGCACTGCAGCGACGCCTCGGGCACGCCTCGCCGGAATCGACTCGGATCTACACCCGAGTGTCCGACATACAGGTCCGGGACGAGTACGCAGCGGCGCTACGGGATCGCCGATGACCGGGCCCGCGACTGCCCGGCCGGTACCCATCCCGCACCCGCGGCGGCACGTCGACGAAGGCGAATACCAGGCATGGGTCGGTGCCCATGTCCCTCAGCTTCCGGCCCAGTGGGTGCGGATGGATGCCTATCGCCGGTTCGTCGAGCGGTGGCCGGACCTGGAAACGTGGTTTGCCGAACCGCTGCCGGTGCGGCTGGGATTCGTCGGCGAGGGCATGCGATCCAATGGACGCACCGACTCCCACCGCGCCAGCGGCTACCTGGTGTATCTGTCCCTGGTCAAGGGGATCGGCCTCGACTTCGAGTTCCTGCTCGCCCGCAAGTACCCCCGCCTGCTGGATCGGCGTGGGGGCAGCGCCGGACTCGGCGTCGACCTCGCGCTGTTCGAGCAGTGGGTTGCGCGGCTGACCGAGCTGGGCCATTCCCCGGCCAAATCACATAGCAGCCTGATCTGGTGTCTGGGCCGGCTGATGCTTTATCGCGGCGACCCCGACCTGACCTCGATCACCGTCGCGGACCTGTTCGAGTTCGGGTCGGCGATCCGCGCATTCGCCGCCCGCGAGGATTTCAATGCGCTACGGCGGGCGCTGTTCCCGAACGGCCAATTCCTCGATGGTCCCGACGCCAACCGTGGATTTTTCCGGGCCCAGCTCGCCAATCTCCACGCCACCCATGTGCTGCTGTACAACGTCGGCCAGGTCACGGTGGCGCCGCGCATCGGCACGCGAACGATCGAGGACTGGACCGACCACCTGCTGCCCGAACCGTGCCCGCCCAAGATCCGGGAGGTCATCGAGCGGTACCTCCAACTGCGCCTCGACGCCAAACTCGATCGACCGCAGACGGTGCACCACGCCCGGCAGGCACTGCGCCGGCTCGTCAACTGGCTCGGCGCCCATCACCCCGAAATCACCAGCCTCGCCCAGCTCGACCGCGCCACCATCGAGGAATACATGCGGTGGCTGCCGAGCTGTCCGAGCCAACACACCGGCCAGCCGCTGACGACGACCACGGTCAAGCACGAACTCAACGCGATCGCCGGGTTCTGCCGCGACACCGCGGTCTGGGAGTGGGCCGAGGTCCCCGGCCGACCATTGCTGACTTCCCGCGACACGCCTCGGCGCCCGGAGTCGATTCCCCGCTACCTCCCTCAACACGAACTCGACGCAATCATGACCGCGATCGAGGACCTGACCGACCCGCTGCAACGTGCCGCACTGTTGTTGCTGCGCTGGTCCGGGGCCCGCCGCGACGAGATCCGCCGCCTGACATGGGACTGCCTCGATACCTATCCAGGCGGACATCCGCGGCTGCGGATCCCGGTCGGCAAAGGGCACACCGAACGGATCGTCCCGCTGCACCCGGACGCGGCCGCCGCCCTCGAGAATGCCATCGGCCTGGCCCGGGCCCAACGTTCGATCGCCCGGATCGACGAGGTCACCGGCCGGCGAGTCGATTACGTCTTCGTCCGCCGCGGCAAGCTGCTCTCGGTCAAGACCCTCTTCGACGAGGCGTTCCGGACCGTCTGCGGCGCTACGGGTCTGGTCGATGACCGCGGATCCCCGACCGTGAGCGCACACCGGTTGCGGCACACCCTCGGCACCCAACTCGCCGAAGGCGGCGCCCGCATCCAGACGATCATGGCGGTACTCGGCCATCGCAGCGCGACCATGTCCATGATTTACAGCCGCATCTCCGATCCCGAGATCCGCCGTCAATACGAGACGGCGCTCGCCGACGGGCACCGGATCGCCGGCCCGGCGGCCGATGCCCTGCTGCACGATGCCCTCGACGACGCCACCGTGGACTGGCTGAAGACGAATTTCCTCAAGACCGAACTCGAACTGGGGCACTGCCTGCGGCTGCCCGCCGAGGGGCCGTGCGAATGCGACCTGATGCTGACCTGCCCGAAGTTCCTCACCACCAGCGAGTATGCGCCGCGGATTAGGGCGCGCCTGGCGACCGAGCAAGTACTGATCGACGACGCCCGCTCCCGCGGCTGGGATCGGGAAGTCGAACGGCACGAAGCCACGTGCCGACGTCTGCAGCACCTGCTCGATGACCTCGACGACGGCGAGGCCCAATGATGTTCAGGAATGGTTGGGGCACAACAGGTCCGAATCCACCGACCAATCGTGGTGTGCGAGCCAGTCCCGCACCGGCACCGGGACCTCGTCGGTGCCGGGATCTGTTCCGGTGATCAGCGGGCCGTCGCCGCACCGGGAGCAGCTGATCACCAGGACATGTCCATGTGGCTGACAGCGGGCGCAGTGCCGCGTCTCGCGCAGGTGGCCGCGCTCGTCGAGGTGTAGCCAGACGGTGGCGAGGTCGGCGCGGTGCGGGACGAGGTCTTTACGCGTGGTGGGCTGATGTCCACAGGTGGGACATGCGAGCGGTTGGGCGCCCGGTGGTGGTGGCGACACCGAAACTGTTGACGGTGACGGCTTCTGCTCAGCCGCGGCGTCGGCGGTGAGCGTCTGCGCCGGCCGGGGCGGGAGATGCCGGTAGAGGGTGGAGCGGGTCAGCCCGGTCTTGCCGGTGATCTCAGCGATGGTGGCGCCGCCGTCCCGGAGTTGGGTGGCGTAGGCGAGTTGGGCGTCGGTGACCACGCTGGGCCGGCCGGTGCGGCGACCCTTGTCGGTGGCCACCGTGCGGGCATGGGCGGCCCGCTCGACCGCGTAGGTGCGTTCCATCTGGCCGAACAGCGCCAGCAGCACCACCGCCAGCTGTCCCATCGGGTCGTCCGGGTTCGTCGAGTCGATCCGGATCGGGTCGGCCAGGTTTCGGAATCCGATGCCGCGCTGGTGCAGGTCGTGGATCAGGTTGAGGGTGTCGCGGACGGTGCGGCCGAGTCGGTCGAGGGTGTGCACCACGATCACGTCGCCAGCTCGGGCGTAGCCGAGCAGGGCCTGCAGCCCGGGACGGTCGGTAGTGGTCCCGGACTTCCTGTCCACGTAAATGTTCGCCGAGTCGATCCCAGCATTGGTGAGAGCGTCGATCTGACGAGCGAGGTCCTGCTTGCTCGTGGACACCCGGGCATACCCCAACTCCATACCCTGATCGTACCGAAAGTCAGGTTTGTACGGGAATTATGACATGCTCTTTTGGGGCTGACTTTTGAGATGTTCTGACCAGGCGCTTTGCGGGGTGCATCAGTGAGTGGGCGACCGTCTCATTTCCAACCAGCGACTCCGCCCAAAACGACATACCCGGGTGCCTCCCTTCGAAAGGGATGGCGGGTAAGGAAATGGGACGGGTCTTTGTCGCGATTTTCCTCGAAGTGGTGCATCGCCACCGACGGGATCCATCCCGTCGGTGGCGATGTTCTCGCGGCCATTCTGTGCGCTCGCTTACGGGGACCTGGCTCGCGCCGATTTTGATGACCGATTGCGATCAGAATTAGAATGAGTCCGTCGGTATTTTCCCCGACATATGGGAGTGGTCATGGATGACCTGTCGAGCGGTCCCCGCCTCTGTTACTCCGACCGTGACGGCATACCGCGGGAATTCGTTCTCTCCGACCATGCACCGCGGGTGATGGTGGGGCGCTCCTCCGATGCCGATATCGCGTTCACCGCGGATCCAGATGTTTCCCGGCTTCATGCCACCGTCGAACGGATCGGGACATACTGGACGATCGTCGACGACGGGATGTCTCGTAACGGGACTTTCGTCAACGGGGAGCGTGTGACCGGTCGCAGACGGTTGAGATCGGGTGACCGCGTCCGCATCGGCTCCTCGATGCTGGCTTTCCGCCACGATGGGCGCGCCAGTGGCGCGCTTACCAATGTCGCCCATGCCGTGCCCACGCGCGAGTGCCTGACGAAAACGCAGCGCACGGTCCTGATTGCGCTTTGCGGCCCTCGCAAGAACAGGTCCGGTTTCGCCAGTCCCGCCTCGAATCAGCAGATCGCTGATCAGTTGGGCGTCAATGCCGAGACGGTCAAAACACACATGAGGGCATTGTTCTCCAAATTTGGGGTCGAGGACCTTCCGCAGAACCAGAAACGGGCCCGGCTCGTCGAACGGGCGATGCAGAGCGGGATAATCACCGACAAGGATCTGTGACGCAACCTCTCTTCCCGCCGATCTGTCGGCATACTGATTAAAACCCGTGACGGCTGGCGAATCAGATTCGCCGACGGCTCAAACATCGTCGGGGATTCAGAACTTTGAGCCGCCGCCGAGGTCGCCGGGCTGGAAGGTCTCCCCGGTGACACCGCCGCCGAGGTCGCCGGGCTGGAAGGTCTCCCCGGTGACACCGCCGCCGAGGTCGCCGGGCTGGAAGGTCTCCCCGGTGACACCGCCGCCGAGGTCGCCGGGCTGGAAGGTCTCCCCGGTGACACCGCCGCCGAGGTCGCCGGGCTGGAAGGTCTCCCCGGTGACACCGCCGCCGAGGTCGCCGGGCTGGAAGGTCTCCCCGGTGACACCGCCGCCTGGGACTGGGACTGGGACTGGGACTGGGGCTGGGGCGGGGAGGCCCGGCTGACCGCCACCGGGTGGTACCTGCTGGTCCGGGGTGGTCCCCTTGTCCGCCGGAGCTGGCTCGATCGAGTCGTCGGATGCCGGTTCGACCTGTTCGGTGACGGCTGGATTGGGAGGTGCCGGGGGAACCTTGGGTTTGACCAGCCAGAGCCAGCCGATGCCGAACACGATCAGGGCGGTGACTGACACGGCCACGATCTTCCAGAAGTCCTTGTTCCGCAGGGGAAAGTTTTTCGCCCAGAGATACGCCGGGACGGGCGGTGTCGGCTTCGGTTTTGGGACGGGCACGGTGAAGTTCAACTTTCCGGACTCCACCAATTCCCGGAGATCCTCCCAGTTCTCTCCGAATTCGGACTTCAACTTTTCGCGAAGTTCCTCCCATTGCCCTGCGGCATCACAAAACACATCTTCGACCTGAACCAGCTCCCGCCAGAGTCTTTCTTCCTCTTGCCGGAGTCTGTCAAGCTCGTCCAGATACTGCTGCCATCGCTCCTCAGTGAACACGAAATGTTCGCCGTTCTGTTCGACGAGGCCCCCACCATTTTCGTGCCAACTGTTTTGATATTCTTCCCGCCGCCTGCGGGCCTCCTTCCACCCATCGCGGGCCTCCTTCCAGCGTTTTGCCTCCTCGAGATAGCGCTGGTACGCCTCGTCATATTGTCGAAAGAGGTCCTTCGATTCCTGCTCGGTGATGGTGCATACGCTGACGCTGACCGCGACGTCGTCGCTCATAATGGTTACTTTCGGTATCGGTATCGGTATCGGTATCGGTATCGGTATCGGTGCCGCCGGCCTTCGTCTCCCGGGGTGTGGATTTCGGGCGGGGCGGAATGGTTCCGGCGGCTTCGTGTCGAAACGATGGTGGCCGTTGTTCGTGTGAACCATGCTCGTTGTGGGGACACCACAATTGTGGGGTCGGTGATGGTGCGAATTCGTCCCCCACAGTGGGGAAGTCGCCCCCTCGCCGGGGTGGACGATCTTCCACCCTAGGTGGGCGGTGGCGGATGTTTCGGCGGGCCAAGTTCCGGTCTGTCCGCAGCGGGCCAGCGAAGAATCCGGTCAACTGCCGGGCCGTGGCGGGTCTGAATGCCGCAGCGGAGACACCGAATTCGCACACCACCAGCCGCCTCCGTCCGCGATCCAGGGTCGGGACTTCCCCTGCGAGCGGGGTCGATCGGCGGTGAGGAGGGCGGACAAAAGTTCCACCCTATGGCCCCTGTTTCCGGAAGGTGTCATGCAGGAAGAATCAGTTTCCTCGCCAAACGACGAACAGGCCTTCGGCTCATATTCCGCTCGGAGAGTGAAACCCCGACATTCGTCCACGTGGCTTTCAAAACATTGAGAAAAGGAAACACTCGTGAACACTCCACATTTCAACCTCGGCCCCATCGTGCTGAAATGGGCCGCGTTGGGCGGACCGGACGGATTCCTCGGAAAGGCCGTCGGCAACGAGCAACCAAATCCGGACGGCCGAGGCCGCCGGCAACGCTTCGAGCACGGTCACATCTACTGGTCGCCCACCACCGGAGCCCACGAAATCCACGGAAACATCTTCACTAAGTGGGAATCTCTGGGATGGGAGAACGGCATCCTGGGATATCCGACCAGCGACGAACAGGACGAGCCCGGCGGCGGTCGCATCAGCAATTTCGAACATGGCTCGATCCGTTGGCGCAAATACGCCGCACCCCTATCGTTCGTGCAGCACAACATGGCCCTGCTGCCTTTCCCCGGCAACTACAAAGGTAGCGAACGCGACAAGGCGATCGACGCTCTCGTCGACAACCTGCGTCGCACACGCCCGGATGTCGTCGGACTGAGCGAAGTCTTCGTCGACGACGAAAAGGGCACCATCCGCAAGCGCCTGCGGGCGATCTACCCCCATCACAAGTCCGGACCGGATGAAGCCGACCTCGAATCGGACGGTGGCCTGCTGCTGTTAAGCAAATATCCGTTGGTCGCCGAGCACAGCACGATCTTCCGGCAGTCCGCCGGCGAGGACAGCTACGCCAACAAGGGCGCCTTGCATGCCCGCATTCAGGTCCCCGGCCATCCCACCCAGTACGATATCTTCCTCAGTCATACCCAGAACCCCAACGCCGGCGGGGGCGGGGCCGCTCGTAAACAGGTCAAGGCGCAGCTGAGCCACCTGGCCAGTTTCGTCCACGGGTTGAGCAGTCCGCTGCGACCCGCCCTGCTGATGGGCGACCTCAACACCGACGCCCTCGACCCGGACTTGTACAGGGATATGAAGAACCGGTTGGGGTACTCGCTCGATCTGTGGACCACCACCGGAAACGGCACCAAAGGCGTCACCTCCGGGGACCCGGCCAACACGTTCGTCCTCATCGACAACCCACTCGACCCGAGCACCTTCAATCCGCCGCTCCCGAGCGGCGATCCCACACGGCATCGCCGCGGCACCCGCATCGACTACTTCCTTAGCTGGCACGGGCCCCAGTACTGGCCGCTCTACCGCGACACCACCGTGCTGGTCTGGCAGTCGAGTCCGGGACGGGACATCTCCGATCACTACGGTCTCGCGACCCGACAGACCGACGTTCGGGAACTGCACGTGAGCGTGCATCGGCCGCTGGGCATCATCACGCTGACCCTCAAGCAGTTCCACTGCCTCGAGGAAACCGACGAACTCGGCGACGACACGGTGGACTTCCAGCTCTCGTACTACGCCGCCAACGGATCCCGCGATGCGCGATGGGTCGGCAACGTCGACGGCGTCGCCACAGGAGAGGTGTACAAGTACCAGTCGCCCGTCGTGTTCCGGATCCACGACCCCGGAGCCTGGCTGGACTTGACCGTCAAGGGACGGGAAAAGGACGACTGGCCCAACGCCGACGATGAGATCGACACCGGCACCATCCGCGTCGAACGCCGTGAACTCACCGAACTAATCGGGCGAACCACACGACGGGTCGTGCGGTTGGCCGGTGACGGTGGCGAATACGCCGTCACGGTGAGCATCGGCGTCGAATAGAGGTCCGGCGGTCGCTGTCAGGGCGGGATCGGGGACAGGGCCGCGCATCGCACCGTGTCCGAAAGTTGCCAGGCCTCGGCAGGATGATCAATGCCGGAGCCAGGTATTTCCGGATGGTATGCGGTCGGATCCTCAGGCCGTCGAGATCGGCCCCTGAGACCTCCCGGCATGCCAATGCCGGAACAACTCCATCAGATCGATCATCGTCCACGTTCTCCTTGCCACCCTCAGGCCTCCCGGTCCCCTTGTCGATGGCCCACACGGTTGTGGCGAAGCAGAGCCGAAACCCCGTCAGAAAGATCATCCGGGGTGATGCGTTTCCACCCTGGTGAGGATGGTTTCGGCGGGGTGCCAGGGAGGAGAATTCTTTACAGAGAGCGGGAATCCCGACGTTTCCGAATGTGATACCGCAAACAGTTATCGCAACAAGTCCACCACAGCACTCGGCACCCTGGCCGGTTACACGAACTAGTAAGTGACACTATGAATAATAGATTCTTGCGTGCGGCGTCCGTTGCATCGGCCGCGATCGTGCCCCTGATTGCCTTCGGGTTCGGCATCGCCTCAGCCGCTCCACCGGCAACCGTCAGCGGCGGTGTAACGGTCGCGTACGTCACCGATGCAGCTCAGCCCGAGCCCATCCCCGGAGCAGCAGGTCAGCGGTGCTCAGGAAATCGGGTCGGAGTCGACGTGAACACCGGCGAGGACATCGTCTGCGTCTACTCCAGCGACTACTACCCGGACGGCAAGTGGGTCACCGCCGAGATCGTCGGTGTCCACAACATTGGGGAACCATGCGACCCCTCGATCGACAGGGCCTCACAAACGCCGGAAGGCATTCCGATCCTATGTGTGCAGGGCCAGGGATGGACGCCTGGGCCATAAGCCGACCGGCTGCAGTCGGGTCTCGTTAATCAGTACCGCCCCATCAACAAACCTCGAAATCCCCCACCTACTCAGGTATAGACCCCGATTTTCGGCCCAGTATACTGCAGCAACCCCAGCATCTCGTGGGGTTGCGGCGCGGCTTCCGGTGCACCGACTTGTGGCGGCACCGCACGGAGCGGGGAGAGCCGTAGGGTCGAGAGATTTCCTCGGATTCACAGATCGGCGTCGACTATGATGCCGCTGTGTCGGGCTCGGACGACGAGTTGCATGCGTTTCTGGTTGTTCGGTAAATCCTCGAGACCGAACTTCGAGAAGAGAACGCGAAGATGGCATTTGACCGTATCGACAGTCAAGAATAGGCGGTCGGCGATCTCCTGGTTCGAGGCGGGGTGGGCGAAGAGTGCGTTGTCTTTGTACGGTCGGCACAACTCCACCAGGACCGTGAACTGTGCCGTGGTCAGGGCGGCTCGGGTGGGCAGGGAGTCGGCGGTGCCGGTCATCTCCCCGCTGGCCGCAATGAACGTGCGGAAGGTCAGCGATGAGGATCCGATCCGGATGACGTCACCGGCATGGAGTCGGCGGCGCCCACTGAGGCGATCACCATTGACGAAGGTTCCGTTCCGGGAGAGTCCGTCATCGGTCACCGTCCAATAGGATCCGATCCATTCGATGGTGGCGTGCAGCCGCGACACGTTCGGATCTGACGGCAACGCGATATCGGCCTTCTCCGAGCGGCCCACGGTGATCCGCGGTACGTCCACGGACAACACGAACTCGCGGGTGCCGTCTCCGCCATCGAGATAGCAGAGGTTCGGTTCGCTCAGAGCATTCATCGTCGTCCTCCCCGCAATTTTCGGCACACGACTTTCGGTCGGACGCTTCGCTTTGTTTTGCCAGTCTAATTCCGCAGGTCGGCGCGGCACCATGGTCGGTTGTGCCGTCGTCCCGCATCGGCATGCCGATCGACGAAGGGTGATAAGGGTCCACCCGGAGGGTGAAGATTTGGCGTGGCCGACACATCATCCTGGAAGTCGATCACTTCGACCCGAGGAGATGCCATGCCTCGAACCCGTCACCCCACTCGCCCCGGTAGCCCGGAACTCGGTGCGCATCGGGTATTGCCCCGGCGCTCGGCACCGGCGCAGACTGAAAGTACCGAACGCGCACCCGAGGGGGTGGGGCAGATGCCCCGGCCAACCCGTTGGCGGCGGTCGGTCATGGTGATGTCCACCCTGGTGGTTGCCGGCGCTCTCGGGTTTTTCGGGTTTCACTCTGGATCCCCGCACGCGGTCGCCGCGCCACAATCGGTGGCCGCCGTTGTTGTGCGGCAACAACCTGTCGCGCCGTGGCCGACGATGCCCCAGCTTCCTCTCCCAGGCCCAGGAGAGAGTCTCGACCCGGCACGGTACCCCGCTGCCGACGATCAGCAACCGATCTGTGTGCCACCGGACTGTTCCCCGGATCCTGGCGATGTCGCTCCCTGGGTCCCGCCGGAGCAGCAGCCGTGGACGCCGCCGGAGCAGCAGCCGTGGACGCCGCCGGAGCAGCAGCCGTGGACGCCGCCGGAGCAGCAGCCGTGGACGCCGCCCGAGCAACCGTGGACCCCACCAGAGCAACAACCGTGGACCCCACCAGAGCAACAACCGTGGACCCCACCCGAACAAGAGCCCTGGACGCCGCCCGAGCAACAACCGTGGACCCCACCCGAACAAGAGCCCTGGACGCCGCCCGAGCAACAACCGTGGACGCCGCCCGAGCAAGAGCCCTGGACGCCGCCGGAGGAGATCATTCCGGACGAGTTCCCAGGTGAGATCGGTGGTGGCGGCTGCTATCCGGCTGGCACACACTGTCAGCGCGACACCGACATTCCACGGATACCCGACGGCGGCGACATCTGCGAGCCAGCCGAGGTCCCCTGCGATGTCGTCGTCATTCCCCGCAAACCATTGGATCGGACCGGCGGCGGCATCACCTGCGAGCCGGCCGAGTTCCCCTGCGTCGACATTCCCCGCAAACCACTGGACCGGACAGGTGAGAACCCCGAACGCCCGGAGGTATGCACCGACCCTGCGCGATGTACTCCGGTGCGAGAGGTTCCGGGCCTACCCAGACCGGGGCCAGGAGAAGAGTCTATGGTTCCCGGGCCCTTTGTGCTGCTACCGGAGGTGCCCAGCCTGGGCACTCCTGCTGAGGTCGTCCCCGACACAGTTCCACCACCACAGGAGCCCGGTCTGGTATTCACCGCGGCGGCCGTGGCACCCGGTGAAGCGGTGACCATGGCCGGAGCCGGATGCCCACCTGACGCCGAGGTACTGCTCTCGGTCGATGGTGCGCAAGTCGGCGGAGTTCGCGCCGACGACACCGGCGTCTTCCGGGCACCGCTACGCGCCGTGGGCGCCGATGTCGGACGTCACGATGTCTCAGCCGACTGCGGCCCCACGTTCGCCGCGCCACTGGATATCGTGCTGGTCAGCCAAGCGACGGGGTCCACCGCCACCGCCGTGGTGATCGTGTTCTTCCTGCTCGTAGGTTTGTCGATCTACCGTCGACGCCTTCTCACTCCACAGCCGGGTCGCGAGGAGGAATCATAACCATGCGGTGGTTGATTGCGCTCGTAATTGCCCTCGGGACAGTGCTACTCGGCGCTCCAGGCGCCGTGCAGCAGAGTCGGTGGGGATGACGGTGACCGTCAACGGTCAGGACATCGCCACCGCCAGCCCGACCCATCCGGTCCGTCTCGACCCGCACAGCCCGGCGCAGGTAACGGTGAATCTCAACAACGCCACCGCGTCCCCGGTCACCATCGCTGCGGTCGACCTGTCCGGGCACGTCCTCGGGTTGACCTTCTTCTCCTATCACACCGCGGTCGGGTTGACCGTCGCGCCGGGACAGACCCAGTCCCTCGACTTCGAACTCGACCTCTCCGGGCTCGACGGGCAGGCCACCGGCCTGATCAACGGGACGGTCACCGTCCGCGGCGATGATGGGACCGTTCTGGCCGACATCTCGACCGTGACCGATGTGCGCGGCTCACTGATGTCGGTGTACGGGCTGTTCGGGCTCGCCCTGGCGCTGCTCACCGCACTCGCGGTGCTTGACGCAGTCCTCGGCATCGCCCGGCGCCGACTGCACGAGAACCGGTGGCGACGCGGCCTGCGGATGCTCACCCCGGGCATCGGGATCGGGCTGGTGCTCGCGTTCACCCTGTCCGCCACCCGGGTGTGGGCGCCGACCCTGGATCGGTGGCTGCTTCTCGCCGGCGGATTCGCCGTCGGTTTCTTCATCCTCGGCTACCTCACCCCGACCCCGGACACGGCGGAAGATCTGGACGAGGACTTCGGCGACGAGATGGACGAGAACGAGGACTTCGGCGACGAGGACGAACGGACCGGGCGGATCGGTGACACCCCCACCGACCGGTTCTCGCCGAGCACCCCAGCTCCGGTGCGGCCGCCGGACACCCGCCCCTTCACCGACCGACCCACCCCCTGACCGGACCTGCCCATGGATACCGACATCGATCGTGTGGCCGCCGCCCTCCCCGCATACGAGGTGGGCGGCGAACTCGGCCACGGCGGATGGGGAATCGTGCTCGCCGGACGCCACCGCACCCTCGGCCGCCCGGTCGCGATCAAACAGCTGCCGCCCGCCTTCGCCACCGACCCGGGCATCCGGCGACGGTTCACCGCCGAGGGCCAGCTGCTTGCCTCCCTCGACCACCCGCACGTGGTGCCGGTCTACGACTTCGTCGAACACGACGGCCTGTGCCTGCTGGTGATGGAACTGCTGCCCGGCGGCACGGTGTGGAACCGGTTCACCCGCACCGGATTCAACGCCCATGGCGCCGTCGCGGTGGCCCTGGCCTGCGCCGCCGGGCTGACCGCGGCCCACAACCGGTCCATCCTGCACCGCGACATCAAACCCGAAAACCTGTTGTTCGCCGCCTCCGGGGCGATCAAGGTGACCGACTTCGGCATCGCCAAGGTCATCGGCGGCGACCAAACCCTGGCCACCAAGGCCGGTGATGTCCTCGGCACCCCGTCCTACATCGCCCCGGAACAGGCACGCGGCGGCGAGCTGACCCCCGCCACGGACGTCTACGCGCTGGCCACCATGCTCTACGAACTCCTCGCCGGGGAACTGCCGTTCCCACCCGCCGACGACGCCATGGCCCTGCTGTTCATGCACGCCTTCGACGATCCCACCCCGCTGCAGGAGACCGCCCCCGCCGTCCCCGACTCGATCGCCGACGTGGTCATGCGCGGACTGGCGACGGACCCGACCCTGCGTTACCCGTCCGCCGAGGCCTTCGGGATCGCGCTGGCCTGCGCCTCCACCGGTCGCTGGGGCCCGGGGTGGCTGACCACCGAGGGCATCCCGGTGATGGGAGCCGACACCATCGTCTCGGCCACCGGTCTCGGCCCCCCGCACACCCCGACGATGACCGACAGCGACGACCATCCCCCGTTGCCGCTGACCCGCCCCCACGCCGCACCCCGCCGGCCCGTCCCGGGCTCTCCCGGCACCGAATCGCACCGGGCCGACCCGGCAGCAACCACTGACCCGACGGCACCGACCGGATCCATCGATCCGACCGCATCACCCACCGCGACAGCACCCGGGGCGCGTGCCACCGAACCGCCGCCGACGGTGCGCCCGTCGATCACCGTCCACGCCCCCGGTGCCCGCCTGGCCGACGTCTCCGGCGCCGACCTCGTCAACGTCCGCACCGTGGTGAATCTCCCCTCCCCCCGCATTCCGCTGCTCATCGCCGCCGCCCTCGCGGCCATCACCGTCCTGGTGGCCCTGCTCGGTCTCGGTGCGCCCCCGATCGATGTGCCCCCGGTCGGTACGGTCGCCGTCGCCGGCGTGGACCCGGCCGGCGGTGCGCCCGTCCCCCTCGATCTGACCGCGCCGGTGCCGGTGACGGTGGCCGGTGCCGGCCTCGCCGACACCGCGACCCTGGCCCTCGACGTACTCGACATCCCGGTCAAGAACACCGACGCCGCACCACTGATCAACCAGGGTGGTGCCGCGGCCGCGACACTGCCCCCACTCGGCGGACAGTACTTCGTGGCCGGAACCCTCACCGGAACCCTGACCCTGCTCCAGGCCGGTCAGGTGCTCGAAACGTGGACGTTTCCGGTCCGCACCACCCAGCCGGCGACCACCACCGCGGCCGCTATCGGGCTCGCCGCCCTGGTGCTGTTCGCCGTGGCCTACCTCGAATCGTTCCTGCGCTCGCTGCGCCGGGGTCGGGGCCGGATCACCGGACTCATCGGTGCCACCGTCACCGCCGGTGTGCTCGGCGCCGCGGTCGTCGGCGCCCTCTGGATTCTCACCGCTCGCCCACCGACCACCACCACCGTGGTTGTCTGTGCGGCAGTCGCAGCAGGGGCCGGGGGCGCCGCCGCCGTCGGCGCCGCCCGGATCGGGCGTCGACGCCGTTACCGTCGAACCCACCGCAACACCAGATCCACGGGTATCGCCATCGACCAGCGGTAATGCTTCGTCCCGGCGCCAGCGTCGCCCGGGAACGGTCCATCCCCGGGCGCGGCCACCCGTGGAGCCAGCCGCGAGCCACGAATCTGCCCGGAGAGCGCGGGTCCGATGCCACACCATCTGGTCCTCGTCCGCAGCACAAAGTGAACGGCGGGAAGTGGGACTGTCGCCGCGAACCGCGGCATCTGCCTGAGGATGAAAGAGGTTGTCGCACAGCGGATGGATCAGCTACGGGATCTCCGGAGGATCGGGCAGGCCGATGGTGGGGCCCGGGAAGGCAATCCCGTCGGTGCCGACACCGACACCACCGACGGTAATCCCGGGCAGGGAAACACCGGGGATATAGACGGAGACGGTCGGTGCGGGCGGCGCAGCCGAGGGCTCGGGCGCGGTAGCCTCCTCCGGCACTTCCCAGCTGTGGCTCTCCTGCGGGCCGCTGTCGTTGGTTGCCGCGCCGGCGATTCCCCCGCCGACGGACAGGGCAACTGCGGTGAAGGCGATCAAGGGGACAGCGAATTTCATAGTGTTCGACATGGTCAAACTCCTTGCGTGACGAGGTCGTGAGAGGTCTGGGGCGCCTCGGAACGGTACGGATATCGCCGAGATCAGCCTTCGGCCTCTGGGCTCACCGTCGATCCGAGGAATTGCTTCGATTGGGCGCTCCGGCGGGTAGGGAAGCCGGTGGTCTGCGGCGACGGGTAGCGGTCGTGATCCGCCCCGCGGGCCTCCTACCGGCCCGGTCGCGGTGTCGTACGCGTCGACGTGGGTTCGATGGATGAGGATGCGGTACTCGTCCCCGGCTGGGTGGTTGCCGCAGGAGTGGTCGATGCCGCCGGAAGGGGAGTTTCGACGCAGCGTGTTCGGGGCGGTCGCCGCCTTGCCATGCTCGGTGTGATCGTCGTGGCGGAGGCAGACCGCCCAGCGCACCATTTTCCTTTCCCGGTGGCTCGATGCCCGGGCGTTCTCGGGTGAGTGGCTCGCCGCGGGTCCAATGGAGTGGATCTGCCCCCAGGGCCGGTCCTGTGTCTCAGTGGGTGGGCCGGCCCTGGGAGAGTCCGCGATCCTTATGGGCGGGGGATCGGGATCAGCAGACGAACGGAATCGGAATGACGCAGATTCCGGGGCCGCCGCCCTGAGCAGGTGCAGGTGCCTGCTCGATCGTGCCGCCGTCCCCTCCGGGCGCCACTCCACCGTTGCCGCCCGCACCGTCACCGCCGAGGCCCCAGCCGCCGAACCCGTCGCCGCCGGTGGTCGGGCCCGTCGTGGCGTCACCGGAACGCGCGTTGCCGCCGTCACCGCCGCTGCCCACCTCGCTGTTGCCGTTGCCGCCGCCGTTGTTCAGTCCGATGGTCGGACCGCCGAAGGAAATTCCGGGGGCACCGGCGCCGCCGTCACCGGCATTGGCGTTGCCGGACTCGGCGTTGCTCTGCGCGTCGCCGCCCGTGCCGGGTGCTCCGACACCCGGTGCGCCGACACCGGGTGCACCCGGTGCGCTGCCCCCCGCGCCCCCGGGCGCCGCCGGTTCGGCGGACGCGATTCCCGCACCCGCCGACAGCGCGAAGGCTGCGATGGCAATCGCCGTGATGGTGCGATTCTTGATGTTCGCCATGTGAAACTCCTTGTGTTGCTTGTCGGTTTTGCTTTCCTGACAAGATTCCCGCGAAATGAAGAGAATTGATATCCTCGGCAGGTCTGAAGTTCCTCACCCCTGCATCGGCAGGGCATCGATACGGCACGGCCGGCGCTGTTGTTTCGCGGCGTCACCGAACCCGTTGGCGCACAAGCCCTTCGCCAGGTACTAGGCGGATATCCAAAAGTGTTGGTGCAGTCCAGATTTCGGTACGGCACCACACGTCAACGGGATCACACAGGACATCCGGCGCTCCGCAGACGATCCAACGCAGCCACCTCGGGGACGCCGCCTTGCTGCGAGATCGGCAGGAAGATCGATCGGCCCGAACTCGACATGTGACCGCGCCGACGAGGGGTCTCTCCTCTGACCCTGAGGTGGAAGTCGTGTCCGACCACGGTGTTAGTCCATGTCGGGCCCGGTCGTGGATGCGCACGGAGCGGGTCCATGAACTCCATGGGGTGAGGAACTTCCACCCCGCTGTCGAAGATCCTCCGTGCCTGTACGGGAGAAGCTAGTAAGCGTTGATCGGCACGGATCGCTGCCACCCCGTCAAAGAAAGATTCGCCATGAGGCCCACCTCCCTTCGCTCGGCTCTTCTGATCAGTGCTGTTGTACCCGCAGCTCTCCTGCTCCCCGCACTGGCCTCGGCCGCCGAACCTACGTCGGAAGGTAGCCAGTCGGCCTTCGAGCGCGAGATCGACAAGATCGGCTGGCACGATGGCTTCGAGATCACCGTCGACAAGGTGACCGCGAAATCGGACGACGCCTCGACGACGCTCGATTTCGACCTGAACTACAAGAACCTGGTCGGAGTCAGCCACACCCCCACCGACAAGGCCTACCTCGAGGTCGATGGCGCGGTGGTCAAGCTGTCCTTCGACAGTCCCGAGATCGCTGGCGGCGGGGAAGCCTCCGGCACGGCGTCCGCCTCCCTGAAGACCTCGTCGGACACACCTGACGTCGACGACGTCGTCGACAGTGTCGTCCTCGTTTACGGCCAGGCCGACCAGAACCAGACCCGAATCCCGCTAGCCGAACACGACAGCGTCGAGAGCGTCGAGCCGAGGGGCCTCCCGGTCGGGATGACATTCGGCACGGACATGGAGATCACCCTGGACGAGGCGTTCCTGTGGCCGAGTTACCAGCCCGGCGAGAAGGGCAAGCATGAGGTCTGGGTCAAGATCAACGCAAACTGCGGGCGCTGCTCGACCGGCGGCTTTTCTGATGTCAACCCCGGCGACTTCGAGCTGACGGGACCGGACGGCCAGTCCAGCCGCGGCGACAAACGCGGCGGATTCATCTCCGAGAACGTCTCCTCGATTAGCAAGATCGAAGGCGAGTGGATCGTCTTCGTCATGGACGAACCCACGCCCGGCGCATACACCTTCCTGTGGGAGAACAGCAACGCGGCAAAGCCCGCGCAGGCCTCGACACAGATGACCCTCTGAGTGCCGAACGGCCAGGCCGCGACCTCAGGCGTTCCAGCGCTGGCACGGGCCTGATCGGTCGTGGCCACTGGGAGGCAGGGTGCGAAAACATCCTCCACCCTGTCGTTGACGCTTTCCGCGCAGGTCGACGGCGACATGGTCGTTCCCCTCCGGGATCTGTTCGAACTGGGGGTTTGTCACCCGATGTCCGTAGCGCCTGAGCGGTGGGCTGCGCGGAGTTCACCTCAAGGTGCCAGGGCGTACCCACTTCCGGCGGCCTTGGCCTGATACATCGCTGCGTCTGCGCGGCCGATCAATGTTTCGCGGGTCTCGCCCGGACCGGCGAGCGCGACACCGACGCTCGCGGTGAAGCGGAGAACATGCCCGCTCGAATCGGGGCCGACCTGCAGTTCGGTGATCCGGGTGGCGATGGCGATGACTTCCTCGGCCGAGGTGTCCTCCGGGCACACGATGAGGAATTCGTCGCCGCCGATCCGGGCCACGTCGCCGCCGATCCGGGCCACGGTGTCGGCAGGGCGCACGACCGACTGCAACTGCTCGACCGGCGTTGGGCTGAGACGATTTCGTCCGGACCAGCCTCGACGACCTCATCCCCGCGGCCGCGACCACCTAGTCCTAGTGTCCTCATCTGCATCCAGACACTGCTCGAACGCGTGCAGAACCGGGCCCACCCCGACCACCACGAGGTCCTCACCCAGCGGCTGACCCGGGTGAATGACCACCTCACCACACTCCTTCCCCCTCGCGGATGAACGGCCCGGGGGAAGAACCCGAGACAACATGCCACAAGGCGACGCCACACAGCGAGGACATCATGACTGCAAACAGAGCCCGGTTGATTCGGTTCCTCGGCGCAACCCGGACGCCAGTGGGCGTGGCAGCCCTCGTGCGGCCCCAGCTGGTGTACCGCTGCCTCTCGGGATCAGTGCCGGTTCCGACGGCGACACGGTGGCGCGGCTGTTCGCCATCCGCGAGGTAGCGGTGGGCGCGGCGGCCCTGCAACCGGACCCCACGGGACACCGGCTCGGGTTGGCCGCGGGCGTGCTGGTCGACTCGGCGGGCGTGATATCCGACGGCGTCAGCGCGACCGGTGCCGTGCTCATCGGGGGCGGCACTCTACGCGGTCGCCGGCGCCTACGTGCTCGTCACCTGAGGGGCGCCGGGGGCCGGGTTCCCGCTTGACCTACAGGACTTGTCCACATAATCGAAGCAGAAGGAGACACCGAGGCCGTCGAAAAGCTGATGACCGCTGGCCGGTACCAGTTCCGCTACATCGCGCAACGGCTGCTCGACGACCGCGCGGAGAAGACCGAACGCGCCGCCGCCGCCCAGCCCTACCTCGACAAGGGCTACACGATCCTCGCCGAAGAACCCCAGTACGGAACGGATGTCCTGCTCGCCGACCTGGTCGCTGCCGACGGCAGCGAGGTCACCACCGCCCACACCGAGGCCGACCCGGCCCGGTGGGCGGTGTGGCTGAGCAAGGACGAACGCTACTTCGACACCGAGAGCGGCGAGGAAGTCGACGGCGAGGAGGTGGACTGGTCCACCGAGAACCACCCCGGCGCCACCCCGTACGAGGGGCACCGGCACGCGAACACGGTGCAGACCCGCCAGGTCTGGATACCGGAGTACGTGTGCCTCGACCTCGAGGGTGCCGGAGTGGCGCTCTCACCGGTACTCGCAGCCGCCCGAACCGCAACCGAGGGTGAAGGCACCGAGGACGACGCTGCCGCAGCCCTGCGGATGGAAGCCGAGTCCAAGGAACGCCAGCGTAAAGAACGCCGCCAGGTGCGGGAGCTGAACAAGCAGTCCGCCGCCGCGACCACCGTCCGCCGCGACTTCCTGCGCACCACACTGCTGGCGCGCAAGACCGCCCCGAAGGGCACCGCCGCATTCATCGCGGCAACCCTCGCCGCCGACTCCGGACTGCTCTCCGAGTACAACGCCAGCACCCTGGTTCCCGAGTTGCTCGGCTTCACCGACTTCAACATCGGCAGCGGCGTGCTCAAATTGCTCGACACCGCCACCGACAACCGCGCCCAGGTGATCACCCTCGCGCTGGTCGCCGCCGCAATGGAAGCCCGGATGGTCAACGACTCGTGGCGCTCGCGCCCCCGAAGCGCCGACCGCTACCTGACCTTCCTGACCGAGCACGGTCACACCCTTGCCCCGGTCGAGGAAGTCATCGTGGAACAGCGCACCCCCGACGACGTCGAGATCGACTGACCAAACCCCGGCCGGGGCGAGGACCTACCTCGCCCCGGCCAGGGGGCCAGCCGGGTTACCGCGAACACGCGGTCGGCCGCACCCCGCGCCGAAGACCCAGCCCCAACCCACCAGTGCTCACGCGGCGCGGGCTGCGGCCGAAGGCGGACCACTCGCCACCGCGGTCGGGCCCGCGGACCCGGCGCACCAACAGCAGGGCCCCGATAAAAGAAAAAGCGCCGAGAAACGAAAAGAAAAACAAATCCGGGCACCTTTCCCTTTTCTCTTTCATTTTTCTATCGCCACGCCTCCGCATCAAGGACACTCCCCGAAAACTTTTTCACGCGTGTCGTCCACTCCCTTATTTCGCGGAAAACTTTCCTCGCTCACCTTGACGCTTCGCCGCCGCGCCAGAACCTTCGCCAGTGCAAGGGAGGGCAGAGTATGGGCAGGGGAGAGCGCTAGAGCGGTCTGCTCTCCGGGGCTGATCGCGGGCCGCCATATCGCGGAAGAATGGCACGTCAACCATTTATGTATTGCCCGTAAATTTCGCGTCGAATAACTGGGAAAGCCTTGGAAATGACGCAATTATTCGATAAAATAAACACAATCGGAAATTCGACGGAGGGGGAAATGGTGACGGTCACCGTATACACCAAACCGGAGTGCGTACAGTGCAATGCCACCTACCGCGCCCTCGACAAAGAGGGGTCGACTATTCGATCGTCGACCTCACCGAGAACCCCTCCGCCCGCGACCGTGTGATGGGACTCGGCTACCTCCAAGCGCCCGTCGTCGTGGACGGCGACCAACACTGGTCCGGCTTTCGCCCCGACCGCATCGCGGCACTCGCCGCAGCCTGACACCCCGATGTCCGCGAGAAAGGATCGAACCGGCATGAGCGCCGCACTCTCCGTCGTCCCCGGCACCCCCGAACTTGCCGGTGTCGACCCGATTCAGCCCGAAGACTACGCAGATGACCTGCACAACGATGTCGAAGCGCTGTTCCTGTGCGCCCTGCTCTGGGCGCCGGCCGAAGCCGCCACCCGGGCCGTCGACCTCGTCGAGACCACCGACTTCGAACGCATCACCCACCGGGAGTTCTTCCGCCTCATCACCCGCCTGATCCGCGGCGGCGCACCCCACAACCCGGCCATGGTCGGAGCCGCCCTCGAGCAGTCCGGGCTCCTCGCCGGTCACCACGGATCCGAACGCTCCCGCCACCTCGCCAACATCACCACCCTCGGCGCCGAACACACCGCCGTCGACCACTACGCTCGCGCCGTCTTCAGCCAGGCCTACCGGCGCTCCTTCGCCGCCGCAGCCACCGCCCTCACCCAAGCCGCACAGCAACTCCCCGAAGACCAGCTCTACGAGCACATGTGCGAAATCGGCCGCCGCCAACGCACCTTCACCGAACGCCGCAACACCATCACAGGAGACGCCCGATGAGCATCGACCACCACGTCCACACCGACGACGAACGCGACGCCTTCCAACTCCACGAATCCGGACTCACCTGGACCCAGATCGCCCACGAGATCGGCTGCACCGAAGCAACAGCCCAAGCCTTCGCCGCCGCCTACCAACAACGCACCGACACCGCCGCCGCCGAATCCCAGATAAGCCTGTTCTGACGCCCTGACACGCACCTGATCACCGACGCCCACGAAAGGACCCGCTTGCCGTGACTGGAAAACTCCAGGACCTGCAAGGACGGACAGAGGCCGCGGTCGCCGACATCCGCCCGGCAGCCCTCCTCGACCCCGCAGGGACCGCCATCCTCGACAACTTCGTGCGCGCGCACTACCTCCGCACACTCACCACCGACGACCACGATCACACCACCGAGTAACCGGCCCGAGCTCCACGCCGAAGCGGCGTGTCAGACCCCTCGGGGATGCTGTCACCGCACGGCCGCCAGCAGAAAGGTCCACCCATGGCAGTGGCAGCACTCATCGCAATCGGAGCGCTACTGGTCTGGGCATTCGGATCCGTCACCGCCCGACTCGTCGGTGCCCTCATCATCTTCGAAGGACTGCTCCGCATCGGATTCACCGGCGCCGGCCCCCTCTCCATGACGATCCTTGCAGCCGGAGTCGCCGTATGGCTACTCGGACACTGGATCTGGGCATACAAACACAAAACCTGGCGCACCCGACTCGCCCTCAACGCCTACAGCTTGCCAGGGCTCCACCACTTCGCACCCATCGGAACGCACCGCGCACCGCGCACTGCGGTCAAGTGGCCATCGCAGCGATAGACGTCTGGATCTCGTGTGTAGGAAGTCGATGGCCGCGTATTGATCGCCGTGGCACTCGACCGCGGAAGATAGCCACTGAATTTACTATTACGCATCTTCGGCTGTCCCTTGCCAATAGTGTTTGTACCACATCGCGGTCTCGCCGACCTGCCTGTTAAACAAGTCGATCGTTCTCTTGGGTGCGCCCTGCTTTATCAGTAGGTTCCGGAATCCGATCACGTTGGAAAGAAGTAGCCGGGGAGAAAGTCCACCTCGTACATATTGTGCAAGTGTGTCAATAAAATCCATGTTGGGCGTAAATCCGCCGGGCGGAACACCGCCGCCAGCGCCGCCCCCTCCGGTGACCAGTCGCTGGCCCAGGAGAACGGCATAGTCATTAGGCTGCGAAGCTGGAATCGTCGATTCTACGAAACTCAGCGCATCTGTTAAAGCGGGTTGCGTCACCCATGGCATAAAATTCGTTC
Organism: Rhodococcus sp. 4CII; assembly: GCF_014256275.1. Classification (NCBI taxonomy): domain Bacteria; kingdom Bacillati; phylum Actinomycetota; class Actinomycetes; order Mycobacteriales; family Nocardiaceae; genus Rhodococcus; species Rhodococcus sp. 4CII. The sequence continues at coordinate 206,813 of NZ_JACCFE010000003.1, forward strand.
GATTTTGCTGCTCAACTCTCCAGAGATTGTAATCGCTCCGCCAGGATAGGTTTTCCGGAGATCCCAAGATCGACCCGGACTTGAGAATCAGACTATTGGCCTCACGGCTTGGTGCTACTTTGAAAATATCGCGTGCAGCACTAATTAGATATGGTTGTGCAGACTGCCGATCATCCGGAGCGGAATAGGGATACGTGTAGGGCCACGGGCGTTGAGCATTCTGTTCGCGCCACGATGTTGACCAAATTCTTTCGATCGAACCCGGGGGTGGATCGAGAGGCTTCACAAGGCGTTCGGCCCACGTCGGCACCGATGGCCACGTTCGTGGGTTGGGCGGCCTAATAGGAGGTGTTCGCGTAATAGGTAGCGGATACAGCTTCATCAGGGATTCCCTTCCAGTCTTCATGTGGCGACCTCTAGTGAGTGGGTGCCCGAAGCAAGACCCGCTCCCCATTCGTCAGGGCATGCCCGACCGGTTGGTTCCTAAACCGGGAGAGTCATCAGAACGGTCGCGGGGGGGTCGACTGCCGCTGAAGGGTCGCTTTCGGCCGCCCACCGCAAGCGATCGATGTCGGTTCACCAAAGTTTCAAGACCACACCGACCCAAGTTGCATCTAGATGAGGGTGGGCCGGAATGGTTCGTTTCTCAACCTCAGGGCTGCTCGGATCGGCGGCGAGCGAGTTCGGCGCGAACTGCGTCGGCGAGGAGCGGTTCTCCTGGTTCTGCATGTGGTACGGCCGCGCTCTCAAGGTCCTCCAAGAATCTTTCAAGCCGTTCCGTAGTCCACATGTCAGGCATGGTTGGGATTTGGCCTCTCATTCCGATCCAGGTGAAAGCGGGAACTAGGATAGAGAAAACGACGAATACTACTTCCAGGATAATCCAAGCCACGTTTAAGTACTCGACACCGCGCCAAATAAGAGCCCCGAGTGCGATGGCAGCGAATAAGATCGGAACAATAAACCCCTCGGAAAAGAACCTCTGTATAGGATTGCGTCGACGCATGCGTTCGAGAATCCAGAGCTGCCACGACCTGTCGTATCCGGTCTGTTTACGCAGGTAGGGCCAGAGTTCGCAGCGAATGTATTGGCCGATTCTCGTGAAGCGTGCCCATTCTGCGGTATGAAGGGCGGACACAACTAGGGCGAGAGGCGGCACGACAACTAATAGCTGACGATTTCCCGTATCCTTTGCGGCCGCAGTAAATATTACTCCAATGGCCGCGAGGCCAAGCCCCAGGACGGCGCCCTGTTTCGTGAAACATCCGACAATCTCATCGCGCAATGCTTTGTACTCCGCAAGAGCAACGTCGATTGCCTTATCGGGGCTTGGCCGCATCGATTCAGTCATGCGCACATTGTCCTAGGAGCGAGCGCTGAAGACACAGGAAATCCCTGCTTCGGACGGTCAGTGAATATCTCGAGGATCCGCCACAAGTATCAAGCGCTTGGAAGAGGATGCCTCCGCAAAGACAGCGCTTTGGTACGTGCCCTACAGGACGGCCATTCAGATCAGCGAAACTTGAAGTCCTCTCGATCAGGGTGTGAGGTGTCGCACCCGCACACCAGCACATGCGAGACCTCAGACGGAACGCTCCGAGACCGGAGTCCGCAATCGTTGGTTTCTGAGCCTCAGGGTTGCTCGGATCGGCGACGGGCGAGTTCGGCACGTACTGCGTCGTAGGTGAGGAACGGTTTTCCCGGTTCCGCATGTGGCACGGCGTCGCGTTCGAGATCCTCCAGGAATTCCTCGAGCCGTTCCGTAGTCCACTTGTCCAGTCCAGTGGCGCGGCGGTTGTCAGGCATGACTTCACTATCCGCTCCATGTCCGACATCCGTCACGCCTGGGGACTGTGTACACGTCCGGTGTCGCGCTCGAGTCCGTATACCTTGCTTGACCGCAATCGGTCGTATTCGGGCGTCGAATCGAGCGTTTCGGCGCCGTGTGACTCCCAGCGCTATCTGGCATGGTTCTGCCGACGCTATTTGGCTCGGTCGGTCGGTTGCTGTTCAGTGAGGTAGCGGTACACGGTGCTGCGTCCCACACCGAGCGCCTGGGCGATCGCGGTCATGGTGGCGCCGTCGGCCTTCATGGTGCGGGCTTGGGCGACGGTCGCAGTGGTGAGGGCGCGGGGTCGCCCGCCCACGCGGCCCCGGTTCCTTGCTGCGGCGAGTCCGATCAGGGCGTGTTCGCGGCGGATGGCGTGTTGGCAGGTCGACAGCGCGGCGAAGATCTCGAGGACGTGGGCACCGGTGTCCGGGTCGCTGGTGTTGAGGTCCTCGGTGATCGACCAGAGGCCGGCGCCGGTATCGGTGATCCGGGTGGCGGTGCGGAGCAGGTGGGTCAGCGAGTGGGCGAGCCGGTCGAGGGACCACACGACGAGCAGGTCTTGGTGTTCGAGCGCGGCGAGGGCGGTCTCGAGCTGTGGTTGCGGGGTGCTCGCCGCGGGGGTGGTGTCGGTGAAGATGCGTTCGCAGCCGGCCGCGGTGAGCGTGTCGTGTTGGAGCGCGAGGCGGCTCCGGTCGAGCAAGGTGATGCGGGCGTATCCGAGCTTCCTGGTCATCAGATCGTCCTCGGGGTGATTGTCGGTGGTCAGGTGCCGATGACGAGGGTGTCGCGGGCGGTGTCGACGACCTCACGGGTGATGGTGTGCAGGTCGTTGAGTTCGAGGACGCGTTGGACCTGGCCGAACAGGCGGTGGATGAGCCGGAAGTTGCCGCCGGTGATGCGGGCGACCGTGGCGATCGCCTCGGCGTCGGTGAAGTCGTCGGCGTTGAGTGCGAGGCCGAGCCGGTTCCAGTGCTTCTCGAGCACGAAGGCGAGTTCGTCATCGCTCAGCGGCCGGTATTGGTGGGCGAAGCCGATGCGGCTGTAGAGCTGTGGGTAGCGTTCGAGGCGGCGTTCCAGTCCGGGCATGCCGATCAGGATCAGGCCCAGGTGGTGGCGGTCGAAGAAGTCCCGAAGCTGTTCGAGGCCGGTGGCTTTGAGGCGGTCGGCCTCGTCGACGATGAGCAGTTCGGTGTAGCCGCAGCCGCGGCCGTCGCTGTAGGCGAGCGGATCGTAGTCGGGGTGGTGGTGGCATTCGATCGCCCAGGAAACCTGTTGGCACAGCGCGGGAATCGCCCGGTCGAGCTCGCGGGGTGTGGTGGTGACCTTCGGGGTCCACATCGCGGTGCGGGCGGTGTCGATGATTTCCGGGATGGCCGGGTCCTTGAGGTAGCGGTCGAGGAACCATTGCTCCCAGTCGTCGGCACCGCTGTAGACCCGTGAGGACAGGGTCTTGCCGATCCCCGCGGGTCCGAAACACACTCCGATGTAGCGGTTGCGGCGCACCGCGTCGGCGAACTCGACGAACCGGCGGTGCTCCTTGGTGACAAGAAACGGCGGACCGTCGCGCCGCACCGGGGTGGCGTCGCCGATGAGCGCGGCGGCGGTGTCGCTCTGCCGGGGAGGCAGCGGCGGTTCGCGGGTTTTCGATGTGCTCACGTGTATCTCGCCTCGGGTGGTTGTCGGGTCAGTCCTCGCGGTAGGTCTTCAATCTCCGGCGCGGCCTCTGCGGCGCCGGCTGGTCGTGGTCGGGGTCCGCGGCGCTGCGGTCGCGCGGGGTCAGTGGTGCGGTGTCGGGGATCGGGCCGGTGCCGGTGGTGGTCAGCGCGTCGGCGAGGCTGCGCCGGGAGGTGAGCGTGCCGCGCAGTTCGCGGCGCCGTCGGGTGCGGGCGCGTTGGAGGTCCTTGAGGGAGATGGTGGCGTCGGCGAGCTCGGCGCACACGGCGCGGCACAGGAATTGGTCGCGGTAGTAGAGGCGGATCTCGGCGAGGTCGCGGGGGTCGTAGCGGACGGTGACCCGTTCGCCGACATATGCCGACAGGGTCAGGTCGAGGTAGCGCAGTCCGTGGCAGTGGATCCCGTCGCGGTGCACCACGCGCGGGCGGGCCACGGTGAGCAGCAGCAGGTCCAGCTGCTCGAGCGAGTCGGGCATCCGCGGCAGCCACCCGTCGGCGAGCCACCGCTGCTGCGGTGGGACACCGGTTTCCGAGTGCTCGCGCCGGTGGTAGGTGTCGAGAATGTATTCGCCGATCGCGGCGTCGAGTTCGGCCAGCGTCAGCGTCGGTGCGGTCACGGGTTTGCCGTGGGTTCCGTGTGGGATGTGGCCGGGCAACCTCGGGAGGAGTTCGGTGGTGACGGTGCCGAAGAGGCGCTCGACCTTGCCGCGGCCCTGCGGCACGCCGGGGGTGGAGTGCACCAGCCGGATCCGGGTGTCGGCGCACACCTGGTCGAGATGGGCGGAGGTGAAGTCGGCGCCGTGGTCGCTGTAGAGCACGTCCGGCAGCCCGCACACCGCCCACCGCGGGTCCGTCTTGCGCCAGATCGCCTGCCGCAGCGCCAACGCCGTCTGCAGCGCCGACGGATCGCCGAGGAACACGGTGTATCCGGCGACCGCACGGCTGCGGTCGTCGAGGATCGTCGTCAGCCACGGCCGGACCGGTGTGCCGGCCGCGTCGAGGATCATCAGATCGAGTTCGGTGTGGTCCGCCTGCCACACCTCGTTCGGGCGGGCCGCCTCGCGGCGATAGACCAGCTCGAACCGGTCCCGGTAGGCGGCGACACCCTGATGGGCCAGGGTGGCCAATCCCGGATCCAGCCCGCCGACAATCGTGCGTACGGTCTCGTAACTCGGTGCGGGCCAGCCTCGCTGGGCCGCGATCGTGGTGACGGTGCGGTGGATGTGCGCGGTCGACGGCTGCGGCCGGCGCAACGCCAGTCCCTCGACCAGCTCGACGCACTCGCTGGGTAGCGTGCGGGTGCCGCGGTCCGAGCGCGGACGCCGGGCCAGCGCGGCCGGCCCACCGGCCCGGTAGGCGGCGAGCCAGCGGCGGGCGGTGCGGACCGACACCCCACCGGCGGCCGCCGCCCGCGTCAGCGGGACACCGTGCTCGAGATGCGGGCGCAGCACCGTCATCGGATCGGCCCGACCCCGGCCCGGGGTGCTCATCGAGCCGGGCCGGTAACAGCACCGCGCGCGCCGCCGGTGGAGACCGCCGCGCTCAGGTGCCGGTAGATCGTCGGGCGGGTCACCCCGAATTCGGCGGCGATCTGCGCCACGGTGTATCTGCGTTTGCCGTCCTCGCCGGTCTCCTCGTACATCGCCCGCGCCAGGGCGACCTGACGCGGACCGAGCTTCGGTTTCTGCCCGCCGGTGCGTCCGCGGGCGCGGGCCGCGGCCAGCCCGTCGGCGGTGCGCTCGGAGAGCAGCGCATGCTCGAACTCCGAGATCGCCCCGAGCACGGAGAAAAACATTCGCCCGGCAGCTGTCGAGGTGTCGACCCCCTGATCGAGCACCACCAAATCGATCCCGCGCTCCTGAAGCAGCCGCGAGAGTTCGATCAGGTTAGCCAGCGACCGCCCCAACCGGTCGAGCCGGGTGACCACCAGTTGGTCGCCTCGGCGGGCGACCAGCAGCGCCTGATCGAGACCCGGCCGGTGCGCGAGGACCCCGGAGGCGGTGTCGGTGAAGATCTGCTCGCAGCCGGCTGCGCGGAGCGCGTCCTGCTGCGCTTCGGGGTGTTGATCGCGGGTGGAGACCCGGGCCAGGCCGATCCGCACCCGTCCAGCGTAAAACGAACCCCCGAGCACGTGCCATAGCCGCGGACACGGGAACCGTGACACCCGTGACCTGGGAAAACGGCATCCGGCCGGGAGTGTCTCGCGAACCATCGTTTCCATGACACAGAACCGGGACGGTTGAGTCTGAGGGGTGCTCGGGTCAGAGGTCGGGGCCGATCACGGCCCGGGCGGTAGCGGCAACGGCGGGATCCGTGCCGGTGAGCCGGCCGCGTGTCTTCCCGGCGAGGAGCTCGAGGACGTCGAGCGTGGGGCTGACGACGGCCGCGGCGGGGAGGACCGGGCTGCCCTCCACACGCCAGCCGAGGCCGAGCAGCAGGTTTCGGATCTCGCTCGTCCAGTCCTCGGCCGGGATGCCACTCCCGACGACGGCGAGTGCCAGCCAGCCCGCCTGTCGGTCGAACTCGGTCCGGCCCACCGGCAGCCGGGACAGGATATGCCGCCACAGCGCCAATGGTTGCTCCCGGCACCGGCGGGCGAGCGCGGTCGGCGCCAGCCGACCCTTCCGCACACTGACCAGGCCCAGCGCTCGCGCGCTGTCGCGGAGCTGCGCGACCGGCCACGTGAGGTCCTCGCGGTTCGCCTTGCCGATCCACCACCCGGCGACGCCGGTCCGCTCGGCGAGCTGCTCGACCAACGTCGGCGGAAGGTAGCCGGCGCTCGTCAGCCGCACCCCATCGCCGATCAGGTCGAGAAGGACGAGGTACGGCTCGAACAGGCGTGTGGCGTCTGGCTCGCTCACCTCGACCGGGGCGGGCGCCGCCGACCGTGCCAGCACCTGCGTGAGCGCCCGGTTGCCGCGCCGCTCCAGTTGCTCGCGCAGCGCGGCCAACTCCCCGGCCACCGGGACCGGCGCGGCCACCGCCACCGCGAGGGCGGTGTTGGCCTCCTCGACGTCGAACCGGTCGGGATGCCAGTGAAGCGGCAGCCAGCCGCGGGCATGGTCGGCGTCCTCGAACGGGTCCGGGACGGAGGCCGGGTCGCACCCGCCCCGGACCCACGCCGCCAGCTCCTTGTAACCCCAGATCCCACCGCAATCCTCGGGCGGGCAGGCCATCCGACCGGCGGTGCAGCGCACCGCGGCGGGCGGCTCGTCGAGGACCGCCTCCACCGCGAGCACGTGGTCCCAGTCGTCACCGAAGTCGTACTGGTACCAGAGGCGGTCACCGGTGCCGGTCAATACCTGATCGAGCCGGACACCGTCTTCGAGCACGCCGTCCTCGCCCTCCTCGACGTCGAACGGTGTGACGAAGTACGGCGACCAGGGATCGCTGCCCATGCGGAACCGGTGCAGATGGCCGTCGAGCCACCCCATCGCGGCCTGGATCACCACGTGCAGTCGGTCGAGGGCGAGGTCGCCGGGCAGCTCGAGCCGCCGCCACACCGGGGGCTTGGCACCGACCAGGTCGAGCCGGACCCGAAAGCCGCGGATACGGGTCGGCGCATCCCCGACCATGGGCTCGGGGACTCGCAGCACATTCTCGACCCACCCCATCGAACGCTCCGCCCCGACCGCGCCCAAGAACGCTTGTTGTTGCTGCGGGGACAACTCGGCCATGAGCTGCTCGGCGAGCCGTCGTACGTCGTCTGAGGTCGGCACGACACCAGTCAACCATCGACCGTGAACGGCATGCCCAGCCGATCCACGAAACAGGGTGCGAGGTGCTCGGCGTGCAGGGTCGCCCGTGTTGCCGCCACCTCGCCCGATCGGCACCGTGCCAAATAGCGTCGACAAAAACGTGCCAGATAGCGCTGGGAGTCACACTCAGTGCGGGTGTCGAAAAAGGATGGATATCTTTAGCCCTCCCGATGCTGTCTTTCACGTAGGGCACGCGATGTTTCGCGAGTCCACGCCACGTCATGGACGGGTTACCGTCGCTGCCGTCCATGACGAAGACGGTGGGAGATTTGATGCAAGTGACGCGGGTGTTGGATCCGGCGAGTGATGCGGTGTCATTCACGCTGCTCGACGAGAACGGCGTCGTGGCGCCGGCCGAACGCTATTTGCGGTACCTGGCCGATATCGAGCGGTCGCCGAACACGATCAAGGCGCACGCCCACGACCTCAAGGACTGGTTCACATTCCTGGGCGAAATCGAATGTGATTGGCAAACCGTAAAACTCGAGGACATCGGAGCATTCATCCGCTGGCTGCGGCGACCCCCGGGCGTCCGGGAGCAGTCGGTATCGGTACTGCCCTCGGTGGGGCATCACTGCAGCGAGGCGACCGTGAACCGCAAGCTGTCTACGGTCTCGGTGTTCTATCAGCACGCCACTCGGCATGGGCTCGACCGTGGTGAGTTGGTGACGCTCTGGGACCGTGGCGCGGCCCGCGGTGGGTGGAGGCCGTTCCTGCATCACATCAGCAAGAGCGCACCGCATGCGCGGCGGGTCGTGAAGCTTCCGATGACGTCCAAGATTCCTCGGCTTCTGGCACCGGACGAGGTCCAGACCATTCTGGATGCGTGCAGGCATCTGCGCGATCGCCTGCTGTTCGCGGCGCTCTACGACTCCGGAATCCGGATCGGGGAAGCGTTGGGTCTACGGCATGAAGACGTCGCCGCGGCGGAGCGCGAGATCACCGTGCGCCGCCGCAGCAACACCAACGGTGCCCGTGCCAAGTCGCCGCATTCACGGACGATCCCGGTCAGCGCCGAACTGGTTCGCCTCTACGCCGATTACCTCCATACCGAGTACGGCGACCTGGATTCGGATTATGTGTTCGTCAATCTCTGGGGCCGCCCCTACGGTCGGGCGCTGACCTATTCCGCGGTGCACGCGCTCGTGCGTCGCCTGCGCAGAGACACCGGGATCGACTTCGATCCGCACTGGTATCGGCACACCTACGCCACCCGGATGCTGCGCGACAAAGTCCCGGTCGAAGTGGTCTCCAAGCTCCTCGGGCACGCTTCGCTGACCACCACCACCATGACGTACGGGCACCTGAGCAGCGACGACGCACGACAAGCCCTTGCCGAAGCCGGCTGGTTCACCACCGCGGCGGCGGTGACGCTGTGAGCCGCCTGCATTCCCTGCCGTTCCCCGATGAAGATCGCCCGCCGACGCCGCGACGGCAGGACATGACCGCACAGCCGCGGATCCGCCACGATGCCCGGGACCCATGGGAAACCGAATACCCGAAGGACATCTGGAACGCCAGACACCTCGGCATCGCCACACGCAGCAAAGTCACCATCCACTTCGATCAGATCACCCGCCCTTGGCTGAAGGTCCTCGCCAAGAAGTGGGCCCGCTGGCGCCTCTCAACCGGACTGACCATCGAAGCCGCCGGAATGGGCACCAAGGCCATCGAAACCTTCAATGCCTTCCTCGACACCACCCACACCCGCGTGAACGGCACCGCTGACATCGACCGCGCCCTGATCGAACAATTCCTGGCCTACCTCCACACCCACAGCCCAGGCCAGGTCACTCACCGCCAACGCGTGGGCCAGTTCAACCTGTTCTTGCTGACCACCCGGCGGCACGAATGGGTCACCGATCTGCCGAACACCGCCTCGATCTACTCCGAGGACTATCCGAAAGAAACCATTCGCGAGCCGCGAGCATTGAGTGAGCACGTCATGGCCCAAGTCGAACACCCGGAGAACCTCGCCAAATGGACGAGTCCGCATCACCGGCTGATCACCGTCATCTTGATTCGGTGCGGGCTACGGATCAGTGACACCGTCGCCCTGACCCAGGACTGCATTGTCCGCGACAAGGACGGCGCCCCTTACCTGCGATATCTCAACCACAAGATGAAACGAGAAGCTCTCGTCCCCATCGACGAGGAACTCGAGCACGCCATCACTGAGCACATCGCCCACGTGAACCGAACCCATCACACCGACACACGCATGCTGTTCCCACCCCGGCACCCCAATGCCGCCGGCACCGGGCACATCAGCACACACACCTACAGCACGTCGCTGCGACGGTGGGTCGCGCGATGCACCATCACCGACGAGCACGGGCACCCCGCCGTGGTCAGCCCCCACCGATTCCGCCACACACTGGGCACCAGACTGATCAACCTCGACGTCCCGCAAGAGGTCGTGCGCCGCATTCTCGACCACGACTCACACCAAATGACCGCGCATTACGCCAGGTTGAGCGACACGTCGATACGTCGACATTGGGAGGCCGCCCGCAAGGTCAATGCATCCGGCGCCGAGGTCACCCTCGACCCGGACGGTCCGCTCGCCGAGGCAGCCTGGTCCAAGCAACGCCTCGGCCGCACCACCCAGGCGTTGCCGAACGGCTACTGCGGCCTGCCGGTCCAGAAGACTTGCCCCCACGCCAACGCATGCCTGACCTGCCCGATGTTCATCACCACCGCCGAGTTCCTGCCCCAGCACCGTGAGCACCGAACTCAGGTCTTGCAGATCATCTCGGCCGCCGAAGCCCGCGGTCAGCAACGACTTGTCGAGATGAACTCCCGAGTCCTCGGCAATCTCGACCTGATCATCGGCACACTCGACGACGAGCGCGAGGCCGATCCTGCACGTGAGCCGAGCGCAGGCGATTATGCGAGCTGACAACCGCCACCACATCCACCAAGCCGCCCAGCGCCGGCACGAGTTGACGCGTTCGAAAGCAGTTGCCGCCCTGCGCAAACTCGAAAATGAGGGAAGCCCAGTTACATTCGAAGCCGTTGCCACCGAGGCTCAGGTCTCACGATCATGGCTCTATACCCAACCCGACCTGCGGGACGAGATCATCCGGCTCCGCTCCGAAGGTCGGCGGGATCGGCCACCAGTCCGGACCCGGGATCGCGCGACCACCGATTCCTTACACACCCGGCTGGCTGTCGCACACAATCGCATACGAGCACTTACCGAGGAGAACGCGAGTCTGAGACACCAGCTTGCTCTCGCCCTCGGACACGCCCGAGCGAGCCGCACAAATTTGCGAACAACTCCAACGTGACTGCATCAACTCGATAACAAACGTCAGGCGAAGGGAGCCGCCCAGCACGGGCGGTTGCCTCCGTTCTAGACAACGTCTACATCGCAAGACCCCAGCTCAGCAGACCACAACCGCACCGGGCTAAAGATATCGATGGATTCTCGACAATTGGTGGAGTGGGGAACCAGTTGGGGTGCCGATCGGTCACCTAGGGGTGCAGTCAGTCCTCGCTTGACGCGGAAGTGTCCGCGACGTGATACTGGACGTGCCCACGGCATAGCGTTCGTGGGAAGTGGACCCGGGAGCTCTCCGGACGGTGAGTCGCCCGGGTTTTGCGTATCTATGGCAGGGTATGCACTTCAACCAGATCGACCACGGCCTTTCGGTGATGTCCACCCTTCCCCCAAGCCCAGGCAATTACGTCAGGGACCCACAGCATCGGTTCGCTCGTCGGTAGCGCGTGCCGGAAGGGGAATCCCGGTCCACTGGAGGCCATCAGCGCCGCCCGGATGACGTGCCGGTCCTGTCGATCCTGATCGCAGGATTCGAGCCAGAGTTGACGGACGCCCATGGTGTCGAGGTCGGTGACCATTGCGGCAAGGGCCTCGTCGCGAGCACGGCGCTCCGGCCGGCCGTGTAGTCGCGCGACGTACAGGTGCGCCTGCACATCGAGTTCAACGACTCCGCGGATGATTTCGTGCGCTCTGCGACTGTCGTGTGACATGTGGATCCGTGCAGCCCTCGGGGCGCGGAGCGCCTTGAGGGCCTTCCGGGCCTCGGCCAGATCGGCGGGAGCGATCGTCGCCGCGCAGATCAGGTAGTCACCGCGACGTGACTCGTCCGCGAACGCATGCATCGCTCACCTGCCTCTCGAAGTTCGGAGGTGGCAACTGAATCACGCGGGCGTCCCAGCGTTCAAACCATCCTGTTGATGCTCCTGTGGATAAACATCGACCTCGACTACAGATAACCCACATCCTGATCCGAGGGCCAGCGGAGTCGGGCGGTCCCCGGACATCGTCCGGAACGCTCTCATCGCCACCATGGACCGCGGGCGGTGACAAACATATTGATCCGAAGGTCGGGGCCCAAGGACATCCCGCCGATGACCGACGCCGTCACCGTCGACGAGGACGGCCGCTACCTGTTACGCCTGGCCCGACATCTGCCCTACCTCCGCGAGGACGTCTGGCGCGGCGTTCTCGAGCTGCGTCGTCACAGCGCACGGGCACTATCCTGCTCGTGCGCCGACTCCCCGGCACTGCTCGAATACCGCAACAGAGACAGCGTCCTACGCTGGGAGATCGACTCGGACGGTCCCGCCCGGTCCCTCCTGATCTTCACCCACCGCTGCGGTGACCGGCACGACGGAGTCGACGCCATGGGATGGTGGCTCACCGAACTCGATGTTCTCCCCGAGATCCTGGACGGACACCCCCGTGTCCGATCTCCCACACCGGGCAGCGGAAATGATCCGCCGCTGCCGCTGCACCTTCGGGTGAAATGCGGTCGGCAACATCGCCAGCCATGTCGGCAGTGTCCCCGCGCGCACCGTTTCGTCAAGGGCGGCGAACTCCGGTGATGACTGGACCCGCTTCGTGGTGAGGTCGACCACCTCCTGCCGACGGCCGCTGCGGTGAGCAGTCGTCGCCTGCCCCGTGGAGCCAGCGCGCCTCAGCCAGAAGCCGACGACCCCGCGACGACGACCTGCAGTGTGGCACTCATCGCCGACTCCCGCGTATAGCGCGACCGTGCAGCCCCCCGGATCGACGACCCCGATCCGCGCTTCCTCACCGACTGCAACGGAGGTGAGAGGGTGGGTGCCGTGGACCGACCGCGGACGGTCCACAACTCTGCCCCACGCTCTAGGGGTGGCCGCACCGGGTTGGGCACCGAGGACTGCGGATACCGGAATCGTCAGCCCTGCCCGCCCGGCTTTTGTGTTACCACGAAGTCGTACGCCGCCTGCGGTCCGAGCAGCTTTATCTCCACCCGGCCCTCCCACCGCTGGGCCAGCTCCCCGACCGCCCCTTCGAGCTCTTCCTGACGCTCGACGTCGGCGAGCACCGCCACCTGCACGGCCTCCTCCTCGTGCGTGGGCTCGCGCATATTGACCGACTCGACGAGATCCTCGAGCGCCTCAAGGGTGGTCTGCGTGTCCTGTTCGCGTTTGGCGACGATCGCGTTGCTCACCAGTTCACCCAGGGCCATCCGCGCGTCGCGGCCGGCGTACTCCGACTTGTCGCGGATCGCGTCCCGCAGTTGCGCGGCCTCCTCGTTCTCGTCGATGATCTCCTGCAGAATCGCCGTCTCCACGTACCGGCCCTTGACGACGTACTGGGCCTTTCCCTCCAGTTGTTCGAGTGCGGACGCGAACTCGTCCGCATGCGCCGACAGCAGTTCCTCCTTCACAGCGTCGGCGTCGCTGAGCACGGCACCGAACCGCAGCGGCAGCACCGGCGCGACCCGGGCCGTCCCGTCCAGCACGTTCGCATGGGCCCGCAGGTCTTCGGGTTTGCCGAGGGCACGGTCCACGGACAGTTCACTGACCAGTGCCGCGATCTCACCCTGCGCGACGACGCTCACCGTGCCGTCCGCGACCCCGGTCGCGTCCTCTTCGGGTTCGAGGTCTGCGGGGACGATGCCGTAGACGTACACCCCGGTGGTTCGCTTCTTCTCCCCCGTACCTTCCTTTTCGGCCTTCTCCAATGCGCCCATCACCTGTCACCCCGAGTCGACTTGCGTGACACCCGTTCCCGTTCCGGTTCTTCCTCTTCGTCGCCGCCGAGGAGGCCGCTGAGCTTGTCCCCCGCCGCTTCGAGCGCACCCTTCGTCTTGTGCTCCGAGCCGCCTGAGACGATTTCGGACAGCCCCTTCGGTTCGCTGCCGATCTCGAGCCGGTTCACCGCCTCCGCGAACCGCAGGTAGGTGTCGACACTCGCGACGACGACGCGGGCGTCGATGGTCAGCAATTCGATGCCGACCAGTGAGACCCGCACGTACGCGTCGATCACGAGGCCCTTGTCGAGGATGGTGTCGATGACATCGGCGAGACTACTCGAGCTGGGTCCACCTGCCGTGGTCATGCCGATGCTCCTCTCCTGCGCCGCGCAGGAGCCTTCTTCGCCGCAGTTCCGGTCGACTTCGTCCCGCTTCGGGTCGACTTCGTCGCGGCCCGGGTCGTCGACTTCGTGGCGGTTCGGGTCGACTTGGTGGCCCCGGTGGACTTTGACGCGGTCCGGGTGCGCTTTGCCGGGGTCCGGGTCGACTTCGCCGCGCCCCGGGTCGACTTCGCGGCGGCCTTACGGGGACGGCGCCGAGGTGGTTCGGGCTCCTCCTCCGCCTCGTCGGGTTCCTCGCCGCTCTCGCCCTCGTCGGTCTCGTCCGCGTCGGTCTCGTCCTCGTCGGCTTCGTCCTCGGGTTGTTCGTCCTCGTACTCGGCGGTGTCTTCGCCCTCGTCGGTCTCGTCCTCGGGTTGTTCGTCCTCGTACTCGGCGGTGTCTTCGCCCTCGTCCTCCGGCTCCTCGCCCTCCCGCTCCTCGTCCTCGTACTCCGCGGTGTCGGACGCTTCGTCCTGCTCGTCCTCGGCGGGTTGCGCTTCGTCCTCGGCCGGTTCCTCGTCGTAGTCCTGGGACTCGTCGGGTTCGACTACCTTGCCGTCCCGGATTTCTCCGCGCCAGCCCTCGATCTCGTCGGGATGGAGGATCGCCTGCGTCATCACGTGGCGTCCGAAGTGCTTCAGTTCCAGGCGCGCTCGTCGTCCCTGCGCCCGCCACAGGTTTCCCGTCCTCTCGAACAATCCCTTCGGGTGATATTCGAGGATCAAAACGATGCGGGTGAGATCGGGGGTCACCTCGTGGAACGTCACCGCCCCGTCGGGGTAACCCTTGGCGCCCTTCGACCGCCACACGATCCGCTCGTCGGGAACCTGCTCGAGAATCGACGCTTCCCACGTTCGGTGCGAGAGGAAGATCTGAGCCTTCCACTCGAGCTTCTCATCCGCCTCCTGCTCCACCCGCTCGACCTTCTTCATGAACGACGGGAAGTCGGCGAACTGGGTCCATTGGTTGTAGGCCAGTTGGACCGGGACCCCGACATCGATCGTTTCGACGATATTGGTGAGCTTGAGTTTCTTGCCCTTACCACCACCGCCGCCACCGGTGACCGCATCCTTCAGGTCGGACGCCTTCTCCTTCACGGTGTCGGTCAGCCCGGAGAGGGGCGACTTGCCGTCACCGTTACCGTCGTCGTTCCCGTCCCCGTTCCCATTCCCATTCCCGTCCCTGTCCCCGTTGCCGTTGCCGGTGATCGCGGACAGCAGGGTGCCGCCGCCGCCCTCGGCGTAGTCGTTGAGCCGGTCGGTGGCGCCCGCCACCTTGTCGGAGAGGGCGGAGACCGCCTTGTCGGTGACGGTGCCGAGCAGGCCCTGCGCGGCATTCTTCAGCGGTGAGACCGACGCGGCCTTACCGGAGGCCCCGGATACGTTCTTGCGCAGTTTCTTCGCCGCGCTGTCGAGATTCGCAGTCATCGCTGATCACTTCCGGGTGCGTCGTACGGGGGTGGAACTCGTGGTCGCCTTCGCACGCGTCCTGCGGACCCGGGCGAGCTCGTCGTCATCGCCGTCATCGTCGTTGGAGGACGACCGGGACCGGCGGGGCCGGGACGTGCCGCTACTCGAGGACCGGCGGCGCGGGGTGGGCCGCCGCCGGGCCCGGGGCTTGTCCTCGGTGTCCTCGTCCGACTCCTCCCCCTCGTCCGACTCCTCCCCCTCGTCCGGCTCCTCATCCGGTTCCTGGTCCGATTCCTCCCACTCGACCTCCGCGTCCTCGTAGTCGTCGTCTTCGGGTTCCTCGTCCCGGCGCCGCGTCGACTTCTTCCCGCCCGCGGTATCGCCGTGCCCGCCGAGCAGGCTCTCACCGGACTCCAGTCGGGAATTGAGGGAGTCGATGCGCTGACTGGCCGCGGTCACCGCGGCCGTCTTCGCCGCGTTCATCAGCTCGTGGCGGACCGTCTTGCCGAGCTTGGCGACCTCGGGGGATTCGGCGAGCAGCTTGCGCCCTTGGTTGAGAAGACCCAACGACCCGCCGGGGGACAATTGTCTGGTCGCCCCGCCGGCGGCCAGCATCAACGCCAACTTCATCTTCTTCGTGCGGCCCAGCATGTATCCCGCACCCACAGCCAACGCCAGCTGAGATTTGGTGGTCATCGCCCAACCCCTTCGTCGAGTGAAAGTGGTGCACCTCGGCGCCGGCGGCGGTCTGTGAGCGATCCTGCCCGGTGGGGGCGCATTTCCGCCGACTACCCCAGGTCGGTGCTGCTCAATCGTCCACCGAACACTCCCCAGCCCTGCAGTCACCGAGCCAGAAGATGTCGACGACGTCGGCCGGCTGCCCTAGCTCGGGCTACCTGACGTGGCCATCGCGGTGCGCCCTTCGCTACCCAGCCGTGCCCGGAGCTCCGTGCGCCGCCCGGGCCCGGTGCGGATAGCGGCCCACCCGACACGAAGCAAGGTCGATCGGTCAAAAATCCGACGGGAGTGGATAATTCGGTTTCGAGCATCCGCCTCGCCCCGCACCTCCGCCGGGTCCCGCCGGCGCCAACGTGACGGTCCCGGGCTCGGCCGGAAACCGGCGTAGCCCCGCCCGGATCCGGGTACCCGCAAACTACGCTGCCCCGCGGCCCGACACGGACCGCGGCAGCGAGTTCCGCTTAGGTCTGGCCTTCGAACCCCTTGGCCGCGGCGGAGCGCCCCGCCGCGCACGGACCGAGGCCGAGTGTTCGCCCACCCCTCCTCGGCCGCGCGCGGCCCACCCGACGTCGAGGTCCAGCGTGAGGGGGCCTTCCCCACGCAGCGCGTGCTGATCGTCCTCCGTTTCGGGCCCTCACCGACGGGGTAGCCCCCGGTCACGGGTGTACTCCCACGGCGAGACGAGGTGCATGATGATCATTCTCGGACTGATCCTGCTCGTGATCGGATTCGTGGCACACATCTCGATCCTGTGGACCATTGGGATCATCCTGTTGGTGATCGGGGTCATTCTCGCGCTGCTCGGCGCCACCGGCCGCGCCGTCGGCGGACGCCGTCACTATTTCTGACCAGGCAAATTCGACACACTGACCGGACCCGGCTGGCAGGGTTCGACGGCTCTCGTCACCGGCCCGGCCGCTCCTGGTTCGCACGCCCTCCCCGCGCGGAGCGGGTCCGCCCCCCACAGGGGTCTCCGAGCACGTCGACGCTGATCGAGTTCGGCTGTACCCTCCGACCATCCGGTCTGGTTGCACGGTTGAGGCACGCCCGCCCGGGTATCCCCTCGCACGGTGTGCACGGGCCTCTACCGAGGTCGAGCCGGAGAACTCGTGCCGCGCGGCGTGAGGTGACGGGTCCGGGGAACGGGCACTGTTCGAAGGACCGGGGCAAAGTGCAGAAGCGGGCGGAAATCACCGGTGAGGCGCTGCTCCTCGCGGCGGCGGTGGAATTTACCCGGGTCTGCTACGCCGATGCCCGGCTGGAGACCATCCTCACCCGCGCGAACGTCAGCAGGGGCGCCTTGTACGACCATTTCGGCTCCAAGGAAGAACTCGCCCGCGCTGTCATCGAGGCCGGCAGTGCCCGGTTCCAGGGCGCGTGCGAACCCCTTCTCGCCCCTCGGATTCCGGCGTTCGAGGCGCTGATCGGCATCTCGTGTCTGTTGCTCGATCCGGTCGTCCACGATGTCACGGTCCAGGCGACGTTCCGCCTGCTCACCGAAATCCGCGACCGTCCCGGTGCCCCGACCCTGCTCGCGACCTGGCTGTCCGACTACCGCGACCTCGCCCGCCGGGCGATCGCCGAAGGCGATCTGCGCGCCGAGGACCCCGACGCTGTCGCTGAACTGCTGGTGGAAACCTTCACCGGGGTCCACCTGCTGGCCGCGGCCACCGGCCACGTCGATGAACTGCCCGCCCGGTGGGCCACCTCCTGGGATCTGCTGCTGCCCGGCCTTCTCGACCCCATCAGACTCGACCACTTCCGGCGCCTCGCGACTCGATACGTGGCCGGGGTTCCCGGCCGTCGCCCGGCACTCCCACCGTCGGTGCCGCCGCATGAGCCGCGCCAGCCGAACAGGGGAAAGCGAAGGAGACCGTCTCCACGGACCCGCCGGCACGGGCGCGGCGAGCCACCGACGGTCGTTGCCCACACAGCGGGCAATTGACGTACCCGGCTCTTCCGGGAGTTACGCGGCAGAGGGCGGCCCTCACCTGATGAGCGCGCTGCCGCTGGTGTTCGGTGGTCCGCTTCCTATCGGGCCAGGTCGACGACCATTCGGGTCTTGCCCAGCACGGCCCGTCCCTTACTGCGGACGGTCAGATCGTTGCGGGCGGTCGCAGCAGCGCGGTCGGGCGGTCTTTTCGCGGAGGTGGAGCAGAGCGCGGACGTATCCGGCTTCGGCCGCCGTTGCAGGTCCGGCACCGCCCCTTCACAGGCGAGGGTGAGGTTGCCTGGGGCGTCGACTTGTTTCCCGTGCCCATGCGGCCAGCCACCCGATCTCCACGGCGGCGTCCAGCAGATACATTTTCGGTATTCGGCCCGCCGGAACGTAGAGGAGGTCGATCGTGAGCAATACCGTGGCGGTGGCCACCCCCAGATCGCGTGCACGCCGCCACCCTTCCGCGGAGTCAGTCGAGAGGATCTGCACGACACCGTTGCCGGTGAGCAGGCCGCCGACGGTGTAGAGCAACCATCGATCGTTCTTTGTCCCGAAGAGTGCTTCGAAACTCCGGCGATGCAGCAGGGGCCACAGGCCACCGAGCATGTTGAACAGTCCGTGCGCGTGAGCGATGGAGTTACCACCTGGAAGGCCACCGCGGTGCCATGTGCCCATGCTCGCGGATACCCGCTCGATCATTGGGTGAATCCGTGTGGGCGGCGGCCGGGTGGCGAGAGATCGGAAGCCCGGCAGGTCTGTCCATCGGGGACGAAGCCGAACGGTGCAGCCCGCAGAGCGGGTGCGGCGGGTGTACGGGCGCCCCGGCACCGGCGTCCTTGAAGGGGCGCCTGGTCTTCGCCGCGACCACCCGGGTGATCCCTGGACGGGTCAGCGGTCTCCACCCCTCCCACTCAGTGACCGGGGGACGGCGGGTATCGGCATGCACAATCGAGGCGGCGTAGAGAAGCGCGAGACGGCGTAGTGGAGCGGCCGTCGACTACGTCCTCGGTGGTAGCGCGGACACCGCCGCAACCCTGTCGTATCGCCGGGTGCCCTTCGCGTCGAAATAGTCACCGCCCTTGCGTTTCGCGTCGCCGGTTCCCCAGTCCCCGTGGTGCGCAGCGGGCTCCATGCGGGGGATGTGCTTGCGGCAGTGAATGTATGCCTCTTCGACCTCCACCATCACCCACCGCTGCGGGATGCGTCCCGGCGCGCAGTCGCCCGGTAGATCCGGCAGTTCGGAGCGCAGTACCTCGTCCTCGACGATCCGCGCCGCACCGTTGATGTGCAGCCCGATCAGATCGTGGACGAAATCGACGAGCACGAGTCCGACGTGCGGGTTCTCGGCGATGTTGCCGAGACTGGCCATCACCCCGTTGCCTCGGTACTCGGGGTAGGCGAGGGTTTTGGGGTCGATCACGTGCAGGAATCCGGGTGCGCCGGCGCGCAAGCTGTTGTCACATTCGCCGGCCGCGTCCGCGGTGGCGACAAACGCGATCTCCTGGCGGCCGACGAAGTCGATCATGGCCGGAGTGAGATGGTCGAGCACCTGTTCGGCGTAGAACCGGCCGGCACGCTCGACGGTGCCGTACCGATGCTGGAGGTGTCGTTCTCCCGCGCTACCGATCTGCCTCATCTGTCTCTCCATTACGGTTCGGCATCATTGGCCGGTTCACCCTACGGGACACACGCGGGTGCGTCGCGCCGCGCAACAACACCGGTGGGAGGGCTGCAACGCGGGCGATCCCGGGGCAGTATCGGTCGGTGAACTGGGCGTACGGTGAATGGATGAAGACCAAATCCCCTCGAGACGTGCTTGCCCACCGGCTGGCCGAGCGGGACGAGTTAGTGGTGGAAATCCTCGAACTCGAGGGCCGGCTGGAGAGGGCCAAACGCCGCCTCGACGAGGTATCCGCCGAGATCGACTCATCCGGGCACATCGAGTAACCATCTCCCTCGGGCGTCAGCACGACGACTTCACTCCTCAGGCTCGAGGGTCGCTTACCGACGCCTCGGCAAGTAGCGGACACCTGCCTCATCCGACCTACGGGCGGTATTCGCGGAGGTGGAGGAGGGGCGCGGACGCATCCGGCCAGGACCACTACGGCACCTGCGGCGGCTGCAAGGATGATCTTTCTCCTGGCTGGCTCTCTCTTAGAACGGGCATTCGTCTGGAAGCTCGTTACTCGCCGATGCACAGTCGCAGCACCCGGCGGGCCGCGGCCTGCACCGAATGATGCGGTGAATCCTGCTCGGCGAGCTCGGACAGAATCACCGCCGCCTGCTCGTCGCTGACCGCATGCGCGGCCATCAACACCCCGATCGCCCGGTCGACCTCTGCTTTCGAACTCACTCCACGGCGCAACTGCGCCAACACTCCCGCCAAGGCCCGGCGACGCCGAGCCTCCGACAACGTTGCCGACACGGTGGTGGTCACCAACTCCAACCCCGCCCACCACCGCGCGTCCTCGATCCCTTCCCCGCCGCTGGCGCGGGTGTAGGCGCCGACCACCCCGACCACCTTCTGATCGGGATCGCCGTCCGCGAACACCGGCACTGCCACCGCCTCGCCGAAGCCGGCCTCCCGTGCGGCCGCGGTGAACGCCGGCCATGCCTGGGCATACTCACCGATCCGCGCCTGCACCCGGCGCCGCTCATGAGCGGCCCGCTCCCCCGGCCCGGCACCGGCAGCGTACTGCGCCTGCTCCACCACCCGCACCGTCTCATCGGTGACCACACAACGCGGCCGCCCCACTCCCAACCCTGTCACCGACACCACCGCATCGACACCACCGACAGTGCGCAGGACCACCGAAGCCGATGCACACACCCGCTCGAGGGTGCGGTCGAGAACCTCGTCCGGGACCGGCACCGCACACCCCGCGAGAGCGACCAGCGCCGCGGTCATCGCATCCGAGGACACCACACCACCGGCCGGCACCACCGTCGGGGACGGGCCGGTAGTCCGGAAACGTTGTGACGTCATCGCTTTCACCCCGACACTCGCGCGTGTACCTTCGGCCGGGAACGGAAAGGCGATTACCCACCCCGCACGCCCCGGAAAACAGTGCCGCACTATGGGAAAGAGACGACACCGGCATCTCCCCACGCATACCCCATCACACGACTACCCCAAACGCATCGACCCCTCAACGCCACACAGCCACTGGCGATGGTCTCGGCGGAGGTGCGGCGAGGGTGGTCGCCGGGCGGGTGTAGTGGTTGCTCGGAGTCACCGATACTGCCTAAACCGCAGGTAAAGATAGGTTTACGTGCTGCCCGGCGGGGTGCGGGCAGGCGTCGGTGGGAGCCAGGGTTTGGCCGGTGGTCGAGTCGGGGTCAGCGTGCGCCGGGGGTGTAGGGGATGGTGGCGGCGCTGTTCTCGTCGACGTTGATGGTGCGGCCCAGTTGCGGGAAGGCCCGCTGGGCGCAGTTGGGGCGCTCGCACACCTTGCAGCCGGCGCCGATCGGGACGGCCGCGGTGGGGTCGTCGACGTGCAGGCCGTGCGAGTAGACGAGTTTGCTGGCGTAGGTGAGGTCGCAGCCGAGGCCGATGGCGAAGTCCCGTTTCTGGGAGAGGTAGCCGGGGGTGGACTCGTCGGTGGTGCGGGCCAGCCACAGATAGCTACGGCCGTCGGGCATCTGGGCGATCTGGGTGCGGATCCGACCCGGGGTGGCGAACGCCTCGTGTACCACCCACAGTGGGCAGCTGCCGCCGACGCGGGAAAAGTGGAAGGCGGTGGCGGACTGGCGTTTGGAGATGTTGCCGGCGCGGTCGGTGCGGACGAAGAAGAACGGCACCCCACGCCGGCCGCGGCGTTGCAGGGTGGACAGGCGGTGGCACACCGTTTCGAAGCCGACCTCGAACTTCATGCCGAGCAGGTCGATGTCGTAGCGCAGCGCTTCCGCGGCGGTCAGGAAGTGGGTGTAGGGCAGGATCAGGGCGCCGGCGAAATAGTTGGCGAGCCCGACCCGGGCCAGGGCCCGGGACTGGTCGGGCAACGATTCCGCCCGGGTGACGATGGTGTCGATCGTCTCGGCCTGGGTGAGGAAGGCGAGCTGGGTGGCGAGCTGGAAGGCCCGCTGGCCCGGGGACAGGCGCCTGGCCAGGGTCAGGATCCTCGCGGCCGGGTCGAAGGTCCGTTTGGGGCCGGGCCGGGCCGGGTCGTCGGTGCGGATGGACACGGTGATCCCGTGCTCGTCGGCCAATAACCGGCTCAGCTGCAGATCCAACCCGCCGAGGGTCAAACCCCGTGAGGTGAACAGGTTTTCGGCGGCGGTGTCGAGGGCGGGGATGTGGTTGCGCTGGTCGTAGAAGAAGTCGCGGACGTCCTCGTAGGGCATCGCCGTCGACCGGTCCGGTAGTTGGCCATCGATGCCGGAGGAGAACTGCTCGAGTTGTTCGGTGGCGCCGCGCAGGCGGCGGTGCAACCCCACCAAGACCCGGGCGGCGTCCGGGACCCGGGAGATGAGTTCGTCGATGTCGGTGGCGGAGATGTCGGCGGCGTCCGGGTTCTCCCCGAACACCTCCTGCAGGTCGGCGAGCAGCCGGGCGTCGGTGTCGGCGGCGAAGAATCCCATGTCGAGATCGAGTTCGGAGTTCAGCTTCAACAGGACCTGAACCGTCAGCGGGCGTTGGTCGTTCTCGAGCTGGTTGAAGTAACTCGTCGACAACCCGAGGGTCTTCGCGAGCGCGGACTGGGTCAGCCCGCGCTCCTCCCGCAGCCGGCGCAGACGAGCGCCCGCGTACATCTTCTGCATGCCCGAAATGTAGCACCACCGGGTTACGCAATGTTCGCAATATTGCAGGTTTCGGTCCGCAAAAATCGGCATCTGCAAGGCATTTTGCTGATCACGGCAGCTGTGTAGCGTGCGAAAGCGAGACAGCTCAACGATGCCGGAGGACCGACTGTGAAGACCCATCTCGTACGCACCCACCGCTCCGCCGAGGACTTCCCGCGCGAGGAGCACCTGGCGTTCAAGATCGCCGAGGTCGCCACCGACCCGGTCGAGGTGCCGGCCGAGACCGCGGAGATGATCGTCAACCGGATCATCGACAACGCCGCCGTCGCCGCGGCCTCCCTGACCCGCCGCCCGGTGTCCAACGCCCGGGCGCAGGCGCAGTCGCATCCCTACAGCCAGTCGTCATCGAACAAGGACGGGTCGACTGTGTTCGGGATCGATGGCACCTTCTCGCCCGAGTGGGCGGCCTGGGCCAACGGGGTCGCGGTCCGCGAACTCGACTTCCACGACACCTTCCTCGCCGCCGAGTACTCACATCCCGGCGACAACATCCCGCCGATCCTCGCCGTCGCCCAGCACACCGGCCGGTCCGGCGCCGACCTGATCCGCGGCCTGGCCACCGGCTACGAGATCCAGATCGACCTGGTCCGCGCAATCTGCCTGCACGAGCACAAGATCGACCACGTCGCCCACCTCGGCCCCTCGGCCGCGGCCGGGATCGGCACCCTCCTGGGCCTGGGCACCGACACCGTCTATCAGGCGATCGGGCAGGCCCTGCACACCACCACCGCCACCCGCCAGTCCCGCAAGGGTGAAATCTCGTCGTGGAAGGCCTACGCCCCCGCGTTCGCCGGGAAGATGGCCGTCGAGGCCGTCGACCGGGCACTGCGCGGCGAGGGTGCACCGTCCCCGATCTGGGAGGGCGAGGACGGTGTCATCGCCTGGCTGCTCGGCGGACCGAACGCCGAATACCAGGTGCCGCTGCCCGGCCCCGGCGAGGCCAAGCG
This sequence comes from Rhodococcus sp. 4CII, assembly GCF_014256275.1. NCBI lineage: Bacteria > Bacillati > Actinomycetota > Actinomycetes > Mycobacteriales > Nocardiaceae > Rhodococcus > Rhodococcus sp. 4CII. The sequence continues at coordinate 230,284 of NZ_JACCFE010000003.1, forward strand.
GGCGATCCTCGACAGCTACACCAAGGAACACTCGGCCGAATACCAGAGCCAGGCCCCCATCGACCTCGCCCGCCGGATGCGCGACCGTATCGGCGACCTGGACCAGATCGCGTCGATCGTGCTGCACACCAGCCACCACACCCACGTCGTGATCGGCACCGGCTCGAACGACCCGCAGAAGTTCGACCCCACCGCGTCGCGGGAAACCCTGGATCACTCGGTGATGTACATCTTCGCGGTCGCTCTGCAGGACGGCACCTGGCACCACGAACGCTCCTACGCCCCCGAACGGGCCCAGCGCCCCGACACGATCGAGTTGTGGAACAAGATCTCCACCGCCGAGGACCCGGAGTGGACGCGTCGCTACCACTCCACCGACCCGGACGAGAAGGCATTCGGCGCCCGCGCCGAAATCACCCTCAAGAGCGGTGAAGTGATCGTCGACGAACTCGCGATCGCCGACGCACACCCCCTCGGCGCCCGCCCGTTCGCCCGCGAGCAGTACATCGCGAAGTTCCGCACCCTCGCCGACGGCGTGATCGCCCCGGCCGAGCAGGACCGCTTCCTCGCCGCCGCCGCCCGCACCCCGGAACTTGCGGCCGGGGAACTCAGCCAGCTCACCTTCACCGTCACCGATGACGTCCTCGCCCGGGCACCGAAGTCGCCGAAGGGACTGTTCTGATGACCGGACTCATCGCCTCGTCCACCTCCGCCGCCGACAAACGCATCGCCTTCCGAGCCGGCCTGTCCTCGGGCACGATCCAACGCCTGCCCGGCGCGATCAACCCGCTCACCGCGAAGCTGATCCAGGAGATCGGATTCGAAGGCGCCTACGTCTCGGGCGGTGCGTTCTCGGCCGCACTGGGTCTGCCCGACATCGGCCTGACCACCCTGACCGAGGTCGCCGCGCACAGCGCGCAGATCGCCCACGTCACCGACCTGCCGGTGCTGGTCGACGCCGACACCGGGTTCGGGGAACCGATGTCCGCGGCCCGCACGGTCACCGTGTTCGAGGACGCCGGTCTCGCTGGCCTGCACCTCGAGGACCAGGTCAACCCGAAACGCTGCGGGCACCTCGACGGCAAGGCCATCGTGCCCACCGAGGACATGGTCCGCCGGCTGCGGGCCGCCGTGGCCGCGCGCCGGGACCCGAACTTCGTGATCTGCGCCCGCACCGACGCCGCCGGCATCGACGGAATCGACGCCGCGATCGAGCGGGCCAAGGCCTACGCCGAGGCGGGGGCCGACCTGATCTTCACCGAGGCCCTCCGCGCCGAGGCCGACTTCGAAAAGTTCCGGGCGGCGGTGGATATCCCGTTGCTGGCGAACATGACCGAATTCGGCAAGTCGCAGCTGATTCCGGCGAAGACCCTCGAGTCGATCGGATTCAACGCCCTCATCTACCCGGTGACCACACTCCGGCTGGCGATGGGCGCGATCGAGACCGGCCTGCGCGAGATCCACGACACCGGCACCCAGGAAGGGTTGCTCGGCCAGATGCAGACCCGCTCCCGCCTGTACGAGCTGCTCGAGTACGAGCGGTACAGCGAGTTCGATTCCGGAGTTTTCAACTTCACTCTCTCCAGGAGCCAGTGATGACCGACACCGCGATCCCCACCATCTACAAGGGCCTGGCCGGCGTCGTCGTCGACACCACCGCCATCTCCAAGGTGGTGCCCGAGACCAACTCGCTGACCTACCGCGGCTACGCCGTGCAGGACCTGGCCGCGCACTGCAGCTTCGAGCAGGTCGCCTACCTGCTGTGGAACGGGGAGCTGCCCACCGACACCCAGCTCGCCCTGTTCTCCCAGCGCGAGCGCGCCGCCCGCCGCGCGGACCGTTCCCTGCTCTCGTTGGTGACGAAGATGCCCGACAACTGCCACCCGATGGATGTGGTGCGCACCGCGATCAGCTACCTCGGCGCCGAGGACCCGGCAGAGGACGACAATTCCCCGGCCGCCAACCGCACCAAAGCTTTGCGGATGATGGCGGTGCTGCCGACCATCGTGGCCGCCGATCACCGCCGCCGCCGCGGCCTCGATCCCATCGCTCCGCACAGCCATTTGGGGTTCGCGGAGAATTTCCTGAACATGTGCTTCGGGGAGGTGCCGCCGCCGGAGCTGGTCAAGGCGTTCGAGGTGTCGCTGATCCTGTACGCGGAGCACAGTTTCAACGCCTCCACCTTCGCCGCCCGGGTGGTGACCTCGACCCTGTCCGATATCTACAGTGCCGTGACCGCGGCGATCGGGGCGCTCAAGGGTCCGCTGCACGGCGGCGCCAACGAGGCCGTCATGCACGACATGCTCGAGATCGGCGACCCGGACCGCGCCGAGGCGTGGCTGCTCGGCAAGCTCGCCGCCAAGGACAAGGTGATGGGTTTCGGGCACCGGGTCTACAAGAACGGTGATTCCCGCGTCCCCACCATGAAGGCGGCCCTGCTCGACGTTGCCGCCCACACCGGCGGTGGGAAGTGGGTGCAGATGTACGAGATCCTGGAGAAGACGATGGCCGGCGCCACCGGTATCAAACCGAACCTCGACTTCCCCACCGGGCCGGCGTATTACCTGATGGGCTTCGACATCGAGGTGTTCACCCCGATCTTCGTGATGAGCCGGATCACCGGGTGGACCGCCCACATCATCGAGCAGGGCGAATCCAACGCCCTGATCCGGCCGCTCAGCGAATACGACGGCGTTCCGCAGCGTTCCGTCGTCGCCTGAGCCCCTAAAGTCTGCGTCCCGGGGTCAGCCGCGTGGGCATCACCGTCTCCTGACCCCGGGGCGCACCCAACCCCCTGTGGTCCCGCACCCGCGGGCTGTGGGCCGCCGGCGTCTGTGACCGGTTCCTCAGTCGTCGCCGGCGTCTGTGACCGGTTCCTCAGTCGTCGCCGGCGACTGGCGGGTGAGCGCCGTATATGGTGGCCGAGGCCGTCCGTACGGCCACGATCGGCGAGGGAACCCGGTGCGAATCCGGGACTGACGCGCAACGGTAACGAACCTTCATGGTCGGAGTCCGACTACTCACCGATCGAGTTCGGTGATCCTCGGCTCCGCGACTGGGCCCTGACGAAGGAGTTCAACGCTTCATGCGCACGTCCTGGCGGTACCTCGGTGCCACTGTCACTGCCGCTTCGGTCCTGCTCGTTTCCGGATGTTCGTCCACGGCGGACGAATCGGCACCGGAGACGGCCTCGGAGTCATCCGCCTACCCGATGACCATCGAGAACTGCGGCCACCCGGTCACGCTCGACGCACCCCCGCAACGTGCGGTCTCCCTGAACCAGGGCTCCACCGAGATCCTGCTCTCGCTGGGCCTGGCGAACCGGATGGTCGGCACCGCGACCTGGACCGACCCGGTCCGCGAGAACCTGGCCGCCGACAACGCCCGCGTTCCGCGGTTGGCCGACAACAAGCCGTCCTTCGAGGTGGTACTCGACACCGAACCCGACTTCGTGACGGCGTCGTTCGGCGGCACCCTCGGACCGGGCGGTGTCGCCGACCGCGACCAGTTCGACCAGCTCGGTGTGCCCAGCTACCTGTCCCCGACCGACTGTGACGGCAAGACGGACGAGAGCGTCAACGCGGACGGTGCCCGCACCGAACTCCTGCGCATCGACACGGTGTACAAGGAGATCCGCGAACTCGCCGCCATCTTCGACGTCCGTGACCGCGGCGAGGCGTTTGTCGCGGAATTGCAGCAGCGGTTCGAGGCGGCCTCGGGAACGGTGAACGCCGCCGGGGTGTCGCTGGCGTACTGGTTCGCCGACACCAAGACCCCGTACATGGCGGGCTGCTGCGGCTCGTCCGGGATCATCACCAACTCGGTGGGCGCCCAGAACATCTTCTCCGACACCACCGACGAGTGGCCGCAGGTGAGCTGGGAGAGCGTGCTCGACCGCGACCCCACCGCCCTCGTCCTCGCCGACCTCAGCCGCCGCAGCATCGACGGCGACGCCCTCGACAGCAAGATCGCGTTCCTCGAGTCGAACCCGGTGACGCAGCGGCTCACCGCAGTCCGCGACCAGCGGTACATCGTGGTCAACGGCGCCGACCTGAACCCGTCGATCCGCACCGTCGACGGCGTGGAGAAGACGGCGGCCGCGCTGAAGCAGTGGGGACCGGCCCGCTGACCGCGACCGCGACGCGGCGCGAATCCCGACCGACTCGGACGAAGTCCCGTCCGGTGATCGGGGTGCTCCTGTTCGTCGGACTCGCGGTGCTGGCCGGGTCCATTGCCGTCGTCATCACCATCGGCCCCGCCAGTCTCTCGGTCGGCGACGTCTACGCGGTGGTCCTCGAACACGTCGGTCTCGGCAGTTCCGGCGTGAGCAGGATCAAGGACGGCATCGTGTGGGAGCTGAGGCTGCCCCGGACCCTCCTCGCGGCGGTGTGCGGCGCCGGACTGGCGCTGTGCGGGACGATCATGCAGTCGCTGCTGCGCAATCCGCTCGCCGATCCGTTCGTGCTCGGCATCTCGTCGGGCGCATCCACCGGCGCCGTGCTGGTCGTCGTCCTCGGACTCGGCGCCGGGGCGGTGTCGCTGTCGGCGGGCGCCTTCGCCGGGGCGGTGCTCTCGTTCGCCCTGGTGATGCTGCTGGCGACCGGCGCCGGCGGCGGCACATCCAGGGTGGTGCTCGCCGGAGTGGCGGGAACGCAACTCTTCTCCGCGCTGACCTCCTTCATCGTGATCTCCTCCGCCGATGCGGAACAGACCCGCGGGGTCATGTTCTGGCTGCTGGGATCCCTGTCCGGTGCCGACTGGGCCGACGTGATTGTGTGCGGGGCCGTCACCGTCGCCGGCCTCCTGGTGTGCCTGACGCAGTCGTCGGCGCTCGACGCCTTCACCTTCGGCAACACCGCCGCCGCATCGCTCGGGGTCTCGGTGCGCGGGGTCCGGATCCTCCTGCTCGGCATCACCGCACTCGTCACCGCCGCCCTGGTCAGTGCCGCGGGGGCGATCGGGTTCGTCGGCCTGGTCCTGCCCCACGCCGCCCGATTCCTCGTCGGCCCCCGGCACAGCCGGCTGCTGCCCACCGCCGCCGTGGTCGGCGCGATCTTCATGGTGTGGATCGACGCGATCGCCCGCACAGTCTTCGCGCCACAGGAAGTTCCGGTCGGTGTCGTCACCGCCCTGATCGGCGTCCCCGCCTTCGCCGTCATCCTCTTCCGCATGCGGAGCACGCCATGACCCTGCGCGCGAAGAACGTCGGCTGGAGCCGTGGCGGACAACTCGTACTCGACGGGGTGTCCATCGAGCCGGCACCGGGCGAGACCATCGGACTGCTCGGCCCCAACGGCTCGGGCAAATCCTCGCTGCTGCGACTGTTCAGCGGGATCGCCGAACCCCACACCGGCCGGGTCCTCCTCGGCGACACCGACATCCGGACCCTCCGACGACGGCAGATCGCCCGCCGGGTGGCGATGGTCGATCAGCATTCCGACACCGAGGTCGACATCACCGTCGGCGACATCGTGCGGTTCGGGCGCATTCCGCACCGCGGGATGTTCGGCGGCGACGAGACCGCCGACGCCGTTGCTGTCGAGCAGGCACTCGAGCACACCGGCATGACGTCGAAAGCACATCGGCTGTGGCACACCCTCTCCGGGGGAGAACGTCAGCGCGCCCAGATCGCCCGGGCCCTCGCGCAGGAACCGGACGAACTGCTACTCGACGAGCCGACCAACCATCTCGACATCCGCCATCAACTCGACATCCTGTCCCTGGTCGCGCAGCTCCCCCTCACCAGCTACGTCGCCCTGCACGACCTCAACCTGGCCGCGATGTTCTGCGACCGCGTGATCGTCCTCGACCACGGGCGGGTCGTCGCCGCCGGCACCCCTACCGAGGTGATCACCGAGGCCCTCGTCGACCAGGTGTATCAGGTCCGGGCGTGCGTCACCGTCGACCCGGTCATCGGGTATCCCACCGTCACCTACCGGCCGCAATCCGCCCGCGACCCCGTACCCCGCTGATCGAATCCGCCGCCACCCGCCACGGTGACCGTCCCGTACAGGTACCGGCCCCCGTTCCACATCGGGTCTCACTCCTTCCGGCCGCCGGGACGCAATGGCGCCCCCGCACCACCCGGTGCGGGGGCGCCGTCGTCGTCAGAGGCTGGCGCGGACCAGCTTCGCGGCGTCGACCAGGTTGCGCAGCGACGCCTTCACCTCCACCGTGCCGCGGGTCTTCAGTCCGCAGTCCGGGTTGACCCACAACCGCTGCGCCGGAACCGCTTTGAGCGCCTCCTTCAACGACACCGTGATCTCCTCGACACTCGGCACCCGCGGGGAGTGAATGTCGTAGACACCCGGACCGACGCCGAGGTCGAAGCCGACCGCGTTCAGGTCACCCAGGACCTCCATGTGCGAGCGGGCAGCCTCGATCGACGTCACGTCGGCGTCGAGGTTCGCGATGGCGTCGATGACCTCACCGAACTCCGAATAGCACAGGTGGGTGTGGATCTGTGTCGAGTCCGCCACCCCCGACGTCGCCAGCCGGAACGCCCCGACCGACCAGTCCAGGTACGCGGGCTTCTCCGCCGCCCGCAGCGGCAGCAGCTCCCGCAGCGCCGGCTCGTCCACCTGCACGATCCGGATCCCGGCGCCCTGCAGATCCACCGTCTCGTCGCGAATCGCCAGGGCCACCTGGTTCGCCGAGTCCGCCAGCGGCTGATCGTCGCGCACGAACGACCACGCCAGGATCGTCACCGGACCGGTCAGCATCCCCTTGACCGGACGCTCGGTGAGCGACTGCGCGTACGTGATCCAGTCGACGGTCATCGGGTTCGGCCGTCGCACATCCCCGTACAGGATCGGCGGACGCACGCACCGGGACCCGTACGACTGCACCCACCCGTTCTCGGTGGCGAAGAACCCGTCCAACTGCTCGGCGAAGTACTGCACCATGTCGTTACGTTCCGGCTCGCCGTGCACCAGCACGTCGAGTCCCAACTTTTCCTGCAGCGCCACCACATCGGCGATCTCGGCGCGCATCCGGGCCAGGTACTCGGCCTCGTCGATCTCACCCCTGCGCAGCGCCGCCCGGGCCACACGAATCTGCGTCGTCTGCGGGTACGAGCCGATGGTGGTGGTCGGCAGCAGCGGCAACTCCAGCCCGGCCTGCGCCTGCCGGCGCTGATCCGCCGGGGAACGGCCGCCGTCGGAGCTCAGGATCGACTCGAGCCGGCCCCGGATCGCACCGTCGCGCAACCGGGGGTCGGTGGCGCGGGTCGACGCGGCCGCGCGGGCGAGGGCGAACTCCTCCTCGACCGTCTCGCGGCCCTGGGTGAGGGCAGCGGCGAGGGTGACGACTTCCCGGACCTTTTCGGTGCCGAACGCCAGCCACGAGCGCAGCGCCTTGTCCACGTTCTTCTCGGCGCCCAGGGTGTAGGGGACGTGCAGCAGCGAGCACGACGTCGAGACCGCGATCGACCCGGTACTGCCCAGCAACGTGCCGAGCGTGCCGAGGGCGTCCTCGAGGTCGGTGCGCCAGATGTTGCGGCCGTCCACGACGCCTGCCACGAGGTGCTTGCGGGACAGCTCGGGAACCGAGGCGAGGGTGTCGGATCCGGCGACCAGATCGACCGCCAGGCCTTCGACGCCGGTCGATGCGAGCGCAGGCAGTGCGTCGCCGAGGCTGCCGAAGTACGACGCGAGCAGGAGCGCGGGGCGGGATTCGACTGCGGAAAGCTGGTCGTAGACCCGCTTCGCGGTGGCGATCTCCTCCGGGGTGCGGTCGGCGACCAGGGCGGGCTCGTCGATCTGCACCCACTCGGCGCCGGCGTCGTAGAGCTGACCGAGCAGGTCCGCATACAGCGGCACGATCTCGTCGATCCGGTCGAGCAGGGGTGCGTCCGAGCCGACGGCCTTCGACAGCATCAGGAACGTCACCGGGCCGATCACCACGGGGCGGGCCGCGATCCCCAGCTCCAGTGCTTCGCCGAGCTCGGCGATCACCTTCGATGCATCCAGGGTGAAGGTGGTGTTCGGGGTGATCTCCGGGACCAGGTAGTGGTAGTTGGTGTCGAACCACTTGGTCATCTCCAAGGGGGTGACGGTGTCGGTGCCGCGGGCGGCGGCGAAGTACCGGTCCAGTGGGTTGTCGAGGTCGGCGACGCGGTCGGGCAGGGCGCCGAGCAGGACGGCGGTGTCGAGGACCTGGTCGTAGTACGAGAAGGTGCCCACGGGGATCGAGTCGAGGCCGGCGTCGCGCTGCGCGGTCCAGGTCTGCTCGCGGAGCTGGTTCCCGACGGTGGCCAGGGCGTCGGCGTCGATTCGGCCTGCCCAGTAGCCTTCGACGGCCTTTTTGAGTTCGCGGTTCGGACCGATACGAGGTGAGCCCAGTACGGTCGCGGTGAAGAGGGTGGTCACAGTGTCTTATCTCCAGTTACAAGCGTGGAAGGACCACCACCGGCAGAACGAGTACACCTCTCGAGCCCGAGAAAGAACATGCTGGCGCACGAGAAGGTCTACACGCCCATTCCCCGAGGCGGTGGACCGCCGGGCACGGCGTGCCCGACACAGTCGGCAGGTCTTCGGACTCGCGGGCACCCAGTGCTATCCACCGGACCTAGTGGCCGTCGCTTCCCAGACAAGGTGCCCAGTGCATGATGACGGCGGTCGTTCCCACTCACCGCTGCGGGACAGTCCCGGATTCTCACCGGGTTCCCTCTCACACCCCGAATCCCGAAAAGAGTTCGGCGTGCTTCGACGCCAGGTGCGGTCTTCGGGGCTCCTCACGACCGCGCCGGGCGAACCAGCTGCACCGGTGAGCATAAAGCACGCGCCCGGGCTCTGGTTCCCCCACCACCGGGGCTGTTCAGGTCCCTGACCACACCGCGCGTTCGCCCCGCAGGAACGCCGCCACCCCGGCCTGGAAATCGGTGCTGCCATACACCGCGCGGATCAGATCCGCGGAGTCCGGCAACCCAGCGACACGGATGCGGCGCAGCACCTCCCGCGTCGAGACCACCGTCAACGGCGCCGCCACCAATAACTCACCGGTCACCTCCGCCACGAGCGCATCGAAGCAGTCGGGGCCGGTGACCTCGGCGACGAACCCGATCGCCGCGGCCTCGACGGCGGGCAGCATCTTCGCTCTCGCGACCATTGCGGTCAGCCGGGCGGACCCGATCCGATCGGCGAGCAGTGCCAAGGGATACGCCGAGAGCGCATTGCCCAGGGTCCGGGCGATCGGCAGCCCGAACATCGAGCCCGTCGTCGCGATCCGGACATCGCACGCGGCCGCCAGCACCAACCCTGCCCCCGCGCACACCCCGTCGACCACCGCCAGCGTCGGCACCCGAACCCCCTCCAGCAGTTCGAGGATCGACACGAACCGGTCCTCGTACGCCACCCCGTCCTCCCCGTTGGCGAACGACCGGAAGTGCGCGATGTCCGATCCCGCCGCGAAGGCCCGACCCGATCCCCGCAACACCAGCAGCCTCACCGAAGGATCCGCGTTCACCCGGTCGCATACCTGCCCGAGCTCCTCGTACATCTGCGGTGTCAGCGCGTTGAGCTTGCCTGGCCGGTTGAAGGTGACGGTCACGACCGCGTCCACCTGGTCGACGATCAGCTCGCGTGTCGGGGGCTCGGGGGACACCGCCGCCCTGGTGGTTGTCATCGTCGTCATACTCGCCCTCACCGCTCAGCGTTCCAATTTTCCGCACCATGGTGGTCGGCCCCTGCAACGCTACGTCGGCAAGCAGAAAGGCGAAATACGTTGCAGCTGAGTTATTTTGCGGCATGATATGAGAAGATTTGCGAACCTTGCAACGACAGGCCACTCTCGGTGTCCCCCATATCGAGCTCCGCTGCGCTCCGCCCGGTGAAGAGCGTTCTTGTTTGTTCCCTTCTGGCCTTCCGACCTGACTTAGGACATTACTGGCGGGTAGATCCCCAGTCGCTGCTGTGACCAGCGGATTCGCGTGTTGTCGGGACCGGAATGGGGCACTAAGCGGGTAGGGTTCCGGTGTGACGTACGTGCGGAAGGTACGCACCGCGTCCGGTGCGGTGGCGGTGCAGGTCGTGCGCAAACACCGTGGTCGGCGGGAAATCGTGGCGCATGTCGGCTCCGCCCACACCGACGCCGAATTGGGTGTTCTGCTCGAGCAGGCCCGCCGGCTCGCCCTCGGTGACCAGGGCATGTTGGAGCTGGGTGTGCCCGAGCCAACCGCCCGGGTCGCCGAAGTGGCGGACTGGCGGTCCGGCCAACTCCCCGTTCCGACCGGCAAGAGTGGCGGGTTGGCTCCATCAGGGCGGACGGTGCGCACGAGCGCACGGCTGCTCTACGACGTGATCGGATCCGTCTACGACCGGCTCGGTTTCGATGTCGTCGACGACTCGGTGTTCAAGGACCTGGTGATCGCCCGGATCGTGGAGCCGACCTCGAAGGTTGACGCACTGCGGGTTCTCGGCGATCTCGGTGCAAACGACCTGTCCTACAAGACTGTTCAACGACACCTGGCGCAGATCGGCCCCGGAGGCTACCGCGACCAGATCGCCCGCCGGTGTTTCGAGTACGCCGCCGAAACCGGCGGACTGAGCCTGGTGTTGTACGACGTCACCACCCTGTACTTCGAGGCGGAGAAGGAGGACGACCTCCGCAAGGTCGGCTACTCGAAGGAACGCCGCGTCGACCCCCAGATCGTGGTCGGACTGCTCGTCGACCGCACCGGGTTCCCCCTCGAGATCGGCTGTTTCGAGGGCAACAAAGCCGAAACCCACACCATCGTGCCGATCGTCCGTCAGTTCCAGGCCCGGCACGACATCGCCGGCGTGGAGATGGTCGTCGCCGCCGACGCCGGCATGCTCTCCGCAGCGAACCTCAACTCCCTCGACGAGGCCGGGCTCAAGTTCATCGTCGGCTCCCGCATGACGAAGGCGCCCGGGGATCTGGCGAACCACTTTCATTGGAACGGTGACGTTTTCACCGACGGGCAGATCGTCGACACCGTCACCCCGCGACACGGGAACAGTGTCGTCAACAACGTGAAGAAGCGATCCGAGCCGGCGTGGGACCCAGCCGCGCACGCCAGTTCCTGGCGCGCGGTCTGGCAGTATTCGAAACGACGTGCGGTCCGCGACAACCAGACCCTCAATGCCCAGGAGGAACGCGCCCGTGCCGTCGTCGCCGGCGGGAAGGCGCCGAAGGCGACGCGGTTCGTCAAGACCACCGCCACCGGTCGCAGCCTCGACATCTCCGCGCTGGACCGTGCCCGGTCGCTGATCGGATTGAAGGGCTACATCCGCCATCATCCCCGCCTCGATCATGAACCCGGGTGAGGTGATCGCGAAGTACCACGACCTCTGGCAGGTCGAGCAGTCATTCCGCATGTCCAAGACAGATCTACGAGCCCGGCCGATCTTCCACCACACCCGCGACGCGATCGAAGCGCACCTGACCATTGTGTTCGCTGCCTTGGCGGTCGCCCGTTGCATTCAGGACCAGACCGGGATCGCGATCGCCAGGCTGGTCAAACAGCTGCGCCCCCTGCGGACATCCACCATCGACATCAACGGCGTCACGGAGGATTTCCCGCCGCAGGTACCGCCTGCTCAACGGGAGATCCTTACCCGACTCGGCCTCGAAACGGGGCACTAAGCGAAATGTCCTAAGTCAGGTCCGAGTCTCGCCGGCGGTGACCTGCGCACAACCGCCGACGCCTACGGCGGCCCAAGGGCTCCGAAAATTCTTTCCTGCGCTTCGCTCCCCCAAGGTTTTTCGGCTCGACAGTTGCACTCCGGCCCCCTCATACCGACGGACCTCTCCTTTGCCAGAAGGGCACAAAAAATGATCGGGCCGCGCAGGTGGCCCGGCTGAGCATCGGAGGTTCTGAGTGAGCACCACCATCGTCCTCGACACGGTCATCGACCCCATCGCCGTCGCACGCTATCAAGGCGGACGTGTCACTAGTAGCGTGTCGCTGCTTAGTTCCGGCCTGTTTCGTTGAGAGGGTGGGGAGCGGCAGACTTCCCTTCCCCTCTGCCGGTCAGGACTGTTGTCATGCCTTCGCAGAAGAAGCGTCCGGTGACGTTGAGCTCGGCTGATCGTGAATTCTTGGAACGATTGACCACCACCGGGGTGCATCCGGCCTCGATGATCCGCCGAGCCCGGGTGTTGCTGGCGCTGGACACCTCGGCCGGGGTGGTCGATGAGAAGAAGGTGATCGCGGCACGGCTGGGCGTCTCGGGTGAGACGGTGCGACTGGTGGCCAAGCGGTTCGCTGAAACCGGTCAGGACGTGGAAGCCACGATCGGACGCAAGCAGCGTGACCTCCCACCGGTGCCGTCGCAGATCACCGGCGAGATCGAGGCCAGATTGATTGCGTTGGCGTGCACACAGCCCCCGGCGGGGCATGCCCGGTGGTCGCTGCGACTGCTGGAGAAGCACGTCGCCCTGGTCGACGACATCCCCGACCTGGACCACTCGACCATCGGCCGGATCTTAAAAAAACGAAACTTCGTCCTCACCTGAAGAAGTGCTGGACCATCCCACCAAAGGCGAACGCGGAGTTCGCAGCCCGGATGGAAGATGTCCTGTCGGTCTACGCCCGCCCCCACGATCCCTCACGCCCGGTGGTGTGCATGGACGAGAAGCCCTACCAACTCCTCGCTCACGTGCGTGACCCGATCCCAGCAGGCCCGGGACGCGATCTGAAGGAGGACTGACGAGTACGTGCGGCACGGGACCTGCTCGATCTTCTGCTGGGTCGAGCCCCTGGCCGGCTGGCGGCGTGTCGATGCCCAGCCCCGGCGCACCAAGGTCGACTGGGCCCGGCAGGTCAAAGAGCTACTGTGCGTGGACTACCCGGACGCAGAGACGGTGGTGCTGGTGATGGACAACCTCAATACTCACGGCATCGGATCGCTCTACGAGGCCTTCGAGCCGGCCGAGGCGTTCGCGCTCGCGCAGCGGCTCGAGATCCACCACACCCCCAAACACGGCTCGTGGCTCAACATCGCCGAGATCGAGCTCTCGGTGCTGACCCGGCAGTGCCTGGACCGGCGCATCGAGGACCTCGAGACACTGGGCGCCGAACTCGCCGCCTGGCAACGACAGACCAATGCCGATCAACGTCAGGTCCAGTGGCACTTCACCACCGACGACGCCCGCATCAAACTCCGCCACCTATATCCCAAGACTTAGCGGCGACGGTCTACTAGTCCGGAGAAGCTGGTTGTGCGAGGAACGTCGGACCTGCACAAAGGTGCGTGGCCGTTGGGAGTGCCGAGGGTGCACCCGCGGATAGCTAGACCGCCCGTTCGGTGCGGCCGCTGAGAATCCCGCACCGAACGGAACTAGGAGGATTTCCGAACATCGGGGATAGTGTAGCCCCCGCCGAGTGCGGTCGAATTCCCATTCTCGCGCCATTTATGAAAGGGTTTGAATTACCTGTTCTAATTCTAGGGATTCGGTAATTCGAGCAGGTATATACGCTCGCTGCTGGGGCGAATTGCATTCCGGGGGAAGCCGCTTCTTCCTGGGGTGAAATACGTCGCCGTCCCGCCGTGCGCTCAACCGGGAGTCGATTCGATGAAAGTGGCATGTAAAGGCCACAATGTCGAAGTGGTGGCGAACTGGAGGCGGACGAAAGAAAGGCTCCAAATAGCTCGAAAAAGAGCCGGTATATGTAGAAATATCTCCAATTTCGACTACAATAAGAATTGCAGGTTCAGCGCAAATGGGGAGGATTAAAAATGTCGGTTCAGGTGTACAGCGAAAGCTCGTGTGTGCAATGTAATGCCACCTATCGGGCCCTCGATAAAGAGGGGATCGAGTACTCCGTGATCGATCTGGAGGGCGACCCTCACGCCGTGAACGCTCGGCTACAGCCAGGTCCCGGTCGTCATCGCCGGTGACCAGCATTGGGGCGGTTTCCGTCCTGACCGCATCAAAGCTCTCGTAGCTGCCTGAGTCCCGACCGACCCCGGCCCGACGACCATGCCATCACGAAAGGACCGCCCAGTGACCGCCGCCGCCCTCGCGCTCGTCCCGGATGACACCGCCGTCGACACCGACCAGATTCAGGGCCTCGAAATCGACACCAATACTCATACCGATGTCGAGGCCCTCTGCCTGTGTGCTCTCTTGTGGGCGCCCACTGAGGCTGCGGCCCGGGCTGTCGCCGCCCTCGAGGCCGAAGATTTCGAACGACCCATCCACCGCGAACTGTTCACCGTGATCGCCCGACTCGTGCGCGCCGGAAAACCCCACGACACCACGATGGTCGCCGCCGAACTCGAACGCACCGGAAACCTCGCCGGCCACCACGGCTCCGAACGGTCTCGCTACCTGGCGAACATCACCACCCGCGGAGCCGATCGCATCGCCGTCGACCACTACACCCGCACCGTTGTCAGCCAGGCGTACCGGCGCAGCTTCCGCGCCGCCGCCCAGTCCCTCGCGCAAGCCGCCGAGCAGCTGCCCGAAGATCAGCTCTTCGAGCACATGGTCGCGCTCGGGCGCCGGCAGCGAGTTGCCACCAATCGTCTCAACCACCTCAGAGGAGAAGGCCAGTGACCCTCCACGCCAACGGCATACACACCGACGACGAACGTGACGCGTGGAACCTCCACGAAGCGGGGCTCAGCTGGACGCAGGTGGGCCGGGAGATCGGCTGCACCGAATCCGCGGCCCGCGCGTTCGCCTCCGCCTACCAGCAGCGCACCGACGCAGCCGCGGGCGAGAACCAAGGCGCCTTGTTCTGATGCGGGAGAACCGCGTGAACGGAAATGCGGAAATACGGATAGGCGGAAATCCGTATGAGGAGAGTCCCCGGCCCGAGGCCGGGGACTCCCCTGGCGTTTGAGGTCTTGCGGGTCAGCTGCCGAACCGGAACCAGAACCTGACCACCCGGCCGACAGCGGCGATCACCTTCGCGAAGTCGCGGAGACCGACGGTGCTACCGGTGAGGATAACGATGAGGATGGCGGTGACCAGGCAGGCGGTCACGAAGAAGACGAAGCACGCGGCGATCACCAGGGCGATCGAGACCAGGATTTCGGGTTGGGCCATGTGGACCCCTTTCTGTTGGCGGACACACGACGACAGCAACCGTTGTGGTGCTGCCCAATGAGTGATCTCCAACAGAGGGGCGAGCCCTCTCCCCACCGCAGGTGGGATACCCCAATCATCACTTGGGCCTGGCGCTTCCGTCAATAGAGACGTCGCAAACAGCATGCGGGGTCGACACAGCCCCGCAGGGCCACGACGCCGCCGTCGTGCAGACCGTCGCCGACGAGGTCATCGACAGGCACGAACGACGATGATCCGGCGCGCCCGGCGGCCGGTGCGAACTCCCGGGTGATCACACGGCGGAGTCCGCGACAAGCCATGTCGGGACGGGGTGCGGGGACGCCTTTATCTCGCCCGGGGGTCGACCGCACGACGGTTTAGTGGTAATGATTCCCAATACTGATCATGTTTTTCTATCGAGGAGTTTCGCGTGTCTTGGTCCCGATCGTTCCGTGTCACCACTGTGGCCGCAGGCCTGTCCGTTGCCGCGGCCCTGACCCTCACCGCGTGTGGGTCCGACCAGGAGACCGACACGGCCGCCGGCCCGGTGACTGTGGTGGCCTCGACCAATGTGTGGGGCAGCGTCGCCCAGGCCGTCGCCGGGAACAGGGCCGAGGTCACCTCGATCATCACCGAGCCGTCCTCGGATCCGCACTCGTTCGAGGCGAGCCCGGCCGATGCCGCGACGATCTCCGACGCGTCCCTGGTCGTCTACAACGGCGGTGGGTACGACCAGTTCGTCGACGACATCCTGGGCAGCGGCAACGGAAACAGTGATCAGCGCACCGTCAACGCCGTCGACATTCTCGAAGGCGGAGGACAGGACCGGCACGAGAGCGCGGCGGCTCCCACCGGCGAGTCACCCGAGGGGCACGAGCACGGCGAGATCAACGAGCACGTCTGGTACGACGTCGCGGTGGTCGAGGCGACCGCGCATGCCATCGCGGACCAGTTGGGCGAACTCGATCCCGACAATGCCGGCGCGTATCGGGCCAACGCGGACGCCTTCTCCGGTCAGCTCGCGCAGATCACGGCGGTGACCGACTCGATCGCCGCGACCCATCGGGACGCCCCTGTCGCGGTGACCGAGCCGATCGCCCATTATCTCCTCGAGGAGGCCGCCCTGCGGGATGTCACTCCGGAAGGGTTCACCAGCGCCATCGAGAACGGCAACGACCCGGCGGCCGCCGACGTCGCCGCCGTCCGGCAACTGTTCGCGGACAAGCAGGTCAAGGCCCTGGTCTACAACGTGCAGACCCAGGACAACGTCACCGAGGACGTGCGGGCGACGGCCGAGGCGGACGGGATTCCCGTCGTCGAGGTCACCGAAACCCTGCCCGAGGGCCTCGACTACCTGCAGTGGCAGACCGACACCGCGAAGGCGCTGGCCGCAGCGCTCGATAGGGGTTGATCGTCTTGTGACCGAACCGATGTCGAGCAACGCCGACCACCGGCGCACCCCCGCGGTGCAGCTGCGGGGGGCGCGGCTGGCGTTCGGTGACCGCACCCTGTGGCAGGACCTCGACCTCACCGTGGAACCGGGCGAGTTCGTCGCCGTCCTCGGCCCCAACGGATCCGGCAAGACGTCGCTGCTGAAGGTCCTGCTCGGCCGGCTCGCCCTGCGCTCCGGCACCGCACGCATCGCCGGATCCCCGGCCCGGGCGGGCAATGCCCACGCCGGATACATCCCCCAGCAGCAGTCCCTCGACGACGGGCCGCGGCTGCGGGGACGCGACCTCGTCGGGCTCGGTGTCGACGGCCACCGGTGGGGCACCGGCCTGCGCCGGCGGAGGGCCCGGCGCGCGATCGTCGACGCCGCCATCGCCGAGGTCGGGGCGCAGGATTATGCGGACGCACCGATCGGGTCGCTGTCCGGCGGGGAGCAGCAGCGGCTGCGGATCGCGCAGGCCCTCGTCGGGGATCCGCAGGTCCTGCTGTGCGACGAGCCGCTGCTGAGCCTGGATCCGGCGAACCAGCGCCGGGTCTCGGGTCTGATCGACCGGCGGCGGCGCACCCACCAGACCGCGGTGCTGTTCGTGACCCACGAGATCAATCCGATCCTGCCGCTGGTCGACCGGATGCTCTACCTCGTCGACGGCCGGTTCCGCATCGGCAGATCGGGCGAGGTCATGACCTCGGCGGTGCTCTCGGAGCTGTACCGCACCGACGTCGAGGTGCTGCACGTACACGGCCGCGTCATCGTGATCGGGACCGGCGACGACCTCGACGCCCTCACCGGCGCGGGCGGACTGCGCCCCGGCGAGGGTGTGCGCCACCTCCCCGAGGAGGACCGGTGAGCAGCAGGTGACGACCGCTACGCGGCGGCGCCGTTGACGGTCCGGCGAGGACCGAGCAGGGCACCGGACCCTGCTACCTTTAACGGAAATGATTTCCATTACGGAGGTGTCATGGTTGCTCGCACCGACCCTGCCGACGAGGGTGGTCCGACGGTGGGACTGTGCGCGGGAATGCGGTGCGCCGCCCTGTGGCGCCGCCGCGGTGACGAATCCACGTCCGATGTGTTCCGCGCGGAAGGCCCCGAGCGGATTCGGAACCTGATCCGCACCACGAAAGGTGGGGTGCTGGTGCGACTCCCGTGTATGGGGTCGTGCAGCCAGGGTCCTGTCGTCGGTGTCGCCTACCGGCCCGCGCACAGCGCGACACCGGAGGGCGCGACGTGGATCGCTTGCGCCGATGCTCCGCGGACCTACTCCGCCCTCGTGGAATGGGTCGCCGCCGATTGGTCACGAGGTCCGGTGACGGCGCCACCGTCGCTGCGGCGGCGTCCGTAGCGCAGTACCGAGTGATGCGGGCGGCCGTGGCACCGGGTTGCCTCCGGTCGGGGCAGGCATGATGGGGCGCGTGCATGCTGCGACCGGGCCCCGTCTGACCTCGATGCACGTGTTCGGGGCGCTGCTGGTCGCGGCGTTGTTGTTCCGGCACTCGCTCATCGGCTTCGTCAACTCGTTTCCGACGCTGCAGACCGCTGCCACCGTGTTCACCGGCGTCTTCGTGCAGGCGACACCGTTCCTGGTGCTCGGGGTGCTGATCAGCGGGGCGCTCGCCGCGTTCGTGTCCCCGCGGGTGCTGCGCGCGGTGCTGCCCCGGCGTGAATCGGTGGCGGTCGGGGTGGCCGGGCTGGCGGGCGCCGCCCTGCCGGGATGTGAATGCGGGGCGGTGCCGGTGGCCCGCCGGCTGATGGATCAGGGGGCACCGAGCGCGGCGGCGTTGACGTTCCTTTTGTCCGCTCCGGCGATCAACCCGGTGGTACTGGTCGCCACCGCCGTCGCCTTCCCGGGTGAGCCGGCGATGGTGGTGGCACGCCTGGCCGGTTCGCTGGCGACCGCACTGGTCATGGGGTGGGTGTGGTCCCGAATTGGGGCGGGCCGAGTGGATCACCGCGAGGCTGCGCCACTACGACACCGACAGCGGTGGTTCCCGGTGGGTGGTGTTCGCCGAATCCGCCCGTCACGATCTGCTGCAGGCCGGGTCGTACCTGGTTCTCGGCGCCGCGGCCGCAGCCGGGCTGCACGTGTTGGTGCCGTCGTGGATCTACGAGCACCTTGCGGGGCAGATGCTGCTCGCCATCCTCGTGATGGCGCTGCTGGCGGTCGTGTTGGCCCTGTGCTCGGAGGCCGACGCGTTCGTGGCGGCGAGCATCTCGATGCTGCCGTTGCTGCCGCGGTTGGTGTTCCTGGTGGTCGGGCCCGCGGTGGACGTCAAGCTCATCGCCATGCAGGCGGGTAGTTTCGGCCGCGCGTTCACGATCCGGTTCGCCCCGCTCACCTTCGTCGTCGCGGTGGTGTGCGCCTGCGTGGCCGGGTATCTCGTGCTCGGTGGTGTCCGGTGAACCGCGAGACCGCGAACGTTCTGCTCCTGTTGGTCGGCGGGGCGCTGGTCAAGATCGCCGTCGACGGCAGCTACGTCCGCTACGTCAAACCCGGCCTGCTGCCGTATCTGCTGGCCGCCGCCCTGCTGATCATTGTCCTGGGAATCGCCGCGATTGCCCGCGATGTTCGCCGTGGGCAGGCGCCGGACGCAGACGATGACTCGGATGGGCACCGGCACGGCACCCGGCCCTACTGGATGCTGCTGGTGCCGGCCGCGGTGATCCTGTTCGTGGCACCGCCCGCGCTAGGGGCGTCGTCGGTGGGATCGTCGACGGCGCAGCAGACGATGGGGGCGCCGGAGAAGACGGCGTTTCCGCCGCTCCCGGACGGTCCCGCACCGGAAGTGCCGCTGCTCGAGGTCATCGGGCGGGCGGCCCGGGATTCGACCGGCAGCCTCGAGCACCGTCGGATCACCACCGCCGGGTTCGTGCTCGCCACCGGCCACGGCGGCTCCGCCCGGGTCGACGGCGGCCGTGACGGCCTGGACCTGGCCCGGGTGCTGATCATCTGCTGCGCCGCCGATGCCCGCACCATCCGGGTGCACCTCGACGGCAACCTCGGCGACATCCCCGAGGGGACCTGGCTGTCGGTCACCGGGGTCGTGCAGACCGGCTCCGCTACCGCCGGCACCGGCTACACACCCACCCTCACGGTCACGCACGCGTCCCGCATCCCGGCCCCGGTCAACACCTACGCGTACTGACCGGCCCGAACGACGGCCACACGAACCCACCCTCCCGCGCCCACGGCGGGCTGGGCGGTAACGGCCCGCTGACCAGAGTCTTTTCGGGTCCGGTGAGGGTGCGGCGCCCGGAGGTCGGTTCGACAGTGCAGCCACCCCACCCACCCTTATTGGCAATGGTTATCATTAATGGATGACTGCTGTACCCCCACCTTCGTCTGAGTCGCGTCCGCGGAGACCGCACCGACCGAGTCACCCGACCGGCTGGCCGATGCGCGCTCGGTGCCGCGGCACCGACACCGGGACGTTCTTCTCGCCCACCGGCGAGAGCCGCACGGCACGGGATCGGCGCGAGAATGCGGCGAAAAAGCTGTGCGCCCAGTGCACGGTGATGCGGCCCTGTCGTGACTACGCACTCGCAACGGGCGAGGCGTACGGCGTGTGGGGCGGGATGACGGAGCGCGAGCGCAGGCGCGCGGCAGCCCAGAGGCCGACGAGGCGCAGTGAGCAACAGTAGCTTCCGGCTTTCCCCTTGCGCAGGTCAGGGCGCTTGGCGGGGCACTAGCATGGGACACAAGTCCCCGGTAGAGAGGTCCTGCCGGCTCGGGCACCTGGGTGCGGGCACGGGATCCGTGACAAAGAGGAGTGGGTTCATGTTGCATGCGCTGGTGGTGAAGGCGGCGTCGACGGTCGTGACGGGCGCGGTCGGGGTGGCCGCGTACGAAGGGGTCAAGAAACTCGTCGGGAAGGCCCCGCTGCGGGGCGCCGCGGTGACGGCGACGGCCTGGGGTCTGCGCGGGGTCCGCAAGGCCGAAGAAGGCGCCGAGTCCGCCCGGCTCTCGGTCTCCGATGTCGTGGCCGAAGCCAAGGAGCGGATCGGTGAGGAGGCCTCCCTGCCCACCGAGCCCGAGCCCGGGCATGGGCATGGGCATGACCACGCCCACTGACATCGGCGCCGCCCCCACGGCACCCGGTGCGCTGACCGATGCCGACGTGCCGGACGGCGTGCGGGTCGTGGCCCATGCCGGTGGGCGCCTCCGGATCCGGGCGGACTGGCTCACATCCAGTCCCGGACGGGCGGTCGCCGTCGAGGACGCCGTCACCATGATCTCCGGGGTGCGGGCCGTGCACGCCTACCCGCGCACCGCGGCGGTCGTGGTCTGGTACTCCCGCACCCGAGCCGACCTGCACGAAGTCCTGGACGCCATCGCCACCGGTGAGAAGACTTCTCGGTCACACGTCCCGCATCGGCCACCCCGGTCGGCGGAGGTCACCACCGGTGATGTCCTGCGCATGGCGATCGGCGGCGCCGCGCTGGCCCTGCTGGGACTGCGCCGGTACGCCCTGCGCCGGCCGCCGATGCTCGGCCCCACCGGCCGTCTCGTCGCCACCGGTGCCACCGTCTTCACCGGCTACCCGTTCCTGCGCGGGGCGCTGCGCGCGCTCGCCGGCAAACGGTCCCCGGGCACCGACGCTTTGGTGTCGGCGGCCACCATCGCCAGCCTGGTGCTCCGGGAAAACGTGGTGGCCCTGACCGTGCTGTGGCTGCTCAACATCGGGGAATACCTGCAGGATCTGACCCTGCGCCGGACCCGCCGGGCGATCTCGGAGCTGCTGACCGGAACGCAGGACACCGCCTGGGTGCGGCTCCCGGACGGCTCCGAGGTGTCGGTGGACGTCGAGCGCCTCGAGGTCGGCGACGAGGTCATCGTCCACGATCACGTGGCGATCCCCGTCGACGGCACCGTCGTCGACGGACAGGCGATCGTGGACCAGTCGGCGATCACCGGGGAGACCCTGCCCGTCAGCATCGAGACCGGCAATCGGGTCCATGCCGGATCCGTGGTCATCCGCGGTCGCCTGGTGGTGACCGCCTCGGCGGTCGGCAAGGACACCACCATCGGGCGCATCATCACCCGGGTCGAGCAGGCCCAGGAGGATCGGGCCCCGATCCAGACCGTCGGGGAGAACTTCTCCCGCCGCTTCGTGCCCGCCTCCTTCGTGCTCTCGGCGGTGACCTTGCTGCTCACCCGCGATGTGCGGCGGGCGATGACGATGCTGCTGGTGGCGTGCCCGTGCGCGGTCGGCCTGTCCACCCCGACCGCGATCAGCGCGGCCATCGGCAACGGTGCCCGCCGCGGCATTCTCATCAAGGGCGGCTCGCACCTCGAGCAGGCCGGCCGCGTCGATGCGGTCGTGTTCGACAAAACGGGAACCCTGACCGTCGGGCGGCCGGTGGTGACCAACATCGTCGCCTTCGACGACGCCTGGACCCCCGAACAAGTCCTCGCCTACGCCGCCAGCTCCGAGATCCACTCCCGCCACCCCCTGGCCGCCGCCGTCATCCGCAGCACCGAGGAACGGCACATCGAGATTCCCCCGCACGAGGAATGCGAGGTCCTCGTCGGACTGGGCATGCGCACCATCGCCGACGGGCGCACCCTCCTGCTCGGCAGCCCCTCCCTGCTGCGCAACGAGAACATCACCGTCACCGGCGAAGCCGCGCAGTGGGTCAGCCGACTCCGCAGCCAGGCGGAAACCCCGCTCCTGTTGGCCGTCGACGGCACCCTCGTCGGGTTGATCAGCCTCCGCGACGAAGCCCGACCGAACGCCGCCGCCGTGCTGCGCAGACTCCGCGCCGACGGGGTCAAACGGATCGTGATGCTGACCGGTGACCACCCGGACACCGCGGCCGCGGTTGCTGCCGAACTCGGCATCGACGAATGGCGCGCCGAGGTCATGCCCGACGACAAACTCGAAGCGGTGCGCGCACTGCAGCAGGCCGGCCATGTCGTCGCCATGGTCGGGGACGGCACCAACGACGCCCCGGCGCTCGCGGCCGCACGGGCACCAACGACGCCCCGGCGCTCGCGGCCGCGGACATTGGCATCGCGATGGGGTTGGCCGGCACCGATGTCGCCGTCGAGACCGCCGACGTCGCCCTCGCGAGCGACGAGCTGGACCGGATCCTCGACGTCCGCGACCTCGGCCGCCATGCCGTCGCCGTCATCGGGCAAAACTACGGAATGTCCATCGCCGTCAATGCGATCGGACTCCTCGTCAGCGCCGGCGGTGCCCTCTCCCCGGTGCTCGCCGCCGTCCTGCACAACGCCTCCTCGGTCGCCGTGGTCGGTAACAGCTCGCGGCTGATCCGGTACACACTCTGAACTCGTCCACGAGGATGCAAGTTCGAGCAGCCGGCCATACTCTCCGCGGAAGACGTGGAGAGCTGGGAGGACCCCGGTGCACATCACCTGCGTGGCAACGGTAGTGGTTGCGGTGGGCTGCCTGGCAGCTGGGATGCTGTCCGCCTGCTCGTCCGGCGATTCGACGAGCGGCGGCGGCACGGGTCCTCCGACGGCGACTACTCGAACCCCGAGTTCGACCGGCTGCTGCGCGCGTCCGCCGGTGAGACCGATCCGCAGAAGGCGCAGGAACTCACCGATCAGGCGCAGGAGGTGCTGCTGCGTGACCTGCCCGCCGTCCCGATGTGGTACCGCAACGCCGCGAGCGGCTGGTCGGAGAACGTGTCGAACGTGACCATCGACTGGAAGGGCATCCCGATGTACTCCGACATCGAGAAGAACTGACATACCGAACAGCTGAAGGGCGCTCCGCCGCCCAGGGTTTCCGTCGACCACGGGGCGGGGCCGCGGTACTCGGCCGCTAGCCCGGCGAGGCAGGGACCGTTTGTTGTCGACGCATACCCGGCCGCGGCAGATGCCGTCGGGTATGCGGCGTTGACCGTCGTCGTCGTGACCCCGGTAGTGTCGGCCGCCCGTGTGCGGCATCAGATCGGGGACGGACCTGTTTACAAGGAATTGATTCCGATGACGGCCGCGACCGCGACGGCCGGGATCAACACACCCAGCCCGAGTGAGGCCAGCCGGGCCCCGGCGGTGCGGTGACGGGCGAGGTGGAACACCGCCAGTCCGGTCAATCCGAGGGCCGCCGCGGCCAGCACCAGGTAGATCGGAGTCACTACCAGCACTGCGCCGCCGCCGACAGCGACGCCAGCCAGAATCCAGCCCCACCGGACATCCTCGACTTCGAGACTCGACGCCGCACCCATCAGTCACTCCCTCGCTGACCGTGACCTTACCCGGCACGAGAAGGCGATGATAATCATTTTCGACAACGACGAAATTCCGATGTAGCGTTTCCGTTTACGTCATGACAATCGTTGTCGAAAGGGTGCTCGTGGGTGAGACAGTCGACGGCCGGACGCCGCTGATCCTGGTTTCCGGGTGGAACGGTCGCACCGAGGACGCGGCGCGGTCGCTGCTCCGCGACGGCACCGTTGTCGTGCATCACGACCTCGGCCTCGTCCGCGAAGGCGTCGTGCGCCGCACCGTCACCACGCTGGAGTCGGGGGCGCCGCGCGAGCGCCTCGGCATCCTCGAACTGGCGCACGGCTGCATCTCCTGCACGTTGCGCGAGGACCTTCTTCCGCTGCTCCGCCGCCTGCACACCCGCAGTTCGGTGCAGCGCATCGTGCTGCACCTCGACCGCAGGCTCGAACCCGAGGCGGTGTGCTGGGCGGTCGAGCACGTGGCGGTGTCCGGTGTGGTGGGGCAGATCGACGGCCCGGCGTCGCGGGACGTGCGCGTCGACGGCGTCGTCACCTGCCTCGACGCGGGATCGTGGCTGGCCGACGCCACCGGCGACGACGCGCTGGACGATGACCGCACCGTCGCTCAGGTCGCGGTCGGGCAGGTCGGGTTCGCCGACGCCCTGGTGGTGTCGGGTAGCGCAGGCGACGGCTGGCAGCAGGCCCGCCTCCACGCCGTCCTGTCCCGGCTCGCACCGGGCGCGCCGATCGACTGGGGCGGGGACACCCTCGATATCGAGCGGTTGCTGCTCCGCATCCCCGCCGACGCCCGACGCGGCGAACCGATGCACACCCATTCGCCGCTGCTGCGCGGGCAGCCGCCGCTGTCCCACGACTGCGGGGTGATGCTGGTCGAGTTCACCGCCACCCGGCCGTTCCACCCGGAGCGACTACACGAGGCGATCGACGTGCTGCTCGAGGGCGTCGTCACGGCTCGCGGACGGATATGGGTGGCGACCCAGCCGGACGAGGCGCTGTGGTTCGAGTCCGCCGGTGGGGGACTGCGGGTGGCGAGCGCCGACCGCTGGCTGGCCGCGATGACCCCGGAGGAACAGGGACAGGTCGCGGTCGGGCGGCGGGCGATGGCCGCGTTGTGCTGGGACGAGCGCTTCGGCGACCGGCACACGTCGATGGTGGTGCTGGTGCACGCGGCCGACCCCACCGAGATCGACCGCGCGCTGCAGTGGGCGCTCGTCACCGATGACGAACTCGCGGACGAGGACGGCTGGCAGTCGTGGCCCGACCCGTTCGGGCAGTTTCACGAAGATCCCTGCGAGAGCAGTGAATCACCCTATGCAGAAACCGAATCGAGAGAGGGACACGAATGAAACCAGGAATCCATCCCGACTACCACCCCGTGGTGTTCCAGGACGCGAGCACCGGAACGGCGTTTCTCACGCGGTCGACGGTGACGAGTGACCGCACCGCCCTGTGGGCGGACGGTAACACCTATCCGCTGGTGGTCGTGGACGTGACCAGCGAGTCGCACCCGTTCTGGACCGGCGCGCAGCGCGTGATGGACACCGCGGGCCGCGTCGAGAAGTTCGAACGCCGCTACGGAGTGCGCAAGCGCCCGTGAGTACTTCTCTAACCGCCTGCGGTTAACAAGTACTCACGGGTCGACGACGAAGGAGGAGACACACCATGGCAGTACCGAAACGCAGAATGTCGCGGTCCAATACCCGCAGCCGGAGATCGCAGTGGAAGGCCCAGGCGCCCGACCTCGTCGAGGTGACGGTGGGCGGCGCCACGCATCGCGTGCCGCGCCGGCTGGTGAGGGCCGTAAAGCTGGGAGTGGTGGACCCGGCCGGGAAGTGACGCTCCTCATGCGAACCTTGGCGGGTGCTGCTGTCCATCCTGGCACTGGTGGGTATCGCGATGTTCGCGGCCTCGGGCGCGCCCCGGTGTGGGTGACGAAGCGCCTCGACATCTTCGGTGTGCGTGGTCGGTGTCTTCACCGCTCTCGGTGGCGGGACCGTCCCAATCTCGGGATCACTCCGTACTCGAAAGGGTAGGCGAACAAATGCGCGGGCACGGTGCCACGTCGAGACGCGCCGGGCAGGCTCGCTGCACGAAAGGAGCCGTGCCCGGTTGACGAGACACTGCCCTCGTACCCGAGCCATTAATGAAAACAGTTATCATTATTGAATGACTGTTACTCGGCCGCCTCTCCCGGTCACCGTCCTGTCCGGGTTTCTCGGAGCGGGCAAGACCACCCTGCTCAATCACATCCTCGCCAACCGGGACGGACGACGGGTCGCTGTCATCGTCAACGACATGAGCGAGGTCAACATCGACGCGGCGCTCGTCGCCGGGCAAGGCCACTTGGACCGGACGCAGGAAAAGTTGGTGGAGCTCACCAACGGCTGCATCTGCTGCACCCTGCGGGAGGACCTGATCGAGGCGGTCGCGAGGTTGGCGGAGGAGGACCGGTTCGACCAGCTCGTCATCGAGTCCACGGGGATTTCGGAGCCGATGCCCGTCGCGGCCACCTTCGACTGGGAGTTCGAGGACGGGTTCAGCCTCGGCGCGGTCGCGGCACTGGACACGATGGTGACGGTCGTGGATGCGTCGACGTTCCTCGGTGAGCTGGCAAAGGGGCAGCGCCTCGACGAGCGCGACCTCGAGGCCGGAGAGGGCGATCAGCGCAGCATCTCCGACCTTCTCGTGGACCAGGTGGAGTTCGCCGACGTCATCCTGTTGAACAAGACCGATTTGGTGAGCGAGCGCGCCGCGGGGACGGTGGAGGCGGCGCTGCGCAGGCTCAACCCAACCGCAAAGCTACTGCGAACCAGGCAAGGGGTGGTTGACCTCGGCGAGGTCCTGGAGACGGGTCTGTACAACCCCGAGCTCGCCGCCCAGGCTCCGGGCTGGGCCGACGAGCTGGCCGGAGGTCACACCCCGGAGACCGAGGAGTACGGGATCCGCAGCGTCACGTACCGGGCGTCCCGCCCGTTCCACCCCGTCCGGCTCGAGCAGGCGTTGGGGCAGTTCACCGGACTGCTGCGCAGCAAGGGTTTCTGTTGGATCGCGAGCCGTCCCGACCTCGCGGCGATCTGGTCGCAGGCCGGTCCCAATCTGGTGATCGAGCCGGCGCAGCTGTGGACGTCGACCGAGGAGACACCCGGACAGGAGATCGTCTTCATCGGTGTGCGACTCGATCCGGACGGGCCCGCCCGCATCCTCGATCGTGCGCTGCTCACCGACGACGAACTGGCGGCAGGGCGCACCGCGTGGACCCGTTTCGAAGACCCCCTACCCGCGTGGGAGCCGGTGCACGACCACTAGACCGGCGATAGGAATGGGGACTCCAGTCTCGCCATTCTTGTCGAAAATTGTTGGTTTGACGACAACCGCTACGAACTGCGGAAATCGCCTGAAAATGCGTCGACAACACGTGTCGAGAAACTATGTCGAAAAACCTCTGATTGGGGTATTTTCGACATATGTTGCTTGGCTATGCACGTGTATCGACTGCAGACCAGAATCCCGAGCATCAAATCGACGCACTGCGCCGCGCCGGAGTGGCGGCCGCGGACATCCACGTCGACCATGCGGGTGGGGCGAAGGCATCACGGCCGCAGCTGGATCTGGTGCTGCAGCGGCTCCGCGAGGACGACGTCCTGGTGATCACCAGGTTGGACCGGCTGGGCCGGTCGATGCTGCACCTGATCACCCTCGGCGCCGACCTGCGCGAGCGGGGCATCGGTCTGAAGGTGCTCGAGCAGGGCATCGACACCGCCACTGCCGAGGACCGCGCCATGTTCGGGATGTTGTCGGTCCTGGCAGAATTCCAACGCGAGCTGATCGCCGCGAACACCCGCGACGGCCTGGCCGCCGCCCGGGCCCGCGGCCGCAAGGGTGGCCGCCCGTCGAAGCTCAGCTCCGACCAGATCGCGCTCGCGCAACGCCTGTACGACGCAGGCGAACACACCGTCGCGCAGATCGCGGACATGCTGAAAGTGCCGCGCACCACCGTGTACGGGCACCTGAGCAAGGAAAAGAAGACCCGATCGGTGCACGCGGCGCCGCCCGAACCTTCGCCGCCTCTACGGTCCTCGCGCATCTGCCCGACGTGCGGGCACGAGCCCACCACTCGCGCCGAGGCCGCGCATCAACGCGCCGACCTCGCGGTGGATTGGCTGCACCTGGATCCGGACAGGCCCGGACAGCTGACCATCAGACACCACTGCCGCCATTGCGAACCCGATCAGCCCGCCGTCGACATCGCCTGCACCGTCTGTGGTGACGGCCCCATCCTCACCGGACCGTCCGCCGCACCCATGGAGAGCGGTGCGCTTCCCGATTCGATTCTCCGGTGGCTGACCGCCGCCGACTGGGACACCGTGCCCGCACTGCGGTGCCCCGATCACGTAATCCAATAGGACAGTGGCCGAAGGTGCCCAGGGAGGGCTCTCATGTCGGGTCGGAACAACCGGCAACGAACTCCGTGGATACTTCTCACATTGGTCGTGGCGTTCCGGGTTCGAGGTGTTCGACCAGGCGCACGAAAAAATTTTTCGAGCTGCTAGCTGGGCTTTTGTTTGTATCCGGGACGGGCTCGATGGACCGCAAGAACGGGAGCGGCAGGTATCACTCGGATCGACCGCCCCTGGGGCCTGGTTGGCGGCCGCGCGGCGCAGCCGTGTCGAATCCGATCGTGGCCTAGAGACTATTTTCGTATTACGATAATGGGCATGGCTGAGGAGACGATCAACGGAGCGCCCGTCACGGACGGGATGATCCAGAAGTGGGCAGACGAGGCCGAGGCCGGTTACGACGTCGAAAAGTTGCGCAAACGCGGCCGGCCGACCGTGGGGGAAGGCCCCGGCGCGGTGGTGCCGGTACGGATGGACGAGGCATTGCTGAAGGCCTTGAACGCCCGTGCCGAGCAGGAGCATGTTTCCCGCTCCGAGGCGATTCGAGAAGCGGTGCGTGCCTGGACCCAGGTCGCGTGAAGGCGCATAAATCCGCGCTCAAACACGGGATCAGCGAAAACGATGGCATCTACGCGGCAGAGCATCACGTATATACCGCTGGTCTGGACGACGACAACCCCGCGCGCGAGTTCCGGCTGGGTTTCGACCCGAACGGTCGGCTCCTGGAACTGGTTGTCCTGCGCTTCGACAGCGGGAACGAGCTGCTCATTCATGCCATGAAGGCTCGCTCGCAGTACTTCGACCTCTTGTAGCGATCGCCGCGAGGCCGGTACGAGAGCCTCCGCTAGAGGCGGACGGTGCGGCCGCCGGTCGAGGGTGTGCACCACGATCACCTCGCCCGTTCGAACGTAGCTGTAGTTCGGGACGTCGGTGGTGGCCCCCGGACTTCTTGTCCGCGTAGACGTTCGCCGAGGGTTGATCTCAGCTTTGGTGGATCGATCCGGGCAGGCCCACGGTACGGGCGGATGCGCCAACCTCGGAAATGTCCAGATCACACGGTGCCGGTGCTCACGCCACGACGCGGGCGGTCAAGGTCGGGATCGGGGCCGCCGAGACCGCCGAATCCACAGCCGTTGCCTGTACCCTGCCCGAACGGGTGCGGGGCAACGGTTTCGGGGTACTCGGATTGGTGCAGTCATTCGGTGACATGGGCTCGACGGTGGTGGCCGGCATCCTCTGGTCGACGCTCTCCCCGCTGGTGGCGTTCGGTTACGCCGCCGCGTGGATGCTGGCCTCCGTCCTTCTCTCGCCGCTGCTGCGGCCGACCAGCCCGCCCTCCGACCCCAACGATTCCCCGAGATCGGTGAAGGGAGAAACCGCATGACCGACACAGTGCAGCGGGTGTATCTGGCCCGGCACGGCCAAACAGCCCTCAACGCCGACGGTCGCCTGCGCGGCCTCGCCGACCCACCCCTGGACGACGTGGGCCGCGCCGAAGCGCGCCGGCTGGCCGTCCTGCTCGCGACGAAACACCCGGCCGTGGTCATCTCCAGTCCCCTGCGGCGGGCCGTGGCGACCGCCGAGGAAATCGCGGACGCCGCCAACACGGCGGTCCTGGTCGACGACCGGCTCAACGACCGCGACTACGGGCCCTGGACCGGAGCCGTGAAGGCAGACGTCATCGATGAGTTCGGCAGCGTCGACGCCGCCCCAGGAGTCGAGAGCGCCGACGCTCTGTCCGACCGCGTCCTGGCCGCGTTCCGTGCTCTGGTCGCCGAGGCCGACACCTGGCCCGTGGTGCTGGTCTCGCACGACGCGGTCAACCGGGCACTGCTGGCTTGCCTCGACCCCACTCTCGTCGACATAGGCCAGCGCACTGCCTGCTGGAACGAACTCACCCACCGCGCCGGCACCTGGCACGTCGACCTCTACGACCAGAAACCGCCCTGACCGTTCGCGCCGGTGAGTCGGTCCCGCCCCCGGCAGTCCGGGCGACCAGGTTCGGCACTCCGGGCTCATCCGAGTAGGACCGACAGCGTCGGGGGCTCGCCCTCCTCATCGGGGGACAGCATTGCGTGTTCCGCTCGGATTTGCCCATCGCGTGAGGCCGCCTGATGGTTGCCGAGGGCAGCGAGGTTCACCACGACCATGTTGTTGTCGATCGGGTCCTTGTCCCGGCCGAGGCCGTCGATCACGCTCCGGTATCCATCGCCGTCGAGGACCGCCTGATAGCGGTGGTGGAAATGACCGTGCCACAACCGGGTCGGCCGCACACCGTCGACGATTCCGCGCAACACCTGACGGTGGCGTTCGGAGGCGGCGACCGCCTCGGCCGGGAACCCGTATCGGTCCCGCTCCATCCCTGGAACCGCGATCCCCGCCGGGCAATCGTGGCAGAACATCGCATCCACCCCCGGACCACCGTCGGTGATGCTGCGAGCCTGCTCTGCGGTGATCTCCTCCTGCGGCCACCACGTCACCTGCGGGGTCCGCAGGAAACTGTCGATCGAATGCGCACCGCCGACGGCCAGGCACCGGGTGTTCCCCCACCGCCACCGCTTGCCCCGCGGCAGGTGCACGATCCGCTGCCGCAGGTACCGCAACCCGTCCGCGGCCACCGGCTGGGCCAGCAGCCAGTCGAAGTTCTCGTGGTTGCCATCGACGAATCCGAGCACCAGATCATGCTGGGCGAGGGCGCGGTCGAGCGCGTTCAGATAGTCGCGCTTGAAGTGGAACCCGAAGTCACCGAGATGAATCACCACATCGGCGTTGCGCCTGCGGGCGTGCGCGATGGCTTCCACCGCGTAGTCGGTGTTGGCGTGCCAATCCCCGGCCAGCGCCACCCGCTTCGGGGTGCGTAGAAATCGTGGGTTGTGTCGGTGGAGGGTCATGATGGGCACCTACCTTTTGCGCATTCGTCGTGCGAAGGTAGGGACCGTTGGCGGAGATCGATCCGCGGTTGGGTGGCGAGCCCCTCCGCCACTGCACTACAGCCCCGATCCTACTCATCCCAATCGCCGCCAGGACGAAAATGTTCGCGCAGGCGACGGCGTCCGACCGGGCAGCGCTCCGGCGGAGCGGCTGTCACAGGCGGGTTTGAATTGGTTCTCACCTCCTTCCGGAACAGGTTCGTGACTACCCAGCAGCTATCGTCCGGTTGAGGGCGTCACCCACGGCATCCTGGTCGTCGTCGTCGCCGGTGGTCAACAGCATTGATCCGGCGAGTTGCGATACGACCGTGGCGATGCCGGGTTTCCGGGCGGCCACGATAGCGTGAGGATGGTGCGCCGGGAAGTCTGGTCGGCAAGTTGTTCCGCTGTATCCCAACCAGGACGAGGACCCCCCACCATATACATCGAGCCATTCACTCCGTCCGTTTGCGTTCGATCGTCGATGTGTTCGTCATGACCGGCGGCCGGGTGATGGGCATGAAGTATCTTCGGGCCGCCACCCACAGCATTTGTTACGAGACCGAGGATCGTGCCCCGGTCCGGCATGCCTGCCGCGACTAGCTCCATCAGTGGCACGTCCCACACGCTCGGGCCCGGTTCGATACCTCCTTGCTCGGCGCCGACGTCCACACTGTCCCGGTCTGCGGACCCCTCGCCCCGCGAGCGTCTTCCGAATCGGTGGCGGCCCTGATCTCCACCCTCCTACCTCGTCCGACCACTGAGAAAGACAGCGTGTGAATACTCCCCGCCCCGTCCGAGCGCCGCTGTTCCCTCGTGGATCTTGGGCGGAGACCTCCCGTATCGCGGAGATCCTGCGGAAGGAGACCGTCGGTGGGGCGCTGCTGCTGGCCGCGACCGTGATCGCGATGATCTGGGCGAACTCCCGCTGGTCCGACAGCTACGACACCCTCCGCGACTTCACGTTCGGGCCGGAAGCCTGGCACCTGAATCTGTCGCTACGCACTGACAATCACCAAAGAGTGAGTGGCAGGCCGGCGGCTTCGGCGCGGCGGATCCGTAACTCGATGCGGTCGGGTTCGTCGCCGTTTGCGAGGCCGGCGCGGACAGCGGCGGCGACGGCGCGGGTGCGCCCGGCGGGACCGCGGATGTCGGCGAGTGGACTGGCCAGGTTCCGTCGGCGCAGGTAGTACTCGGTGCGATTGACGGCGTTGGTGCCCAGGCGCATGTGGTGTGGGTTGACGCAACCGGCGAAGTCGCATTGATGGCACAGCACCGCGTCATCGGCACCGGACCACCCCAGCCTCGGGATCACTCCGTACTCGAGTTGGTAGGCGAACAGATGCGCGGGCACGGTGCCACGTCGAGACGTTCCGGGCAGGCTCGCGGCACGGAAGGACCCGTGGCCAGTTGATGAGACCCCGGCCAACCATGGTGTGCACAGGTTCCCGGCACGCCGATAGATTTTCGCTTCGAACCGAGCGACGATCGTGGGCTCGGTGAGCCACGACCGCCACAGTCGTGCAGGAACGCGCACCGGTTGCGGCTGTCCGATCAGAGCGAGCTGCTCGTCCTCCGCATATGGCGAGGGAACGGGCATACCCGGGAGCGGGGAAATGCCGCTGGTCACGCTCAGGGTGTCCTCCACTCAACCGGTTCCGGGTGCTGTTACCGGCGAGGATAGAGGCGGGGACCGACAGGTCGGACACAAGTGGTGACGCAGCGAGCGCCCCGACCCGGCACATCCGCTCCGGCAGCAAGCGTCTGGGCTGTTTCTGCGGGTGTGGCAAAATTTTCGATGTCCGTCGAGCCAGCGCGGCAAGAATTATGACCATGGCTCACGGATGCGCTGGGCCGGGAAGGTACCGGAAATGAGTGATCTCGACGAGGTCGTCGGGGCAGGCGCCCCGCGACGGGTGGGCAGTTTCCGGTTCTTCCTCGACGGTCACCGCTGGGAATGGTCCGACACCGTCGCCGCCATCCACGGCTACACCCCCGGGCAGGTCACCCCGACCACCGAACTGATGCTCTCCCACAAACACCCCGACGACCACCCGCAGGTCGCCGCCCTGTTCGACAAGATGATCGCCGACGGGCAACCGTTCAGCAGCCGGCACCGGATCCTCGACACCAGCGGCCGGATCCACCATGTCCTCGTCGTCGGCGATCGGATGCTCGACGAGCACGACCAGGTCATCGGCACGACCGGGTTCTACATCGACGTCACCGACCTCCGGGACCGGGACCGCCGCGACATGGTCGACGAAATGGTCGCCGACCTCGAAAAGTCCCGGGCGGTGATCGAGCAGGCCAAGAGCATGCTGATGCTCGCCCACACCATCCCCGCCGACCACGCCGTCGACATCCTCACCTGGCATTCCCAGCAGACCAACACCAAACTCCGCACCGTCGCCGAACACCTCGTCGCCACCGTCACCACTACCACCGTGCTCCCGGACGACGTACGGACCCGGTTCGACCACCTGCTGCTCACCACGCACCGCCCCCACCCCAAGTAGTGGTCGGTTCCGCGCGCTGCTCGGGTTGAACGCACGGAACCTCGATCCCCCGACCGCCGGCAGCCGAATCGACCGTGCATCCCGCTTGCCCGGCCCCGCCACCACCGAAACAACGAGCCGCAACCGGAACTCCGCGCCCCGAGGCCGTCTCGACACGGCCATTTCCGTCCCAACCCCACGGAAACAGCCGACCCCCAAGGGTCGGCTGATCGGGGGCCGGACGATGTCGGTGTGGGGTGCGTGGACTACGGCGTGGTGCTGTGGACCGTGCCCGGGGCCCAGGTCGAGACCGCCCAGATGACGACCACGTCGAGGGCGATGATCACGATCGACCACCACGGGTAGTAGGGCAGCCACAGGAAATTGGCGAGAATCGAGATCGCGGCGATCACGATCGCCGAGACCCGGGCCCATCCCGCCCCGGTGAACAGGGCGATGCCGACCAGGATGAGCAGCACCCCGAGCACGAGGTGGATCCAGCCCCATACGGTGATGTCGAACTTGTAGAGGTAGTTGGTTCCGGCGACGAACACCTTGTCCTTCGCGACCGCGGAGAGCCCCTGGAAGAATTCGATGATGCCGATGGTGACCAGGATGACCGCGGCCGCCATCGATGTGCCGGCGGCGATGGGTTGTTTGATCGAGGACTTGTCGGTCACGGCGGTTGCCTTTCCTTGATCGGGTGCTCGCTTCTCGGGGCACCCGAGGTTTACGGGTGAGTCGGCTGTTCGGTCGGTGGCCGGGTGGCGGCGGTTCGGGCGGGGCGGATGAGGAGTTCGAGGGCCAGGAGCGCGGCGAGGGCGATGAGGACGATCCACAGCACGACCAGGCCGGTGGGGTAGCGCTAGAACAGCAGCAGCGCCGCAACCCCGATAATCGCGCACCGCAACGGAATCCGAAGCTGGTAGGCCCACCGTTCCACCTCGTTCGGCGGCCGGTCGCTACCGGACCGCCGGACGAAGTCCAGTCCCTGCCCGAACCCGCGGCGTACCGCCGTCGCGGACGAGGACCCTCCGGTCAGGTACGCACCGAGCGCGATCACCAGGCCGAGGACCGCGACCGCACGCAGACTGGTCCGGAGCGGCACCAGGACGGTGTCGATGACCGCGGTCGCGGCGTCGGGCGACAAGACGTGCGCGTGGCGGCCCGTTCGACCAACAGAGGACGAAATCTCGGACCCGGCACCCGTCGAACCGGTCGAGCACGGCCACGATCAGGCTCTCGAGCACCTCCGACTCGAGATCGGGATAGCGCTGAATCAGTCGGCTTCGGACGACGCCGATGTCGTGTTCTTCGCGGTCGTCCATGTGAAACAGTGTGCGCCCGACCAGCCTGGGAAAGGCGACGAATCGGAGGCGCTGTTCCGCCTGGTGTCGCCGCGAATCCCGTCCGACGACTGCCCCGTCCTCACCTGGTGGGTCTCGGTGCCGGGTACCTGCTGTGCGAGCAGCACCGCGGCGCGCCGACTGCGGTCGACGACGTGCCGAAGGCCGAGTGGACTCCGGCGGAGGTCTCCTCCGCCCGCCTCACCACACCCCCGACCACCTCGGAGCGCGTGCGGGGGGTGGGCCGCGAGCTGGTCGTGAGACCCGCTTTGGGCCGGAGTCGAAGTCACCGCTCGACGACGACTGCTGGCCGTCTCGGCAACTGCCGCAAAGCCCGGACGAGACGACGACACGTCCTGATCTGCACCTGACAGTGCGCTTCGCGCCGGGGCGGGCGGTGGAGCCCATGTGGGGTGCGCCCCATTTCTGTCGGGCCGGCTTCCCGGCTGCAGGCAACCCGGGTGTGGGGAGCGGCGGGGTCACCCCGGACGCGTGGGCCTTCATCCGCGTATCCGCTGGTCGTCGTCCTATGCTTCGTCGTCTCGGCCCTGGGGTAGAGACCACCGCACCGACCGGACGGTGCGGCAAGGATCTTCCCTAGGAACTGTAGATTTATTCCGCTTACGGTCGTAGAATATGTCAAGAATTTCGATGGACGTCGGAGTGATCTCCAGGTTCGACGAAGGGGTGAGCACCGTGGACAATCCGTTGCACACCGTGCCGGAGGCGGATCGCCTCGAACAACTTCAGCCTGCCGATCCCGCGGCCGGCCGGTCTTTGATCGGCGGCGGGATCGACGAGGCCTGGGATGCGCCGGAGGCCGATCTGGTCGAGCAGACGCAACCGGCCACCGCTGCCGTGGACCCGGATCCGGCGGATACCGGTGACCTCGACATGAGATGGGACACCCCGGACGGCGACCGGCTCGAGCAGTCCGTTCCCGTCGCCTACGACGACGAGGATCGGGACGACGGCGTGGACGAGGCCCCCGAGGGGGATGACCGGTAACCACGTGTCATCGGCACGGGGCACCGGTCCTGGCCGATACCGGCGGGAAGGGATGCGAGATGAGCGTGAACGGCACCGATCAGATGCCCCTGTCCGAGGCGACGCGCGCCCTCGAGACCGTCACCGATGCGCTGACGATGCTGCGGGAGGAGACCGCGGCGCAGGAGTCGCTCGAGGACGTGCTCGGGCGGCTGGCGCAGACCGCGGCCGCGGCGGTTCCGGACGCGGACGCGGTCAGCGTCACTCACCTCGACGAGACCGGCCCGCGCACCGTGGCCCTGACCGACGACTACGCCGCCGACATCGACGATGAGCAGTACGCCGCGCACCGCGGTCCGTGCCTACAGGCCGCGGCGTCGCGACTGCCGGTCCGCGCCGTGGTCGGTGAACACGCGGACCGGTGGCCGGAATTCACCGCTGCCGCCCGACAGGCGGGAATCCGGGCGTATCTGTCGGTGCCGTTGATCATCGACACCCCCGGGGAGGGCCCCGGGGAGTTGGTGGGTTCGTTCAATGTCTATGCCCGCACCGCGGTGGCGTTCGATCCGTTCGACGAGAAGTTGATGCAGCTGCTGACCACCGCCGCGTCGGCTGCGATCGGCAATGCCCGCCGGTGGCGGCGCGCACAGCAGCGGGTCGAGCAGCTCACCGAGGCGCTGACCTCTCGGGCGGACATCGACCAGGCCAAGGGGATGATGATGGTGATGCACGGCATCGGGGCCGAGGAGGCCTTCGCCCGGTTGACCGTGATCTCCCAACGCACCAACACCAAGGTTCATCGCGTCGCCAAGGACCTCATCGACAAATTCAGCAAACCCTCATCGGGCTCCGACCCGGTGACACCCGCGCGCGCCGAGATGCGGCGATCTCGTGGATTGACGGGTGGGGTCCGGCGGTAGTGATACCGAAGGCACAAGAGAACATTCGAAGGGGCAACACCATGGTGGGGCGGGCACCGGGTCCGGTGCGGTGGTGGCGGCTGCAGCCGTGCAGCCGTAATCCGTTGATGCGCCGCACCGACCGGGTCGAGTCGGTGGTGGTGGCACTGGTGATCATGCTGGTGCTGCTGTGGGTGACGGTGTGCGCGGCGGTGGGGACCGAGATGTTCACCTCTTTGCAGCAGCAGAGCCGGGCGCTGCACGCTCGGTCGCGGCCGGTCCCCGCGGTCCTGCTGATCGACGCCGGCTCCGATCCGCGGGCCGAACCGGCGGTGCGGATCACCGACACCGGCGCCTCGTCGTGGGCGCGGTGGACGGTGGACGGGCGTGCGCACACCGGACAAGTTCCGGTCCAGCCGCAGGCGCGAGCGGGGGACACCATCACCCTCGAGGTGGGACCGGACGGGGAACGCATCGAGACCCGCGGGAGCACCGAGAATGCGGTGCTGGCGGTCTCGGCCACGTGTGGGCTGTGGGCGGTCGGTGCCGCGGCCGGGACACTGACGATCGCCGCGGTGCACCGACTGCTGGTCCGGTCCCGGCTGCGGGTATGGGATCAGGCGTGGGAGAAGTTCGCCCAGCCACCACGCTGACCCATCCCCGATGCCCGGATACCCCCGGGAGCACACCCCAAGAGGGTCGGACCCGCGGCAGGTGGACCGCGTACTACGCACCCGGGGCAGCACACGAAACGGGGGTTGTGCGTTTGGGATTCCTGCGGTCATCCGATGGATGAGGTGGAGCGGCGGGCGCCGAACCGCCGGCGGCGGGGGCGGGTCGAGTGGTCGAATCTCGGCCCAGTGATGGCGCCGTGTACGCGGGGCGGATGTGCGCGGCGGTGAACGCCTCGGCGACGGTGCCGAAGCACTCCGCCGCCTCGATTCCGGTGTCACGCAAAATGTGACGCACAGGTCCTAGCACGGCGACGGTCAGCGCTGCAATGCTTCACGGAGCCGGTTCCGGGCGAGGTCGCCCGGGCAGTGATCCACGGCCACCTGCACCTGCACCCGACACCGGCATCGCCGCACCACGACCCTCGCTGACTCCACCCGAAGGAGTGGGGCCGGGGGCCACGTGCGACCGCAGGGAAAGGGCTGGGGCCGTCCCCCGGGGGGCATTGCCGTCAGTGTTCCTCGAGAAATTCCCCACCCGAGTCCGGGGTTCGAGGAGCACCGATCCCCCGACGCCGGGGCCGGATGTGCCACCGTGATCCGCGGTCAGTGGGTGTCGCCGGTGGCGCGTTCCCGGACTGATCCGTCCCGCAGACGCGTTCGCTGCCCGGCGGCCGGGCGCCGCCGGCGCCCAGCACGGCCGGCCTCCTTCTTCGATGCTGGATCACCTGTGGGTCGGTCCTGGCCGAGATCGTCCTCGTCGGCAGCGGGGCCAGAACCGGTCTCTGGTGCCGGGGCCGGGGATTGTTCGGCGCGGAGTTGGGCGTTGTCCGCTTCCAGTCGGAGGTTGTCGCGTTCGAGTTCACCGGTACGGGTTTCGAGGTCGAGGACTCGGCCGATGCCGACGAGATTGACTCCGGCGTCGATGAGTTCGGCGATGCGTTTGAGCCGGGCCAGGTCGTAGTCGCTGTAGCGGCGGGTGCCGCCGTCGGTGCGGCCCGGGGTGATCAGCCCGTACTCCTCATACAGGCGCAGCGCCGCGACCCCGAACCCGGACAGCTCGGCGGCCACCGAGATGCCGTAAACCCCACGCACCGATGGTGATTGGGGGTTCTTCCGTTCGGATTCTTCGGACATTTTTTGCTCCGATCGGGAATTTTCTCGCATACTCTCTTGTCATAGTCTACGACAGATGCTATAACGAACCTACAGCATCTGCTGGAAGTTTACCTGATGGGATGAAAGGATTCTGGAGGTAGGTGGACATGATGTTGATGCGCACGGATCCGTTCCGTGATCTCGACCGTCTGACGCAGCAGATCCTCGGTACCGCGGCCCGTCCGGCGGTGATGCCGATGGACGCCTGGCGCGAAGAGGACCGGTTCGTGGTGGAGTTCGATCTCCCCGGAGTCGACGTCGACTCGCTGGATCTGGACGTCGAGAAGAACACGCTGACGGTGCGCGCCGAACGGGTCGCACTGGACGAGGACCGGGAGATGGTCGCCGCCGAGCGTCCCCGCGGGGTGTTCAGCCGACAGCTGTTCCTCGGTGAGAATCTCGATGTCGACAAGATCGAGGCGAACTACGACGCCGGTGTGCTGCGGTTGACGATCCCGATCGCGGAGAAGGCCAAGCCCCGCAAGATCGAGATCGGCAGCAACGGTCATTCCGACAGGAAGGCCGTAGGCGCCTGACCCCGAGGTGACCAGGTTCGGGAGGGGGTGAAGACGATGACACAGGCGAATAGGGTCGCGGAGGTGACCGCCCCTGAGGATTGGGAGCGCTCAGCACGCGAGGTGGTACGGACGTGGCACGAACTCGAATACGCTCTGCTCGTAGCTGATTCGGACCGCATCCTCGCCGACGCGCTCACGCCGCAGGCCGTAGTCCTGCTCGCGCGGGTGGCCACCACGCCGCCCGGTCCGCCGCGCCCATCACCTCCCGCTCCGGTGGGGTGGACGATCTCGGCTCCACCGGCCCCCGGGATCCGGGCCACGCAGCGCTCACCTCCGAGACCGAGAAACCACCAGCCACATCCACTCTCGTAGAGCACAGTCGATCGTCGAGCACAAAAGGGGTGATGAATCAGACGAGTGCATCAGCGCAGGGGTTCGCCTGCTGCCGCCTCCTTCACCTGTCTTTCCTTCCCGCGCGGCGCGGCGAACCCCCTTCCCGGAGCACGCCGCCCGGCACCGCCGACCCACCGATCGAATTGTGACGGCGCCGACCGCCGATCCGCCCGCCCGCATTGGGTTGTGCCGGATTCGACCGGGGCGCACCGCCATTGACTGGCAGACCGGTAGCCATCGGCCTTCCCGGGCGGGCAGTGCCCACCCCGATCGTGACAAAGCGGGGGCGGGTCCTTCGTGCGGGTCGGGCCCGCCCCGCCCAGGTGGTTCCGGCATCCCGAGCCCGGGACCACCCTGTGTCGTGGGTCGGCACGAAAGGCGGCGCGGTGATGACCACCGAGCAGGATCCGTATCGGGTGCTGGGCCTGTCTCCGTCGGCGTCGCAGGCCGAGATCGCCAGCGCCTACCGGCGGCTGTTGCGCCAGCACCACCCCGACACCCGCACCGGCGACCCGGTAACCGACCCGCCGGCGGATGAGCATCTCCAGCAGGTCCTGTCCGCCTACGCCCTGCTGCGCGACCCCCAGGCACGGGCCGCCCACCACCGGGCAGCGGCCGAACGGGACGCCGCCGAACGAGCGGCCGAGCGGGCAGCAGCAGCCGAGCGGGCGGCCGACGAACCCCAGCCTCGGCCCCGGCGACCGCCGCCGTCCCCGGCCCCGCCGCGCACCCGCGTGGTCGTCGTGGGCGACACCCCGCCCCCGTGCCACCCCCCGGCGACCGGCCTGTGGGTCGGACCGGTGCGGCGACACCGCTGAGGCGTCGATGCCGGCGAACGACGGGGTGATGAGCCGGCAGGCAGGGTCCGGGCGGCGGAGACCACCCTGTGCTCATGCCCCACAGGGCGCGGACGTCTCGGCGGGCGAGGACGCGGACGTCTCGGGGGATCGGTCGGATCCGACCACGGCGACTGAGGTCTCGGCAGTCATCGGTGTCGATGTTCGCGGTCGGTCCGGTTCCGGCCGCGGCGGAGCCACTCCCCCGTCCCGGCCGCGAACCGGCGATTCGTCACCGCCGCGGCTCAGACTCGGTGCGGCCGGTGCCGCTGTCGATTCGGTAGACGACGGTCGGAACCGGAAAGATATCTGGGGCAGAGCATTCGAGGTGCATCAGCTCCGCGACGAGCTCGTCGGTTCGGTCGGCGATGACCTCTGGTTGCGGGCGGCGGCCGATGCCCAACCCGCCGATGATCAGGACACGATCGGTGCGTTGACCCTCGATACCCAGCGACCACTCGAAGTGACGGTTCCACCCGACCAGGATGCGGCGTCCGCAGCAGTATCGAAACTACCCGTGCGCTGGTCAGGAAGATAAAGGGGAGCGGAGTACGTCACCGGCTCCGACCCGTCGACCGGCCGGGAATGTGTGGGATCGAACCAACCAGGGCAAGACCCGCAAACCCCACTGGACCCGCTCCCGTACTTCGATGGAGGTGTCCGCGATGGCAGCCTTGCACCGTGCCACCACCACCCCTCCCGGCGGCACGGGAACGCGTACCCGGCCCTCGACACCGCCGAGGGGGTGCTGATCGGGCTCCGCCGGATCGGGACCGCGGACGCGTTCGACGAATTGATCGGTGCAGCCCGCCGCCACGGCGTGTCCGTCCTCGCCGAGGCCCTCGTCGCGCTCGCCAGCGGAAACGAGCCGCCCGATCCCGTCGCCGCCCGTGCGCTGGACGGAATGGGGCACACTCTTTCGGCCCTGAACCGGACACCGCGGCGTCGAGGTTTGCGCTCCCGGGTTCCGGTCCGGGAGGTAGGGCCCACCAGCCGCGGTGACCGAGTAGGGCGCTCATTCCCGTTGGTGGGCCACCTCGCTCACCGCGATCCGGCCCGCACGCGATACCGAGGTCGCGGGTGGAACGACCACCCCGAAGAAGCCCACACGAGCTGACGGGGGCTGCCGATGTCGACGGCGGGGTGTGCCGGCGGACAGTCCACCGACCTGTGTCTGACCGAGGAGATGATGGTGCGGAAAACTGAGATGGGACGACGACGTCGATGAGGACCCCCTGCGCCGTCGTATCGACATCCTCGGGGGACGCATTGGTCGAGGACAACTTCGGCGGAAGTGTCGACGTGGTGTTGCTGTGGTGGCGCAGCGGGGACGGTGCTCTCGCCGACGAGCTGATCACCGCCCGCACATGTTGTCCGGCACCGGTGTCGTGTGGTTGGTGACGCCGAAACCGTCCCGCCTCGGTCACCTGGAAGCGGCGGAGGTGACCGCGGCTCCCGACCTCGCCGGGCTGCACGGCACCTCCAGAATCGACAGGGCACGACTGGCTCGGGCCCTGGCTCACCCAACGCCGCTCACCAGCACTCGGGCGTCCTCGTCCTCGGCGCAGCCGCCCGCCCGGTGATGACAGCCGGCGCCCCTGGCAGTCGTGGGTGCTCACACCGTTTCGGTCCGGCCGAACAGTGGCGCGAAACCCTCGGGCAGAGAACCCAGGACGGTGCGTAGGCAGTTGTCGTCGACCGCCTGGGCCACCGTGGACAGCACCGCGCTGGTGTCCCATTCGGCGGTGGTGGGGTGAGCATCGAGGGCTTGGGCGATCCGGTGGCGGAACTCCTCGACCCCGAAGGCGGGTGCGGACCGTCCGTCCTCGACCGGGCCGAGTGCCTCGCCCGCCAGGGGCGGGAGCTGCGCGGCCAGGGCGCGCACCTTGCCGGGCGACAGCCGCGCCCCGAGTTTTCGGAGCACCACCGTCGTCACCCGAGTGGCCTCGCCCAGGCTGTCGTACTCTCCGTATTCGCGGACCCGTGACAGGAATTCGGTGTCGTCCATCACCGTGTGTCCTTTCTGCATTTTCCGATTGTTCTTCTTGTTTCGGTCTTGAGGGGCAATCGTGGTCTCGCCGGTCGATCCACCCCCGGATCCCCCTCACCCATGCCGACCGGGGCGGGTTCAGGACAGGGCATTCGGGTCGGCGGGGTTCCCATCCGGTTCGGGGTACGTGGGGGCGTCGGGAACGGGCGGCGGCATGTCAGTCGGTGGTGACCTGGATGCGCCGGGACCGGGCGGCCGCGGTCGTCGGGAGGGTGACGGTGAGAACACCGTCGGCGAGTGCGGCGGTGATGTTGTCGGCATCGACGTCGCGGGCCAGCAGGGTGCGGAATTCGACGCTGCCGGTGCGGCGGGTGCGGCTGCGGGTGCGCAGCCACCCGAGCTTCTTCTTCTCCACGAACTTGCCGCTGATCTCGAGTTCGTTGGCCGACAGGGTGATGGCGAGGTCCTCGCGTGTGACGCCGGGCACCTCCACCTCCACCTCCACCAGGTACCCGTCCTCGGTCTCGGACACGTCCGCCAGCGGCCGCCAGGGTGGTCTGTCACCGAACGGGGCGGCCGGCACCGAGTTCCGTAAGGGGCTGATCCGATGTTCGATGTCGGCGAGCTCGGCGAGAGGGCCCCACCGCCCGGACTCGTGACCGCTGCGCTGCGCAGGTGCAACCATGGCACGACACCTCCCACTTGCCG
Source organism: Rhodococcus sp. 4CII (assembly GCF_014256275.1). NCBI lineage: Bacteria > Bacillati > Actinomycetota > Actinomycetes > Mycobacteriales > Nocardiaceae > Rhodococcus > Rhodococcus sp. 4CII. Next base: position 273,277 of record NZ_JACCFE010000003.1, read on the forward strand.
CTGTGTGTTGTCCATCCCCCGGGGAGTGTGGACCGCCCGGGGACGGTTCTCCTGCAACAGGATTGGTACCCGGAATGCCCATCCCCCAAACCCGTCACCAGTGATCGAGCACCCCATCAGGTGACGATGAGGTGATACCGACTCGCCGCGTTTGCTGAGGCACGCACACCCCCGTCGGCGTCACTGGATGTCGGCGCCCACCGCGGCGAGGTCGCCGACCGCCGCGACGGTGCGGCCGGTGGCCGGATCGACCCAACAGGGGTGAGAGTCCCGGATTCGGGGAACCCACACCGTGGCCTCGTCGCGGCACGGCCATGGCATCCTCAGTTGCCGCAGCAGCGTCGCCTGCACGGTGTCGGCCACCCACATCGTCGCCTCGACCGCCGGCAGCCGCGGCGCCAGGCCGCGGCCGAGGACCCATCGGCTCGCGCCGGTCTCGTCGGGTTCCCCGCCGGGCCGGTCGATACCCGGTGGGGCGGGATCCCAGGCGAGAAACACCCCCTGAGGGTGTATTGCCAGCTCCCAGCACACCTCGTCCCAGCCCACCGCCCCCCGGCGGTGACAGCATCGCAGATCCCGGGCGACCGCTACCACGGCCTCCGCCCAGGCCGATGGCGCACCGGGCACCGGCGGTTCCTCGAACACCGGGAACCGCCACCTCCGGTCGACGTGCTGATGCCCACCCACCGCGGCACTCCCCACCCGTGTCTTCCCCTGGGCCACGCTCGCCGGCGGTCAGTCCTCGCGGCGGGCGAAGCATTCGGTGGCCGGGGTGAACCCCGGCTCGGTGAGCATGTCGATGTCCGCCCACCCGTCCTCGCCGAACACCACCGAATCGGTGTGCCAGACCAGGCTGACGTTCTCGCAGCCATGCTCGAGAATCAGGTATTCGTAGTTCTTCAGTGCCACCAGAGTTTCATCCGTCATCCTCACCACCCCCGAACCATGCGGTGTGCCGGCGCCCCGTGACCCGGGCCTGCCGGAGCGGATCCATTATGGCACAAGATCTACCAAGAATTAAAGAGAAAATCTTCCCAGCTATCGCGGACCGGGGACCGGTGGGGTGGCGTCGGTTCGGGCCCGCACGATCATCGGCGTCGTTGCGCCGGGATCGGCGGACGCGGAATGTTCGTGAGAGTCCCCTCGTAAGATTCGCCGATCACCTCCGCCGGGACACTGCAACTCAGAAGAATCCGGTGTGAGCGCCTGACGCGGCTCGGCGGCAGGCGCCCGGACCCAAACCTATAGGAGAAAACATGCTGTAGATGCGGCATATTTTCTTGACCGTGGTTGTTGTACGGAGAGAAAATTGAATTGTCAACGGAAGGGTTTCGGCGGGTGCGCCGACGGCGCGCCCGGGGTGTGAGGAGGACTGTCATGGCACGGGCGGTCGGGATCGATCTGGGCACCACGAACTCGGTGGTGTGTGTCCTCGAGGGCGGCGACCCGGTGGTGGTCGCCAACTCGGAGGGTTCACGCACCACCCCGTCGGTGGTGGCATTCGCGCGCAGCGGTGAGGTGCTGGTCGGCCAGCCCGCCAAGAATCAGGCCGTCACCAACGTGGACCGGACGGTGCGGTCGGTGAAGCGGGAGATCGGCACCGACTGGCATGTGGCGATCGACGACAAGAACTACACCGCGCAGGAGATCAGCGCCCGGGTGCTGATGAAACTGAAGCGGGACGCGGAATCGTATCTGGGTGAGGACATCACCGACGCGGTGATCACCGTCCCCGCCTACTTCAACGACGCCCAACGGCAGGCCACCAAGGAAGCCGGCCAGATCGCCGGGCTGACCGTGCTGCGGATCATCAACGAGCCCACCGCGGCCGCCCTCGCCTACGGCCTGGACAAGGGAGAGAAGGAACAGACCATCCTGGTCTTCGACCTCGGCGGCGGCACCTTCGACGTCTCCCTGCTCGAAATCGGCGAGGGCGTCGTGGAAGTGCGGGCCACCTCCGGTGACAACCACCTCGGCGGTGACGACTGGGACGACCGGATCGTGGGGTGGTTGGCCGAGAAGTTCAGGGCGAGCTCCGGATTCGACCTGACCAAGGACAAGATGGCGATGCAGCGGCTCCGGGAGGCCGCGGAGAAGGCGAAGATCGAACTGTCCTCGTCGCAGAGCACGTCGATCAACCTGCCCTACATCACCGTGGACGCGGACAAGAACCCGCTGTTCCTCGACGAGCAGCTCTCGCGCAGCGAGTTCGAGAAGATCAGCTCCGACCTCCTGGGCCGCACCCGGGCCCCGTTCCAATCGGTGATCAAGGACGCGAAGATCGCGGTCAAGGACATCGACCACGTGGTGCTGGTCGGTGGTTCCACCCGGATGCCCGCGGTGACGAATCTGGTGCGGGAGCTGACCGGTGGGAAGGAACCGAACAAGGGTGTCAACCCGGACGAGGTCGTCGCCGTCGGCGCCGCCCTGCAGGCCGGTGTCCTCGGCGGTGAGGTCAAGGACGTGCTGCTCCTCGACGTCACCCCGCTCTCGCTCGGCATCGAGACCAAGGGCGGGGTGATGACCAAGCTGATCGAGCGCAACACCACCATCCCCACCAAAAGGTCGGAGACCTTCACCACCGCGGACGACAACCAGCCGTCGGTGCAGATCCAGGTGTATCAGGGGGAGCGCGAGATCGCCTCGCACAACAAGCTGCTCGGCAGCTTCGAACTGGCCGGGATTCCGCCCGCCCCGCGGGGGGTGCCGCAGATCGAGGTCACCTTCGACATCGACGCCAACGGCATCGTGCACGTGACCGCCAAGGACAAGAGCACCGGCAAGGAGAACCGGATCCGGATCCAGGAAGGCTCGGCACTGTCGAAGGAGGACATCGACCGGATGATCCGCGACGCCGAGGCGCACGCCGCCGAGGACAGCCGCCGCCGGGAGGAAGCCGAAACCCGCAACCAGGCCGAGTCGCTGGTGTATCAGACCGAAAAATTCATCAAGGACAACGACGACAAGGTACCCGCCGACGTCACCGGCAAGGTGCGGTCGGCGATCACACAGGTGCAGGACGCGTTGGCCGGCACCGACCTCGCCGCGATCAAGACCGCGGTGGAGAAACTGGGCACCGAATCCCAGGCTCTCGGCGAGGCCATTTACGCCGCCCAAGCCGCACAGCAGGGCGGAGGAGCGACCGGTGGTGACGGCGCCGGTGCCGGTGACGGCGGAGCCGCTGCCGGAGCCTCCGGTGACGGGCAGGGCGCCGAGGACGTCGTCGACGCGGAGGTGGTGGACGAACCCCGGGAGGGACGATAAATGAACACCCCACATGACGAGCAGCAACGATCCGACAAGGCCGGTCGCAGGGGCAACGGTCGGCAGCCGCCGCGCGAACCGATCGCGATCACCGACCGGCGCCGCATCGACCCGGTCACCGGCCGGGTCCGCGACGACACCCCCGGATCCCGGCCCGCGCCCACGGACCGAGGGGCGAAACCGATGCTGGGCGAGAAGACGGGCACCGCGCCTCGGGGACCCGGAATCACACCCGCTGGCCGGGGACCCGGTGCCGACCGGTCGGCGTCCCGGCAGACCGATGCCGACCGGCTGGCGGAACTGACCGCCGATCTGCAGCGCCTGCAGGCCGAATACGCCAACTACCGGCGCCGGGTCGAGCGGGACCGGGCGGTGGCCGCGGAGAACGCGAAAGCGACGGTCGCTACCGCGTTTCTCGGTGTTCTCGACGACCTGGACTGGGCGCGTGAGCACGGTGATACCGCCCGGGAGCCGCTGCACAGTCTCTATCGGAAGATCCGGACCATCCTGGCCAGGATGGGTGTCTCGGCGTTCGGCGAACGCGGGGACCGGTTCGATCCCACCCTGCACGAGGCCGCCAGCCACGAAGGCCACGGCACCGACCTGGTAGTGGACACCGTGCTGCGCCGCGGCTACACCGTCGGCGTGCACAAGGTGCTGCGCACGGCGTTGGTCACGGTGATCGACCGCGACCGGTACGAGAACACCAGCACCGCCGGTGACCCACCGCAGGAGCCGAATCCACCGGCGGACCCGGACCCGGACCCGAATCCCTACCGCTGCGGGTGAGGTGGTCCGCGGCGGGACAGCCGGATGACATCGGATTCTGCCCCCAGGTGATGGTGACTAGTGACGCAGCTTGGTTGATAGTGGGAGGAGATATCCTGTGACGCAGCAGGAGTGGATCGAGCGTGACTTCTACGCGGACCTCGGTGTGCCCTCCACGGCGTCGGCGGAGCAGATCAAACGCGCCTACCGTACGCTGGCCCGCCGATTGCACCCGGACGCCAACCCGGACGACGCGGCGGCCGGGGAACGATTCAAGGCGGTCAGCGAGGCGCACGCGGTGCTCTCGGATCCGGCCACCCGCGCCGAGTACGACCGGACCCGGCAGTTGTATCGTCCTGGGCAGGGCGCCTTCCGGCGGGCCGGATCCCGGTCCCGGGCCGGAACCAGTGCCGGCGCCACCAACGGCATGGGCGGGTTCGATTTCTCCGACCTGTTCGGGAGCGGGAGTGCCACGTTCACCTCCGGCGATGCCGGCTTCGGGGACATGTTCGGAGATCTGTTCCGGCGCAACGGAACCCGCACCACCACTGCCTCGTCGCGCCCGCGGCGGGGCAGTGACGTCGAGGCGCAGACCCGGCTACCGCTGCGGCAGGCCGTCACCGGGGTGGTGCTGCCGCTGCAGGTCAGCGGACCCACGGTGTGCACCACCTGCCACGGCAGCGGCTCCCGGCCCGGAACCCGTCCGCGGCGGTGCCCCTCGTGCGGCGGTGCCGGGACCCTGAGCCGCAATCAGGGCGGCTTCGGGTTCAGCGAATCCTGCGACGACTGCCGCGGCACCGGGATGATCGTCGACCACCCGTGCGCGGACTGCCAGGGCACCGGGGTCGGGCACCGCACCCGCACCATCAACGTCCGCATCCCACCCGGGGTCACCGATGGTCAACGGATTCGGGTGCCAGCACAGGGCGAGCCCGGGCTGCGCGGAGCCCCCGCCGGGGATCTGTACGTCACCGTCACGGTGGATCCGGATCCGGTCTTCGGCCGCGACGGCGACGATCTCACGGTGACCGTGCCGGTCGGGTTCGGCGAACTCGCCCTCGGCACCACGATCTCGGTGCCCACCCTCGACGGGCGGGTCAGCGTGAAGATCCCCGCGGGCACCCCATCGGGGCGCACCTTCCGGATACGCGGGCGCGGCGTACCGCGCCGCAGCGGCCCACCGGGTGATCTGCGGGTGACCGTGCAGGTCGCGGTGCCGCCGCGGCTGGACCGAAAGGCCGTCGACGCGCTCCGCACCTACGAGAAAGCCGAGAAGACCGCCGGATTCGACCCCCGCGCCTCCTGGCCCGGCCGCTGAGGGGGTCGTAGTCGGTGGTCGCCCCGGGGAGGAACCCGAGCACCCGACCACCAGGACACCGCACCCGCCACCGCACCCGCCACCAGGGTCGCCGCCTGGACCGAGGTGGCGAACAGGGAACCACGCTGAGCAGGTTGTGTCGACGTCTTCGGAGCTATTGTCTTCATCGGGATGGATCGAGAAAGAAACACGCTGACCGGACCATTCGACCGAACTCCTCCCCCGAGGGCCGCATTCACGGTGAGTCGGGGAACGCCGGGGTGGGGGCGTCGAGCAGGGCATTGAGCCAGGTCAATGCCTCGATGAGAGTGGTGACCCGCACGTCGGCGTCGGGTTCGCGTTCGGCGGCACCCAGGTATACCCGGGCGGTGCCGGGGTCATCGGCCAGCAGGGCCAGCACCGACCGCGCCACTCGGGCGTGCCGCGGCGGCAACTGCCGGGCATCGACGACCTGCCCGGCCGGGGTGCGGACCTCGAGGATGAACGATTCGCCCTGCACGGCGGCACCCAGGCGGGCAACGGCGACGTCGGCGATCGCGCCCGTCAGCCAGGTCAGCACCCCGCCGTAGCAACTCCCGCGCCCGGGCACGGTGTCCGGCGGCGCCGCCAGCGCGGACAGCTCCTGCCCCAGGGCCGCGTACTGGTGTTCGGACACCAGCGCGAGCAGATGGCCGGCCACTTCCGCCTCCCGGTGGAACCGCCCCTCGAGATCGGACCCCATGACCGCCGGGTACCCAGCCCATGCTCCACACACACTGCCGCGGTGTGGGTGTCCTCGACGTCGACCGCCGACCGGCCTTCGCGGCGACAGGCGGTCAGTTTTGTCGAGGGCATCGTCGCCGACCTCGTCAGGTCCGCCGGTGCGGGATGCGTCGTAATCGGTGGACATGTCTGCTGCTCGTCATCGGTATGAGATAGGGAGGCACGGCAAGAGCGGTGTCCACTGTCCGCTCACCGCGTCCCGCCCACAGCCGGAGGACCGCTCACTGCGTGACCGCGGCCATCTTCCGAAACCGGTCATATCGGACCGATTCGGCCCGGGGCCGAACCGACCCGGTTGCGCAGTGCGGCCGACCGTGCATGGGAAGGTAACGACGCCCGGAGACCGGGTATGCGGCCATTTCCACTGGTGGCACCGGGTGCCGAAAACATGCTGGACGACCGTCCGAGTAGCACATATCCGGCGAGTTGCTGTACAAAGGAACGCATCGACACCTACTTGTGACTCATCTCACACATTTTTGTGATGTGGTGTCACGGACGCGTGATCGTGCAACCGCCGGCCCGGACCCCGCTGGCGGACGCACCCGGGGAGAAAAGGGCCTGCTGTGCCGATGTTGTTGCCGATGTCGCCGACCGATTCGATGTTCCTGCTGGGGGAATCGCGTGAGCATCCGATGCACGTGGGTGGGTTGGCGGTGTTCACCCCACCCGACGGCGCCGACGCCCGGGCGGTGCGGGAGATGTTCGAGGCCGCCGTCGCCGACGGTCAGGTCACGCCGCTGTTCCGCACCCGGGCCCGCCGGTCGCTGACCTCGCTGGGCCAGTGGGGCTGGGACACCACCGACCACGTCGATCTCGACCATCACATCCGCCGGGACGCGTTGCCCCGGCCCGGCGGAACCGCGGAACTGCTGACCCTGGTCTCCCGGCTGCACGCGACCCTGCTGGATCGGTCCCGACCATTGTGGGAGATGCACCTGATCGAGGGTTTGGCCGACGGCCGGTACGCGGTCTACACCAAGATCCATCACGCTCTCGCCGACGGCGCGTCGGCGATGTCGCTGTTGCGGCGCAGCATGAGTGAGGATCCGGACCGCCGGAACATGCCCGCGCCCTGGCAGCCCACCCGCGCCGAGGACGCCCGAGCCCGGTTGAGTACACCAGTTCACCCCGCGCCCAGTGCCCTGGCGGAGATCCCGAATCCACTGGCCCTGCCGGGCCAATTGCTGCGCGCCGCCCGCGGGGTGGCCGGGGAGATCGCCGGTCTGGCACCGGCCGTGGCCGCGGCGGTGGACCGGGCCCTCGACGCCCGGGGCGGGCCACTGTCGCTAGGCGCCCCGCACACGATGTTCAACGTCCCGATCGGTGGAGCCCGGCACTTCGCCGGCCGATCCTGGCCGCTGGAACGGGTGCGACTGCTCGCCAAGCACGCCGACGCCACCGTCAACGACATCGTGCTGGCCCTGTGCGGCGGAGCTTTGCGCCGATTCCTCGACGACCTGGGGGCGCTGCCGGCCGATCCGCTGATCGCGATGGTGCCGGTCAACCTCCGCGGCTCCGACACCGACACCGGCCGCGCGGGGGCCGAGCGGGCCGGGAACCGGGTCGGGATGCTGATGTGCAACCTGGCCACCCACCTGCCCGACCCCGCCCACCGGCTCGAGACCATCCGCACCTGCATGCGCGAGGGCAAGGCGGCGCTGCGGGGCATGAGCCAGGCGCAGGCGCTCGCGGTCAGCGCCCTGGGCGCCGCCCCCCTCGGGCTGGAACTGCTCACCGGCCGCCGCGGACCGCACCGGCCCCCGTTCAACCTGGTGATCTCCAACGTCGCCGGCCCCAGCACCCCGTTGTACTGGAACGGCGCCCGGCTCGACGCCCTGTATCCGCTGTCCATCCCGGTCACCGGGCAAGCGCTCAACATCACCTGCACCAGCACCGACGACCAGCTCGTCTTCGGCCTCACCGGCTGCCGCGCGGCGGTACCGAACCTGCATCCGATGCTCGACCACCTGCACACCGAACTCCGCACCCTCGAAACCGTCGTCGGACTCTGACCAGTCAGCCGACCCATCGCCCCACGGCGACGCACGATCCACCGACGCCGGCGAATCCGGGAGAAGGGACACCGTCCATGCACCCCACCACACCCCTGACCGGCCACCACACTGCCGGCATCGACCGATCGCGCCCGGCCGGACGGCTGCGCACCGGCGCACTGATCGCCGCCGTCGCCGGGGGCCTGTGCGGCCGGCCCGGCCTGGGCGGTCACCGGATCACTCGGCGCGGCCGCCGCCATCGCCGCCGCGACCCTGGCCGCGGTCGCCGCCGCCGCCCTCATGATCTGACAATCGCCCTCCCACACAGCATTTCGCCGACGGTCACCAAGCAGAAAGGCAGTAGCCACCACCATGAGCGTCCCCACCGCCCACCGAACCCCCACCGCCGGTGCCCGCACCGGCACCCTCAGCACCGCCGAGATCAAGACCCGGATCGCCGCCATGTTCGCCGACGAACCCACCGACGTCCCCGACCCGACCTCACGGGTGCGTCCGCAACCGAATTGACCGGCACCCGAACCCTTCCATACCTGGCCACCTCATCCGGACACCTCCCGAGGAAGGACCCTGCTTTCCGTGAACACCAACGTCGCTCTCCTGCTCTTGCTCCTCGCCGGCGGTATCGGCGGCACCGCCGCCGTCCGGTCCGTCCTCACCCCTCCCACCGGTCGCCGGCGCGGCCGGGCAGTCCCGTTTCACCACGACGGCTGACGGTCGGGAAGAAGGACCCGCCGATGACAGCGGCCGACGCCGTCCGCACGATGATGCGGGTGCCGTACGAACTCGTCCGGGTCCCGGCGCTTGTCCTCGACGAGGCCGTGCTGCCGGCCTTCTTCGACGCCGACGCCGACGCCCCGGCCCGGTTGGCGTGCGAGCACCTCCTGGTCGGCTGTGACCGCGCCGACGCCCGCTGGCTCGCCGACGGCGCCGCCGCCGCCCGCGCGGACCGGCTGCGCCGGCGCAGTGCACCCGTCCGTTATGCAATCGCCTGCCACCTCCGCCAGGACCACGTGGCCACCGACGCGGTCCTGGCCCGGCACGGGCCCGATTCGAGCAACGACGGCACGGCGCGAGAACCGGCTGCCGCTGAGGGGCCACCGTCCCCCGCGACCGGGCACACCACCGCGGGGTCGGTACGCGGTCGTCTCGTACTCAGCGCCGGTGGCTGGGGTAACCCGCTGGGCGCCGGGGTGCGCGACGAGAAAATTGGGGAACTCGGATGCGATGTGCATGTCTGACACGACGCGAAGTCCCCGATCGCCGGCAGGGCGACGAGGCCCCCGTACGCCGAGGCCGGATTCACCGTGCTCGACGGTGATCCCGGTTACCGGGACGACTCGAAGATCCACTGGCGGTAATATCGCGACAGCCGACGCAGCGTGACAAACCCGTGCCACCAGCTCCCTGGATGCATATCCATCAAACGATCAGGTGCCGGTCATCGATCGGTGACGGGGTTCGTCGTGTGAGTGCTCTTCTGCCTACGCCGAGAGACGCGTGATCTTGGCGAGGGCGTCGCCTAGCTTGTCGGCCGCAAGGTCGAGCTCGTAGCGGTCCTGGATATTGAGCCAGAACTGCGCACTATTGCCGAACGCCTTGGCCAGCCGCAACGCGGTGTCCGCGGTGATCGACCGCTTGCCGAGCACGATCTCGTTGATCCGCCGGGGTGGCACACCGATGATCGTGGCTAGGCGGTTCTGCGTGATGCCGAACGGCTCGAGGAAGTCCTCGCGGAGGATCTCGCCGGGGTGAATGGGGCTCAGGTCTGTAGTCATTGTCGGGTTCCTTGGTCGGGTTCTTATGTCGAATGCTGGAGCGTCAGCTCCTGTCGGGTTGTTAGTGATAGTCGGTGATCTCCACGTCGTATGCGGCGGTAGCGCGCCAGATGAAACAGATGCGGTACTGATCGTTGATCCGGACGCTGTACTGGCCCACCCGGTCCCCGGAGAGCTTCTCCAGGCGGTTGCCTGGGGGCACCCGCAGGTCGTTGACGTCGGTAGCCGCCTCGATCAACAACAGACGCCGACGCGCGATCCGCTGAATGTCCTGCGGGAGCTTCCTCGAAAACTGCCGGCGAAAGACTCGCTCGGTCTCCTTGTCGGCGAACGATTCGATCACCTCACCACCATAACGCACTGCGTTAATAACGTGCAACGTTATGGACCGGGGAGGGTGGCGGCGTGTCTCCAGCGGTGCCTCAATTGGCCATCGTTGACAGGTGCAATCACCGGTCCGAACGGGTTAGCAGGCGAAGTCCACCTGTCGGGGTGCGTTCGCTAGCGCGCTGACGAGACACTCCCGGCTGCTCCTCGACGATCGACTCACTCAGGGGAAACGGCGTCGCTGGGGACTGTCGCACGCGCGTACCAGGCGCGGGCATCCAGAGAGAAGGCCCCGAGAGGGAGGGCTGCCCGGCACGCCTCGCGCACACTCGCCCGTCGCTCACCGGACAGGGACTGCAGGTACTGGCCGGCGGGGCCCACCGCAAATGTGAATGGCTCCCAGAAGTCGTCGAAGTCGACATAATCCGCACGGGCGGTGAGTTGGCCGCCGACCACGTTCGTCAGGTCGGCTCGGCGAAACCGCTGCGCGATGTCGCCTTCGGCGGTACCCGCCATCTGGGACTCGCCCTCCACGCCGGCGTCGAACTGGCACACCGCGGTCCAGAACACCCGGAGCATCGTCATCCCGCCCGTCGCGGTGTCCCACATGCAGGCGGCAACGGTGCCGCCCGGCCGCGTGACGCGTGCCATCTCCCGCACGCCTTGGTCGGCATCGCTCATGAAGCCGAGCACCAGCGAGGACAGCGTGGTATCGAACTCCGCGTTCGCCCAGGGCAGCTTTTCGGCCACGCCCTCGCGGACGTCGACACCCGGATTATGCTCGCGGCATGCCGCCGTGAATTGGGGTGCCGGGTCGATTGCCGCGACGTTCGTCGCACCTACCCGTGCGACGAGTTCCCGTGTGAGGCCGCCCGGCCCGCAGCCCACGTCACAGACCCGCTGATCCGACGTCACGCCGGCGGCATCGGCGAACACTGCTGCCAGTGACGGCGCGTAGCGTCCCATGAAGCGGTCATAGTGCTCGGCTGGCGCGGCGAACTGCATGGAGCAAATCAAGCGGACGCGGACGCTCACGTCAAGGAGGCTCTGGGAAACGCGGGGCATTCCCGACGCACGCCTGTGCCTCCAGCGCGCGGCGCCAGGAGCAGGGAACAGGCAAACGCGTTGCATCAACACGGATTCAGCCAGCCGCCAATGACGTTCCGCAAACGGAACCACCAGCGGGACGAGATCGGCGCCGAGTACATGTCCGGCCGCCGGCGGCCGCTGGCGACGCTCGGCCCGGAACGGGATCGATGACCGGTCACCCGCCGGACCATTGATTGTCGAGAGTCGCCAGGCGGGTTGTAGTCTCGTCTGCAGGTGACCCGATGCCCTCAGGCTTCGTCCTGCGGTTTCCCCCTAGTGCGTCGGGATCGACATGACGGTCCCGATTCGGGCACCCCCGGGTCGAATCTGGGAGTTCGCAGCGGCGAACGCCCAAGCGTCATCTGACGGTGTCTGGCGGCGGTGATCAGTCCGGCAATGCCCGCGACCGCGACGCAGGGTCGTCCGATTCGTCGGCGCGCACCATGGACATCGCAGCGGTGGCGTCAAGTAGCAGAGACCACCATCGGAACTGCGGTCAGGCCGAGCCGGTTGCCGCCGCCCGAGGCAATTACCAGAGTGTGAGAAGCAGTGCGGCTGCTTCCGTACACCGGATTCGTTTCTCGATCTCCTCATTGTTTTCCCCACGGGAGAGGCCGGCGGGATCGCGGATGTCAGCGAGTGGACTGGCGAGGTTCCGGCGGCGCAGGTAGTACTCGGCGCGGTTGACGGCGTTGGTGCCCCAGTCGCATGTGGTGCGGGTTGACGCATCCGGCGAAGTCGCATTGATGGCACAGAACCGTGTCGTCGGTGCCGGACCATCCCAGTCTCGGGATGGCTCCGTACTCGAGTTGGTAGGCGAACAGGTACGCGGGAACGGTGTCGCGCCGAGACGCACCGGGCAGGCTCGCCGCGCGAAAGGAACCGTGCCCGGTCGAACTCACACTCCCGATCCACACATCGCATTGCCCGTCGGCGCGGCGATAGCGTTTGGCGTCGAACCGGGCGACGATGGTGGGCTCGGCGAGCCACGTTCGTGCCACCGTTGCTCCGGAATGCGGATTGGTTGTGGTTGCCCGAGCAAAGCGAGCTGTTCGAAGTTCGTAGGCGCCGGAGGTCCGGGCATCCCGGGGCGCGTGGGGATGCCGTTGGTGGCGTTCACGGTCCTCCGCTCGACTGGTCCTGGGTCCGGAGAGCGTAGGTGTGGTGACCGACATAAAAGTTGCGGCTGGGCCGACAACCAGTTCCACGACCCTGACCGGATCGGGGAACTGGCGGCGTGCTTTGGTGGTTGTCTCATCACCCAGCCCACCATCATGATCGCGTCGTAATGCCGTGGGCCATGATCGACGGCCAGAGTGATCGTGTGTAGAGCGCGAGTGCTGTGTATATCGCTCCGCTGAGGAACGTGGAGGCAACGTTCGCGGTACCGAAGTCCGAGTGCGCTATCGCGAACAGCGTGGCGGATGTGGTCGCGGTGATCGCGATGAGGATCGTTGCATGCGGCCGCCACCTTTGCACGATCAGTGGGAGGCTGCGAAAGACAATTTCCTCGAAGAGGCTTGCACCGAGAAATGCTGTGGCAAGAGCGCTGTAGAGCCCGAGCGTCGTCGCCTCCGTTTGCCGCGTCTTCCTGGCGGCATGTTCTGCGGGATCGACCACGGGGAAGGCCGCGGTGAAGCGGAGCGGCGAGGCAGTGCAGAAGCGGGAGCACGATGGGAACGACCAGGATCCATACCAATTGAGTGCGCACGGCTACTTGTCGCTCCCGAATCCGCACCGGTCCGAGGCCCAGCCAGCGGAACCCGCGAGCGACCTCGGTGCGGATACTCCACCACGGACGCAGCGGGGAAGTGTCTTCGCAGGCGGCGGCCATAGCGAAGAAGCCAAGTGCGGCGAGAACTGCCTCCATTGGTTTGATGGGGGCAAGGCACGCGGCGAGGACCGTCCCCATGAACGGTCCTACAACTGTAATGGCAAAGCGCTTCTGCTCCGTTCGCGCGCGGTCCGATCATCTTCTGCTGGCCGGCCCTGTCTGCTGAGCGCGGCACCGCTCATCGAGACCCCCCGACGTGATGAACCTGAGCGTGCCACCGACACCTGCAGTGTCAGTGGCACGAGGGCGTGCGAGCCTGGTTCAGGCCGACGCAGCGAGCTTGTCCCCCGCTGTTTCGGGTGAGGCGGTGACCGCTCCGCTGTTGGTCGGTGTCACTGACTGTTCTTTCTGAGCGCTCTTGCGGGGCCGGCGTTGCGGTGCGCGTCGGCTGGCCTTGTTGTCGTCTTCCTGCCACCGCTTCAGATCGGAATCGGTGAATCCGGCGCTGCGGGCGTCGGCGATCGCGTCGGTCAAGGCCTTCTTGTTGGCCGCATCCGTGCGCGCGAACTCCTCGCGGGTGTCGGCGAGAGTTTTGTGTGCTGTGGCGACGACGCGGATCGCTTGCATCTTCTTCTCGGCTTCTCGTCGGATCTGTTCATCGAGAGCGGCGAATTCGGTTTCCAGCGACTGGTTCTCCATGCGGTCGATCGTATAGACGTTGCGCGCGAATCTCGAGCCGTACATGCGGCGTGTGCGCGAGTCGAGTCGCGCTCGGATTTCGTTGTCCCCGGGTGGGTGTCCGGGTAGGCGTTGTGTGCACACGACACAGCGGAGCGGAGAAATGTCGTGTGTGCCCAATGCCGTTAAGCCCGGTACCCACTTGGGGACAACTCCCCCGCTGCGAGGTCGCGTTGGATGCGCGCAGCGCGGCCCATTGTCAGCCCGTTCGGGCGCCGGCCGACCACAAGTGTGGAGCGCCCTGGTCCTCGTGTGGATGCCCGAGATTCCCTGTCCCGTTCCGCTCGATCTCAGGCACCCACAATCGGGTGCGCACCACAGGTGGGACGGCCGGAAATCGCGCAAAGGAACTCGCTGCGCTCGTCCTGTGCTTCTTTCAAGAACGGGCACACGACGCGGGCGCTGCGTGCCAACTGATCGAGCTCCGGGCGGAGCAAGATAGTGGATTAGGTGACCTAATCCGGCGTGTCAGACTCGGCGGTGCCCGCCTCACCTGAGACACTGTCGTGTAGCCCCACATCGGTGGGGTCGCTGCGCTGGGCTGGAAAGAGGTGACGACGGTGAGTGACGAATCGACTGAACGTCCGCGCCGTTTCCGGCGTGAAAGGCGCGCCAACGTCCTTGGTGGCCGGCAACATCGGCACATCGTGAAGGTCACTCCGGAGGAAGAGTCGGAGTTGCTGGCACGGGCGCAGAAGGCGAAGGTGAGTGTGCCTCGTCTGCTGGTCGAGTCCGCTATGGCCGATGGTCGTGAGACCGCCACTGACCGGCAGGAATTGGCGATCGAGTTGTTCGGTGCGTTCCGGCTTCTGTCGGCGCTGTCGAACAACATCAATCAGATGGCGAAGGCCGCCAACGCCACTGGGGATTTGCCCGAGAATCTCGGCGTCACGCTCGGTGAGGTGCGCCGGTTGGCGTCGCGGATCGACGGGATTCTCGACGGGTTCGATGCGCGATGATCGTCAAGATCGGACGCGGCGAGAAGATGTCGGGGCTGCTGTCGTACCTGCAGGGTCCGGGCCGTGCGAACGAACACTCCGACCCGCACCTGGTGACCGGCGACTCGGCGATCATGACATGGCACGACGACAATGAACTCTCGCACCAGGACGCGATCGAGATCGCCCGTCAGCTGGATCAACCTCGCCGGGTCTTCGGCACGGAAGTGAAGATCCCGAACTTCCTGCGCGACGACCATGGGAACGAGGTGCGGGACTCGCACGGCACGAAGGTCCGTGACCCGATCGATCCGTTCCGCGACGGAAACGTCTGGCACTGCTCGCTGTCACTGCACGCCGACGAAGGGCAGCTCACCGACGAGAAGTGGGGCGCGATCGCGCGGAGGTTCATGGACGAGATGGGCTTCACCGACACCTCCGGTCGCTCCCCCGCCCGCTGGATCGCGGTCCGCCACGGCCTCTCGGTCAGGGGCAACGACCACATCCACATCGCCGCGTCCGTGGTGCGCGAGGACGGTACCAAGGTCGACCTCTACCGTGACTGGAACCGCGCCAGCGAAGTCGTCAACAAACTCGAACACGAACACGGTCTCGCGGTTATCGAGTCCCGCAACACCAGGACCGGTGAGCGTGGCTACCACCGTGCCGAACAGCATCGCGCCCACCGGGAAGGTGGCACCGAACTGGACCGCGAACTGCTCGCCCGCCGGGTACGCGCATGCGCAACCGCATCGAACTCCGAGGCCGAGTTCGTGCGTCGTCTTCGCGGCCAGGGTCTGGTTGCCCGGCCACGGTTTGCCTCCGGTCGCGGCGATGTCGTCGTCGGCTACAAAGTGGCGATTCGACCCGCCAACGGACACTCTCCGATCTTCTACGGTGGAGGGCATCTCGCCAAAGACCTGACCTTGCCGCGGTTGCGCAGCGAGTGGGAGGACAGCCCACAGGCATCATCCGCGGCGGTTGACGAGTGGAACGCGGCTCGCCGTGAACGGCCGACCGTGCGTGCCGGACGTGAGAGTCAGGAACTCGACCCGAAACTGCTCGACCGGGCCACCGAGGACATCGGCAAGTGGAACACCTACCTGCGGTCCATCCCGCTCGACGACCGGGCACAGTGGGCACGCGCAGCCGGCCGCACCGCCGGGGTGTTCGCGGCGTGGTCGGCGAAGATCGAACCCACGCCCGGGCCGTTGGCCGCGGCCGCGCGTGAGCTCGCCCGTTCCGCGCAGCTTCCGGCGTACCGGGCGTACCGGGCGCCGAAGGGCACTATGTCCGCGGGCGGGGCCGCACTGATCGTGATGCAGACCAGTGGGCAGCTGCCGACGAGCGTGTCCGCGATGCTTCTGTTGCGGCAGCTGATGAAAGCCATGGAGGCAATCGCGGATGCACATCGCGCGGCGGGCGAACTGCATCGTGCACTCGACATCGAATACGCCGTCCGCAACGAACTCGCCACCATTCATGCCGCCCAGCAACCACGAATTCCGGTGCCGGATACCGCACGGACCGAGGCGACACAGAAGCACGCCACGACCTCGACACTCACCCCGGAGCAGGAAGAGCTGCGGCGGCTCGCCGCCCTCGACAACGCGGCACCTCCGTCCGATGCAGTGCGGCGCACCGATTCACCGCTCCCCTCCCGGATCGGTCCGTCCCTCCGCACCCACGCCGGTCGCCCCCGTACACGAGGCAACGATGGCAACGAAAGGTAGGAGCGCACGTCAGCACCGAAGATTTGCGACGCCCACCACACGGGCAGCGCTGCCAGTTACACCGTGCGCTTCGGCCGTAGGAGAACCCCCGCGAACCCGACACAGGGCTCCGGTCAGGGTAGTAGTCGGAGCTTGCGGGCAGTGACAACAGATTCGTGACGTGAACTCGTCCCGAGCTTGTTCATCGCGCTGCGGAGATAACTCTTCACTGTCTCGGTTCCCACGGAGAGCCGCTGGGCAGCTTCACTGTTGGTGCATCCCAGCGCGACTTGTGACAGCACATCGATCTCGCGTGGAGCCAGTCGCACGTCGGACTCCGGACCGAGAGCGTTCTCTGGCCGGCGTAGTGCGGCAATCCGTTCGGACAATTCGTGCAGTCGCGACTGCACGGTCTTGTCGGAGACGAGTTGTGCCACCGATCGCAGATCGGCGTGGATGTCGCGAAGCTCCTCGGTTGTCGAGCTGTTCGTGCCGCATTCTTTGAGTGCGTCAAGCATCTGGAGTCGGCGATCTACCTCATCGCGGACGGACATTTCGGTGCCGAGCCGGCGCGCCGCACCGAGGACGAGGTTGATGGTGCGCTCGCCGATCGGGATGCATTCGCGGACCGCGGCATAGAGAACAACCCGAGGGCGGCCACTGACCATGACCGGCACCGCGAGCACGGAGCGTAGTCCTTCGTTGAGGACGGGACGGTCGTACTGATGGGTGATAGTGGTCGAGCGACGGTAGTCGTGGACCGACGCTGGTGAGTGGCGGGCGATGACGCGACCTCCGAGCCCCGAGTGGGGCGGGATCGATAATCCTTTCAACCCCGTGGTGCGCGTCCCCACGAATTCGCTCAGACGCAGCACGTCGTTGTGGACCTGCCCACCGAAGACGACAGGCGCTACGCCGTGTGTTGCAAGGACTCGTAACTCGCCACGTACTGCGTCGCCGTCACAAGGCCGCAGAAGCGGGAGGGAAGCTGCTACCACTATCAGATTCGCTTTCGGATGGTCAGTTTGCTCGCAGTTGCGGCAGCCACGAACGATGCAGCGGTGGTGGGAAAGTTCCTGCTGAAGATTCCCTCGTTGTGCGCGAGGAGCGACGCTGCCGACCAGCGTCTCGCGACTGCTGCATCTTGGCGAGGGCATCTGCTCAACATCAGGACAAGCAACTGCAGGACTCGGTTCGCTACTGCACTGTTCAGATATCGTCGTCGTCGAACTGGATGTACTCGAAGGTTCGACTCGGTACGAGTACAAGATCCACGTAGGCCAGTACCGGCCTCACCATCGTGTCCCTGACTGCTGCCACAACTGAGCTGAGAATTGAAAATCCGATCATCAGGTGTCCACCTTGGAGTTCGAACGTGAATTTGTTTGCGGGCGCAGATGGGGGACGGCGAGGGATCGGATCTGGGCAGCGGTAGCCGGTCCGAGTTGTCTCTGCCATGAGGCGAGTGAGAGAAGGTACGAGAGCCGGCGCCAGTACGCGGCGGGGTGAACTCCGAACTGGATCCAGATTTCCTCTGCCGGTGGTCCCCCGTATGGGAGCCAGGCGACGGCGAGACCGACGAGCAGCTGGCCTTCCTCACTTCGGGGCCATCCACCTGGCGACTGGAATGCCGGGGTCCGTTGCCGCGATCTGTCGAGAGTGTGCCTGCTCGGGTGTATTCGATTCATGTTTGGGCAGTGCCGGAAGGCCGAGGCCGGGACGGTGGGGCCGCCCCGACCTCGGCGAGAATGGACTGCTATCCCTTCTTCAAGATCACTGTCTTGGTCTCGGTGTAGGCGTCGAGGGCGGACGAGCCGTGTTCGCGGCCCCACCCGGACTGCTTGTAGCCGCCGAATGGCAACGCCGGATCGAGCACGTGGTAGCTGTTGATCCAGACCGTTCCGGCCGCGAGCCGGCCAGCGAGGGTATGCGCCTTCGATACATCGGAGGTCCAGACGGCGGCGGCCAGCCCGTAGTCGGTGTCGTTGGCGGTGGCGATGACCTCGTCGGCGTCGTCGAACCGTGCGACGGTGACCACGGGTCCGAAGATTTCCTCCTTGACCACCCGCATGGTCGGGGTGGTGTCGACGAGGACGGTGGGTTCGACGAAGTACCCGACGTCGCCCTTGCGGCCTCCGCCCGCGACCGCGGTGGCGCCTTCGGTGCGACCGGACTCGAGGTAGCCGAGGACGGTGTCGAGTTGCTTCTCCGACACCAGCGGACCCATCTGCGATGACGGGTCGAGACTGTCGCCGACCTGGAGTTCGGATGCGATGCGGGCGACACCCTCCACGACCCGGTCGTAGGCCTTCGACTGCACGAACAGCCGCGATCCGGCCTCGCATGCTTCGCCCTGGTTGAAGAAGATCGCCATCGCGGCCCCTTCGATGGCGGCATCGATGTCGGCGTCGTCGAAGATAATGTTCGGGGACTTGCCGCCGAGCTCGAGGGTGACCTTCTTCAGATTCCCGCGGGCAGCGCTCACGATGCGCCGGCCGACCTCGGTGGAACCGGTGAACGACACCTTGTCGACACCGGGATGGGAGGTCAGGGCCGCGCCCACCGTCTCGCCGTAGCCCTGGACGATGTTGACCACACCGTCGGGCACCCCGGCTTCGCGGAGCACGTTACCGAGCAGCGCGGCGCTGAGTGGGGTCTGTTCGGCAGGTTTGAGGATCACCGTGTTGCCGGCGGCGAGCGCAGGTGCCAGCTTCCAGGCGGCGAGCATCAGCGGGAAGTTCCATGCCACGATCGCCGCGACCACTCCGACGCGTTCGCGCAGGGTGTAGGCGAAGTAGTCTCCCGGAGCTGCGGTCGAGGTGACCGGGATCGTGGTTCCTTCCATTTTGGTCGGCCAGCCTGCGAAGTAGCGGAACCAGTCGGCGGACAGGGGCACGTCGACCGCGCGGGCGTAGGTCAACGGTTTGCCGTTGTCGAGTGCTTCGACGAGCGCGAAGTCGTCCGCCCGCTCCTCGAGGAGGTCACCGACTCGCCACAGGATCTTGCTGCGCTGCGCCGGGGTCAACCGCCCCCAGGGTCCGTCGAGTGCCCGCCTTGCCGCCGTGACCGCAGCGTCGACGTCGTGGTCACCGCCGAAGGCGACCTGGGCCAACTCGTCGCCGTTGCAGGGATTGAAGGTCGCGAAGTTGTCGCCGGATATGGACGGAACGTGTTGTCCGTCGATCAGGTGCAGCACCGGTGCTGCCAGGAAATTAGTTACCGTCGCGGACGGTGCTGTGTGGGTGATCGTCATGGTGCTTGTTCTCCTTGCTCAGTGTGTCGTGGGTTGCCGCCGGTGGTCTTGACAGAGCCGGACGGAAGCGCCGAATCTGGTGGCATGCCGTACTGGTCCACCTCGGATCTCAGTCCCCGTGAACAGGCGAGTTACTGGGGTGACGTCGTCTGCGAGGCCTTCACTCCCTTGGCGCCCAAGCGTGCGCGGACGCACCTCGACCGCAGTGCCACGGCCGAGGGAGTGCCGGGGTGGGTTCGCTCCGATCCGCTGGCCGACACGAATTGCGCTGAAATCGCGTCGTGCACGCAGTTGTTGACGCATGGCCCGCGTGAGGTGCGTCGCGCGCCAGTGGAAGCGTTGTTCGTGAACCTACAATTGTCCGGCGTCTGCTACGGCGAGCAGGACGGCAGGCGCTGCATCGTGTCGGCGGGCAGTTACGCCGTGTTCGACACGACGCGCCCCTACACGCTCGAGTTCAACGAGCCGAAGACGGAAACCAGTTGGCGTGTTCTGTCGTTTCGTGTTCCTCGTGATCAATGGGCCCTCGGGGGGCGGACGGACGGTGCGACGGCTCGGGCCGTCGACACGACGACCGGTGCGGGGAACGTTGTCGGGGCGATGATGTGGTCTCTGTGGAATCAGCGGTCCCATCTGGACCGTCCCACCGCGACGATCATGGAAAGATCGTTTGCCGACGTCCTGTCCACGGTGATGTCGACCAGGTCCGGGCAGACCCACGACGGCCCAGAAGAGCGTGATGCGGCTCTTCGTCTGGTGGTCCGGCACCATATCCGGTCCGCGGTACCGCTCGGACGCGTCACCGCCGAGGCAGCCGCCCGGGAGGCGGCGATCTCGGTGCGCACCCTGCACCGGTTGTTTCAGGCGGTCGGCACGAGTTTTGCGGACTGCGTTCGGGAGGAGCGCCTGAGCGGAGCGATGGACGATCTCGCCTCGGCCCCGCTCACCGTCACCATCGGTGAGATCGCCGTCAGGTGGGGGTTCTGCGACAGCTCACATCTGACCCGCACCTTCCAGCGGTACGCCGGGTGCACCCCGACCGAGTACCGTGCCGCGAACAGCACGGCGACCGGTAGCCGGATGCTCGAAACCTAGGTCGTCACGATCCCGGCGGCGGACTGCATCGGGTCGTAGTCGGCGCGCTGGAGAAGAGCGTGCAGCTGCCGCCGGCGTACGCCCATGTTTCCGCCGTCGTAGAGCGGGAAACACAGCACGTCTTCCATGATCCCCGCGATCGGTGTCTGGTCGCCGTAGGAGTTCACCCCCACCACCCGCATCGTGTCGTACACGGTCTGGACGGACAGCTCGGATGCGTAGATCTTGGCCATGTGACCCAGCTCCTCGTCTGCGCCACCGGTCTTGTCGTACAGATCGCACGCTTTCCAGGTGAGATACCGTGCCGCCTCGATGCGGGTCTTGATGTCGACCAGCATGTAGCCGACCGTCGGGTAGTCGATGATCGGCACCGGACCGGATCGCCTGTCGGTCTTCGCGAACGCGAATGCGTAATCGAAGGCCGCCCGCATCCGGCCGACACAGGCCGCACCGATGATCGACGAGGTCCAATTGAACGTCTTGCGGGCGATCTCCCTTCCGTCTCCGGGCTGTCCGATGAGGTTTCCGGCGGGAACCC
This sequence comes from Rhodococcus sp. 4CII, assembly GCF_014256275.1. NCBI lineage: Bacteria > Bacillati > Actinomycetota > Actinomycetes > Mycobacteriales > Nocardiaceae > Rhodococcus > Rhodococcus sp. 4CII. The sequence continues at coordinate 294,646 of NZ_JACCFE010000003.1, forward strand.
GGACATCGGTGAACGTGATGCGGGGAGAGATGGTTGCGCGGTGTCCCATGGTGTCGATGTAGGATTCAACTTTGATACCGGCGGTGTTACCCGGGACGACGATCACCGCCAACGATTCCGCCGGGGGCAGGGCCGGGTCGGTCCGACACAACACGCTGATCAGTTCGGAACCTGTCCCGTCCCATCCTGATGCGTTCGTGGTGAAGTGCTTGTCGCCGTTGATCACCCATTCGTCGCCGTCGAGGCGGGCGAACGTCTGCACCCCGCCCGAGGTGTCGCTGGTGTCGAAGTTCGCGCCACCGGCCGTCTCGGTGAAGGCCCACGCCGCCAGGAGCGGCTGATCACCGGCGAAAGCCGGCAAGAACTTGGCTTTCTGCTCGGCGGTACCGAAGTGGATGATCGGTTGCAGCCCGAGGCCGGTACCGAGCAGCGCAGTCGGCACGTTGATATCCGCGCGGGTGAGTTCTTCTGCCGCGATTGCGAAGTCGAGCGACGACATCGCGGTACCGCCGTACTCGACCGGCAGAAGCGCTTTGAGGAACCCCGCATCCACCATCTCCTGATAGAACGGTTTGATCGCCGCGAACCGCTCCTCCGGTGTCGGGAACGGCGCGATCACGCCCTCGACAAGGGCGAGCCGGTTATCCGCAAACGTCTGCGCCGCCTTCTGCAACGCTGCCTGCTCCGGACTCAGGTCGAAATCGATGGCCATGGGAATCAGTTCCTCCATTGCTTGCTGAGAAGTGAGCTCGAACACTTCGCTCTGAAACCCATACTCATCGTGTGCCCGCCGTCACGATTGGACGATTGCGACAACCCTCTTGGACCGTTGCGCCAATCACCGATTCGCTGGGAGGACAGAGGCGACTCCACTGATGTGGAGGTCCTCAACGTCGACCTTTACCAGGAGGTAAGGCGTCCAATCTTTCGATCGACACGGATACGAAGCCGCAAGCATGCCGTGGGTCGTGTTCACTGCGGCAGCCGTGGCAGCAATCGTTAGGAGGCAGAGGACCTGCTTCTTCGACTCGGACCCAGGCTGGCGGCATTGTGGGCAGGTCTCGGCACCATCGTGGTGGCGGAAGGTTTCCGGTGGGTTCAGTCGATCGCCGGTGCACTCGTCCCGGTCACGAGATGGGTTCAACGGGAACGGCTGCGGCCGCTCGTCGTTGCGGGCACGTTCGTCCGCGGGCTCCATCGGCACCGGGCGATCGACTGAACTTCATGCCTGGCTGCTACGGGCGGCGCAGGTCCGGTTGTGCTCGTCGCCGGCGGACTGCCCGCAGCTCCGAAGCCGGAGTGGCGCCGATGGCGTCGGGCACGATGGCGAGCTGCGTTTGTATGGCGGAGACGAGTGCCTCGAAGACGGAGTTGTCCCCCGGCGCCGGTGGAGACCATCCACCACCGAAGCGGCCCGCGTTCTCACCGAGCCCATAATCGGCCGGGCTTTGCAGGATCTGGTTTCCGTTGCCGTCGATTCGGAGGATGCGGTACGTGCCGCGCCCGTCTGCACCTGGTCCGCCGTTCCACCGCTCGAACGAGTACACCAGCACCTTTTCACCGGTGACGACGTTGGTGAACTCTGCGGCAGCGGTGTCCATCCGCAGATTCTGACGGTCGTCCGGCACCGGGCACCCATTGCGGGAGATGACGAGGTCCGAATGCAGTCCGTCCTCGCTGTGCCACTGCGAGGTGGTTGCGCTTGCGACGGTCCAGATTTCTTCGAGCGCGCCGTGCACGGCCAGAAGATGCCGCCTGTCTTCCGGACCCATTGGCGAATTCACGCCGTACTTCGTCCCCCGAACGCGCTCGGCCCACCGACGCAGCACAGCCCCGGCCATCTGCGCTGATGCGTGCGCACGCTCTCGACGGGTCATGCCCACCGCACGTCGCGCCTTCCCTACGCTCATCCCGCCGGTGACCAGCACCCCGACGGCCTTGTCACGCACCTGGTGGTCCACCTCCGTTGCCTGCCGTGCACGGCGGCGAGCCTCGGATACCGCGCCGCGCATTGCGTCTCGAACTGCATCGTTCTGTTCTGCCATTACCCCTCCCTCTGTTGAGCCGGCCGCGTCATGCTCACCGGCCGGTCATCGTCCGCTCGGCAGACTTACCACGTCTGACCCGACCCTTGCGGGCCTTGGGATGGCTGCCCGTACCGGCCACCGCTTCGACCGGGTGCTTGGCCTGGTCGAGGTCGGCGCGCATGCGGGTGGCGACTTCCTCTTCGTCGATGCCGGACGCTCTCATCTGGTCGGCGTCCTCCCCGCGTCGTTCGGCGGAGTCGTAGTCGTGGTCGGCCACCGAGCGCAGCGAATCACCGCCAGGTGCCTGCGGTTCGACGTCTTCGCTGTTCGTCTCGTTGCGTTCGTTCTCATCGGCGCGTTCGACATCCGCCCGCTCGGCCTGGTCGAGTATCTCACTGGCCGTCATGGTGTCGGCTTGGGATCGGCCGTGTTCGGCGCCGGCGCGGGCTTTTCGGTTCTCGGCATCGCGTAGCAGGGCGTCGACGATCTTCTCGTCCGCGCCCGGAGCGTCCGCGTCGATGCCATACCGTTTGGCGGTTTCGGCGCGGATCCGTTCGACCGCCTCCGCGGCGATATGGGAGTGTTCCTTCCACGCTTGTGCGTGCTGCCACTGGTCGGCGATCTCGCCGGGCTGTGCCCGGTTCCACCATTGGTCATCGAACGAGGCACGCAGAAACGCCTCGACGCCCGCGCGGTCGGTCTCGAGCCGTTGTGCGAGTTCGCGAGCATGTTCGGCTGATTCGCGGCGCGCCTGCTCGAGGTCACGCTCACGGTTGCGAGCCATCTTCTCGGCCATACGGGAGGCCAGTTGCAGTGCGACGCGCATCATGGCGCTGACTTCGTGGTTTGCCGAGTCGACTTCGGGACCTTCGGACATGTGGTTCTCCCTACCGGTTGTTGTGGTGACGGGCTTGGCCTAGAGGTCGAGGCTGGAGGTGCGGGTGGGCGCGGCCGTGGATTTATGGGTCGGTTCAGGCTGGTTCGGTGAGACGAGGACGGACCGGGCTGGGGAAGGGAAGTCGCTGGCAGCGAGTCTCGCGGCCGCTGTGATGTCCTGCTGGATGGTGGTGCTGCTGTCGAGTGAGGGGACAGCCGGGGGGACACCGCTCGGGGCCGCGAGTTCGGCGACGGTGTCCTCGGCCCTGTCGGCCGCGGCATGGAGGGCACTGGCCTGGTCTGGGGGGAGGTTGTAGTTGGTGGCGAAAGAGCGGAGGTCGCGGATCATGTTTGCGGACCGCTGGCGGAGGCTGTGCATGTCCATATCCGGGTCGGCGTGGGTCGCGCGGTCGATCTGGTCCTCGGTGTGTCCGGCGTCGCGGGCGAGGTTCTTGGCGCGGTCGAGTGCTTCACCGGTGTGGCTTTGGTAGGCGTCGCGGGTGCGGTGCCGGGGGCCGTACTGGTTCCTGGCGGCCCATGCCACATCACGTAACTCGGGGGTCGGATGGTGTACGAGCGCGTTCGGGTCACGCAGTTCTGCGATGAGGTCGTTCGCGTGGGCTTTGAGGATGTCCCATGCGCTGGAATATGCCGATCGTGCCTCGTTGATCGCGGAGCGAAGGCGATCGACTGTGGCGGGCCCTCCGGTGGCGAAGACGACTTCCCGTTGTGGGGTGTCGTCGCGGGTGATGGTGATGTCGTACCGGGGACCGACCTCGTAAGCAGTGCTGAGGAACTCGTGGAGGGCGTCGAATGCGGCAGCTCGAGAGGTGTGCTGGGTGGTAGTGACGCCGATTGGTCCTTCGGAACTTGGTCGGTGCTCGTAGTGGCGGCAGGTGGCGGTGTAGATGCCGTCGTCGCGGTGCATATCCATGAGAAGTGGTCCTTTTCGTGCGTCAGAGCTCGCGGGTGTCGGGGAACATCCCGGCGGGTGCCGGATCGGTCGGCAGCGGTGCGATGGCGTTGTCCGGCGTGTGGTGGCCGTGTTGGACGCTGCAGTTGCTGAACGGGCCGTCCGAAGACATCAGCACCGACATGTGGTGGTCGGCGTGGTCGCGCCACCACACGCTCATTCCGGTGGTGGCGTCGAGGCGGAAGTGTTCCCAGGTGCGCCACAGCGCTTCGAGGCGGGAGATCGCTTCTTCGTGCCGCCACCATTGAGGGCACCAGCGGATTTCCCGGTTGTCGATGACGTCGCGGCGGTAGCCCGGGGCCAGGCGCACCCGAACGAACTCTTCGGTCGACCCGAACACGGTGGTCGGCGGATTCTCCGCCGCGTCCGCTGCGTGGGCGGCCGCGACCAGCTGCGTCTCCAGCTCGGCGGCGAGTCGACGCCGGGAGAGCTCTTCGATCCGCTGATAGATCTCCGGGGTGAGTAGCTCGGCGAGCTGAGTTTCCGCGATCGCCTTGATCTGCGTACTCAGCAGCGTCCCGGTGACCTTCCCGATCCGGGCGCTCAGCTCGTCGGACAGCGCGAGGGCGTCGCCTGCACCGTTCCCGTCGGCCGGGGTAGCCGCCGGTGCGGGTGCGGGCACGAGACCCTCGAGCGGCGGCGCCCACGGATCCTCGGGTGGGGCGAGGTCCTCGTCGGGCGGTTCGGGCAGGTCGAACTCGTCGAGGCTGGTCATACCGGCTGTACCTCTTTCGGTTCGGCGTCGTCGGTGAGGGTCACCGCTTCGGCGAGGGTCTTGTCCGCTTCGGGATCGTGACGTGCGATCGATGCCCGCACCTGCTCGGCGTAGGGGCCTTCCCACCAGGGCACGGTCTTGACGAGGGTGGCCCGGTTCCCGGATGAGCGGACGATCGCGCGGCCGCGGGGCAGTTCTTCGAGTTCGGACTCGGTGAAGGTGGTGATCTTCGTGCGTTGACGTGAGGTGGAGCGGCCTCCGCGACCGGAGGAGACCGATCCGCTGTATTCCCAGTGCTCCCCGATCGCGGTGGACAGCGATCGGAGGTAGTTGTCGTCGACGGCGACCTCGCAGCCGCCGCCGTAGACCTTCACGTTCGCGGCCGAGTGCAGCATCCCCATGCCCTTGTTGCCCCACACTTCGGTGCCCTGGGCGTAGCTCTGCAGGATGGCCATGATCACGATTCCACGAGAACCGTAGTGGGAGTACAGCTTTGGGAGCTGGGTCCAGCGGACGACGTTGGCTGCTTCGTCCAAGGCGGCGAGCAGCGGCACCGGCAGGCGCCCACCTTTCGACCGGGTCGCCAGTTCCTCGGCGGCCTCACAGATCGCGACGGTCAGCGCGGTCACCAGCGGTCCGGCGGACCCGTTGCCCTCGCGGGAGAGCAGGTAGATGGTGTCGTTCGAGCGGACGAACTCCCGCGGATCGAAATGCGGTACCCGGTTTCGCTGGCCGTCGGTCGACACCCACGGCCGGATGGACTGCATCTTCAAGCAGCGGATCATCTTCCGGGCCGTGCCGAAGACACCGCCGCGCTGTTTCGCCGGAGCGTTGTACTGGCCACTGAGACCGGATGCGTGCAGGTCGTAGCCGTGTTTGCGGAGAAGGTTGACCGGTTCGACGTTGGTCTCGTCGGTGACCCACGTGTACACCTGGGTGATCGGCTTCTGCTCGGCCGCGGCCGCCAGGAACAGGGCGGTGAGCAGGTCCTGGCCCTCCGGGTCGAAGAAGGAATCCTTCTTCGCGTCCAGGCCGTCGTCGCCGGCAGCGAAATGCGCGGCCAGGTCCGCGGCCCGGACCTCGTCGGTCACCCACGACAGCGGATCCCACCACCAGGTGTTCTCCCCGTCAGCGACTTTCTGCGGGTCGAAGATCCACACCTTCCCGCCCTTGGCTTCACGCGGGTCGCGGGTGGCATCGACCACGTCCCGCTTGTTCGAGGTGGTCAGCACCGCGCCGGGCGCCTCGAGGATCGCCGGAATCACCCGGGAGCTGCTCTTTCCCGAACGCGGACCCCAGATGTCGACGTGCATGTCCTCGTACTTCGCGTACAGGTTCTGCCCCGACAACAGGTGCTTTCCGATCGGGACCCCCGGCGCCGCACCCTCTTCGAGGATCACGCCCAACCGGTCCGACTCCTTACGGCACCGCTTCTCGGTCAGCGATCCCACGTCCCGCAACCGGCCCATGTGCTTGGCCTTGTCGTCGACGCGGGTGCGCTTGCCGCGGCTGCGAGCCACCAGCACCAAAATCACGAACGCTGCCGCCAGCACCAGCACTGCGTATACCGTGATGATCACCGTTGCGGTGGTCGACCATTGAAGATGGCCCTTCACCAGGTCGATCAGGACCACGGCCGGGTTCGCCGGCACCTCCTGATCGGTGCCCAGGCGCAGCGCCAGCATCACCCCGCCGCCCACCACCCCGACGACGGCCACCACTGCCGCGATCAGATACACCTCGCGTGCCGAATTGACTGGATCCTTGACTCCACGGTCACTCATCGCCGCTCCCTTCGCCCGAGGGTCGTGGCCACGACCGTCTTGGTCGAACTCGTCATCATCACTCCTGAAATGTCGTTGCAGCTGTCGGTCACCTGTCCGGTGTCAGCGGACGGTCAGAGCGCTCACCCGCCACACCCCGAGACGGGTTGCGCTCATGTAGACCGCCACCGTGGATTCATCGAGCACCGCTCCGGCTGGGGTGGTCGCGGTCTGGGTGACGGCGACCACCCGCGAGATCCGGGCGGGGGCGTCGGGCGGATGGTTGTCTCCGGTCAGCGCCGCGCGGGCTGTCACGGTCGCGTTCGCACTCGTCCACCGGTCCCACTGGGCGCCGGTGATCGGTGCCAGCACGGAGAACGCCGCCTTGTTCTCGGCGTAGAACCGCTCGTCGAGCAGCGGGGCGGCCCGGTCGGCGCCAGCGGCCTGGGTCGGGTCCGTCGCGGGGGTGTAGCTGAACAGGGTCTGCGCGGCGGCGACCATCACCGCTTCCGGATCGTTCTGATCGACACTGCTGAACTGTTCCGGCAGCGGCGGCGGTGGTGGGGTCGTCAATGCTGCCGTCGGGCCACCGGAATCCATTGGTTTGGCGGCATGGTCATGCCCGTCGTCGGAGCTGCCGCACCCGGCCGCCAACAGGGTTGCCGTCACCATCGCGGCGGCGACGCTGCTGCGGATCGTCCTGCTGTGATGCCGATTCATGTCGTCACCGGCCCAGTCCGGCGAACATGATCGCGATGAAGGTCGTCGTGACCACAGTGGCCATGCACACCACGGCTGCGGCGATGGCCAGGGCCAAGGCGCCACTGGTGTATCGCGGTCGGACGCGGCGCACGAGGGTGATCCCCGTGGTGACCAAGGCGGGTACCAGCAGGAGCGTGGCGGCGATGGCACCGGTCTGCCCGAGCCAGAACAGCCAGTTCGCTGCCGTCTGTTGCCGTTGCGGCCCCAACCAGAGTGTGTCGTCGATCCGGAGGAATCCACTGGCCGTGTCCCCCACCTTCCAGGTGAGGCCGACCGTAATCGCTGCCACCGCCACAAGCAGTCCCAGCGTCACCCTCTCCCAGGGCTTGACCGGGGCCGGCTGACCGGCGACCTTCCGCAGTTCGGTGGCGGTGATCTGGTGAATCGTGCTGGCGTAGAGCGGGGAGGGCTGACCCCGCCCCCGCAGCGGTCGCCGGAGAACCTCGGCATCAAGCGTTTCCAGCGCCGATAGGTACGCGAGGTCGCGTTGACGTTCGGTGATCTGCCATCCGTTCGCCTCGAGGATGTCGGTCTGGTCGCCCAGCACCTTGGCAGCCCAGTTGTGCGGGGCGACTTCTTCCTGGCCCCAACTCTTGATAGCCACGCTCTTCGGTGCGGGGTTCTCGATCACGTTTTCCGTCATGTGCCCTGTCCCTTCGTGTTCTTCAGTCGGTCTGTGTCCGGTCGTGTGAAGCGGTGGCCTAGAGGAATGGGTAAGTGCTGGTAGATCCGGTCAACGTGAGCGTGAATCCGAAGGACAACCAGATCCCGGGTGATCTCTCGTCCGTCCTCTGGGTCCACCGCCGCCACAGCCATACGGCGCCCGTCACTGTCACGATGACCGCGCCGGCGACGAGCGCGATCCAGGAGATCCACTCCAAGTGCTGTCCGAGCGGTGCGCCAATGACATGCGCGCTGGCCGTCATCGGACTGTCGTCCGTACTGATCGTGTTCGTCACTGGGGTTGCCTTTCTGTGGGTTGGTCGCCGAACCGGCGGACGTACATTTCTTCGCCGGCCCAGTTGGACAGCGGTTGGATGGAGACGACATCACCTGATTGCGGGGCGCCCAGGAGCATGTCCTGGCCGTCTGTGACGCCGTGGTAGATGCCGACGTGGTGGGTGCTGCCGCCGGACCCGAAATAGATCAGGTCACCGGGTTGCTTCTGGTCGAACGGAATGTCCTGCCCGCGAGCGTCGTAGAGCTGGCCGGGGTTGGAGTGGTCTCCGGTGAAGTGCGGCAGACTGATCGCACCCCCGGATGCCTGGTAGACGGCGTAGAGGGTCAGGCCGGAGCAGTCGAAGCCGATCTTGCCCGTGTCCCCGTGGGCGTCGGCCGCGCCGCCGCCGTCGCTGATCCCGCGGGTGGGGCCATTCACGTCACCGCCGCCCCAGGCGTATTCGGTGCCGAGCCAGCGGGACGCGGCCTCGATGACCTTCTGCCCGAACGGGCCCGGTGCGAGCGGGCCGTGCTCGCCGCCTGCGGGTGGGCACGCATCGGGCAAGATGCCTCCCGCTGCGACGGCCGTAGCCCGACCAGCGGAGGAGATCTGTGACAGTTCGTCGGTGGTGAGTTCCTTCCTCGCACCCTTGAACTCGCTGTACATGGCGTGCGCGGCGTCTTCCCACGGGGCGTACGCCTCCGGGTGCGCCGAGGCCTGCACGGTCTGAGCGGCGAGGGTGACCGGCATCGACTCCCACCCGGAGACCTGCAGAAGGGCCTGGTAGAACTTCACGTTCGCGGTGACCGGGTTCATCAACTCTTCGACCGTTCCCCAGATCCCGACCTGCTGCTGGTACTGGTTGACGGACTTGTTGTCGCTGCCGACGCCGTCGTGCGGGTAGTTCAGGGATTCGGGCACCACGGAGCTGGCGAGCATCCGGAACGTCGACTCGCGGCCGATCGTGGCGAGGGCGACGGTGATGCCGCGCTCGGAGACACCCATCGCTTCCCCGATCGCGACGGCCTGCTTGGCGATCGCGAGTTGGCGGGCGTTGTAGACCGCGAGCCCCGGTGCCGTAGAGGTGCCGGGCGAGGTCCGCGCCCCACCGTCCCCCTCCCCTGTCTCGGGAGCCGGTGCCTGGCCGGGCTCGATGGCCTGGTCCACCCAGGGAGCCGGGTCGACGGCGGTGCCGACACCGTCCGGGAGACGGCCCCCGTCCCAGACCTCGAAGTGCAGGTGCGCGCCGGTGCTCTCGCCCGCGTTGCCGATACGGCCGATCTCCTGACCGGCGGACACCCGGTCACCGGCCTTGACCAGCACACCGTCGTCGAACATGTGCCCGTAGACGGTCGAAACCACCTTCCCGTCGATCTGATGGTCGACGATGATCCAGTTCCCGAATCCGGAGGCGGGACCGGCAGCGATGACCCGGCCGTCGGTGAACGCGTAGATGGGAGTGCCGACCTCGCCGGCGAAGTCGATGCCCCGGTGCTCGGTCCCCCACCGCGGCCCGAATCCCGAGGTCAGTGTGGTGGTGCCGGACTTGGTCGGTTTGACCAGCGATCCGGCAGGAGCTGTGCTGCCGCCGGGCGTCGCCGGGGCCGGGCACTCGTTGCCGCTGTCGGAGGCGACGACGACCACCAGCAGCACGAGTCCCAACACGGCGGCCACGGCGGCGGCGACCAGCTTCTTGATGTCCACGGCCGGGTTCAGTCCCGCCCGGCGTGGCCTGGGATCCGCGACGACAGGTCGGCGATCATCTCCGACGCCGCGGCCAGCGCCGCATCCCGTTCGCGCAGTTCGCGTTCGAGGTCGCGGCGCGGGGATCGGGGTCCGTCGGGGTGCGCTTGCACCCAGTTGCGCAGCGTGTTCGGGTGCACGCCGGTGGCTTCGGCGACGAGCTGGATCGCCCGCCAGCGGGAGGAGACCTCGTTCTGGAGGAGGGCGACACTCTTGACGGCGGCGGTCCTCAGTTCCGGGGAGACGTCCCGGTAGCGGCGTTGCGGGATCACGCGGCGTCCTCCTCACGGGCGGCGGTGTCGGTGTAGCGGGCGTTGGTGTTGTGGACTCCGGATTCGATCTCGGAGCGGGTGAAGATCACGTGCACCGGGATTCCGGGGGCGCGCGGGTCGTCACCGGTCTTGATCAGCACGTTTCCGGTTCCCGGCGGGGGCGGGGCGGGCTGGTCTTCCCGAGGCTGCTCACCGGTCATCGGCGGCGGGGACGACCACTTGGTGACCATGTCGGCTTCGGTGTCGGTGAAGGTGACCACGCCGTCGAGGCGGTCGATTTCCTTCTCCGGGATCGGGCCGATGATCTTCACCCGGGCGCGCTCGAGGAAGCCGACCGCGCGGGAGGTGGTGGCGCCGTCGGCGGCGGTCTCGAGGTCCGCCATCGAGTGGGTGATCATCCACAGCCCGGTGGCGATCTGCCGGTTCAGGCGGGTGAGGGCATCGATCCGGTCAACCATGAAGGGGCCGAGTCCGAGTACATCCCAGATTTCATCCATCACCGCTTCGAAAAACCGCTGCGGAGCCAGGCCCGCATCAGTCAGGGCGTTCGCTGCGTCGATCAGGGCGAACCCGTCCGACCAGCACACCAGCATCACCGCAGCTCGCAGCTTCTTGTCCCCATTGGGGATGTGCGAGACATCGAAGCCGATCGCCGGGTGATCGAGACTGAGTGGATGGGTGGTCTGTCCGTTGAAGATCCGCCCGAACCGGCTCTTGGGATTGACGAAGGCGCGCAGGGAGCGGCGCAGCGGCCGCACCGCCTCGCGGTAGTCCTCGATGGTGTCGACTCCGGCGTCCTCGAGGAGCTGGGGGTGTCCCTCGATGATCAGGCCGAGCATGTCCTCGAGCAGCGGCGGCTCGTCGGGGGTGAAGCCCTTCTCGTCAAACAGGATCGCGATGGCCGAGCCGACGATCGACTCTTCCCAGTCCTCGAGCGCTTGTCCGCGCCGCAACTCGATCAGGGCGCTCACAGTTTCGGTCTGGCGGCCCCGCAGTTCCTCGAGCCAACGCAGCTGCAGATCGGGGAACGCGGCCAGTCGCGGGATGATCGACCCGAGCACACCACCGGCCAGTGGGTTGATGTGTCCGAAGGCGTAGCCGACATCGACGACCGCGTCCTCACCGGCGACTTCCTCGACGATCTTGCGGTAGTCGGGTTTCTTGTCGGCGAGGAATAGCGCGGTCACCCCTTGTGCCATCGCGCCGAGAATCACCTTGCGGACGAACGAGGACTTGCCGTAGCCGTTGAGGCCCAGGACAAACGCGACCGGGGCGGTGATGAAGCCGCGGCGGAACCAGTTGAGCAGCCCGAACGAGACCGGGGCGTGGGTGACCAGGTGGCTGCCGATCACCGGGCCGACCGCGGGGGCACCTGCGCCGACGGACCACGGCCAGAACGCGCCGGCAGCGTGCACACTCGTCGAGCGCAGTTCGGGTTGCTTGCCGACCGATGCGGCGCGGCCGCCCCCGGCACCGCGGTGGCCCCGATCGCTCAGCTTCGGGCCACCCGCGGTGGTGCTCTGCTCGGTGCGCTCGCGGGCGCTCG